>NZ_JAPYKO010000010.1:0-194949 GCF_037179585.1 Mesorhizobium argentiipisi (SeqCode)
GGAGGTCAAACTCCTCCTCGAAGAATATCATCGCCTCTCACCATCGAAACCTTGACCCAGCACCGCAGTGGGTCAGGGGCTCATGGCAGCCGGATACGCACGACTGCGGTCTTCGCCGGATGGCTACAGAACTAGGCTCTGAAGAGAGAGACCAACCTATCAAGGCTGGCTCTGCCCTCCCCAATAGTCCTGATGATGTTCCGTATCCCGTGCCGGCGAGTGAAACCGAAGCGACCGGATTGCTGGAGAAGCTAGCGGCCGGCCACGCACTTTCGCCTGGCGTGATGAAGGTCCTACGACGGCACATGATGGCTGGCACCCTGACGCCCGCCATGGTCGAGCAGCAGAGGAAGTTCGCGGCATGACCAAGCGCAGGAAAGTTCACCCCGACCAGCTCGATCTCTTTGCATGGGCCGCCGCTCGGCCGACGGCAAAGGTGATCAGCGCTATTCCCGGCGTCGCCAAACGCATGTGGCGGGAGCGGCACATGCAGCAGCCGAACAACCCGCCGCACATCGTGCCTCTGCGGAGGCGCGCATGAACGCCTACCGCTCTGCCGCTGCATGGATCGAAACCGCTCTCGGTTGCCTGTCCGAAGCCGCAGAGCGAATGCCCGAGGCTGCATTCTTGCAGGAGCATGCGGCCGCGCACAACGCGCCGCGGACACCGGCCGGCGACCTCGTGGCGTCAATCCTTGAAAGGGAATGGTGGAGGCGCTGGCCAGAGGGCCGCGACGAGTGACAGCGCGCCTCTCCACGGTCCTCACGTGTGACGTCGACCAGAAAGGCGGTCGCTGCTCAATAGCGCGGAATGGTATTGAGCTTCATCAGTCGCTCTCGTGCCTCGGCGACTCGTCGTTGCTGGGATCTGATCCGATCGCAGAGGGAGAGGTTCACGGCGACGTTGCCGCCACCTTGGTCCAACAACTCATTCGAGCGGTTGAGAGAGCGCTCGGCTCGATTGACGCGCAGGCGGGCCTTCGCGAGTTCAAAGCTAAAGATTTCGACCATCTTCCCGACTCCGGGTTTCTGGTCCCTTCAGGAAACCAATCGGCGCTCGAGGGTTTTGTTCCTGCGACGGATCGACCGGGGGCGAGGTCATGACCGGCGGCCCTCCAGATCCCCAACTCGAGGCCTACGTCGCCGCGGTAGAAGCTGCGATGGCGACAACGGACGCAGCATTGGCGGAGCTGCGCCGTTACGTTGGCGCGGGCCCCAAAGCTGAGCCGGTGCGGCCTCCAACGATCCCTTCCGAGCCCGAGCGGCGACCGGATCTCATCGGGCTGGAATGGATTGAGATTTCGACAGCAGCGAAGCGCTTCGGCAAATCGAAGGAACTGATCCGATCCTGGTGCCAGCGTGATGAGTGCTTTGCCTGGAAACACGGTGGTGGCTGGCTCGTCTCTATCTCCAAGACGAAGGCGCGGCTGGGCATCCGCTGATAACCTTGTCGCGTTTGTCGCGTTTGTCGCGTTTTTCCCACTTCGTTTGTCGCGTTTCGCCCGCCACCTTGGCTGCATTGATCAGCCCTGAAGGTGCGAAATCAGATGAATATGCAGGCAATCCTGAAGTCCATGCGTGGCCAGTCCAACACCGTTGAGCAGCTGCAGGCTACGCTCGACGCCCTCGACATTGAGGGATTGGAGGCTGCGGCAGAGAACCTTGAGGTCGAGCGCCGCCGAGTCCTGTTGGACGGCACCGACAAAGACGTCGAGGCGATCGAGGCGAAGATCGCGTCAGCAAACCGAGACGTTGAGCGCGCCTACGCTGCCAAGACGGAACTCACCAAGCGTTTAGAGTTGGCGAAGGCTGCAGCAACCGAGAGCGAGCTGCGCGCCAGATATGACGCTGCCAAGGCCAAGTCAGACGCCGCCGGCAAGATGCTTCGGAAGGAATACCCCGAGCTTGCCAAGCGTCTTGTCAGCTTGATCCGTACCCTAGCGGAGGCCGACGTGGCTGTTGAGGAAGCCAACCGCCGACTGCCCGCGGATGCGCCGCCCTTGCTTCCTGCAGAAATCGTGGTGCGCCGCCGGCCGGGCACCGACGAGAAGATCATCAGCGAGAAGGAAGTTTCGCTCTGGGTACACGCTGGCACTGTGACCCCGTTTGCAGAAGACCGCCAGGCGGAAGCCGACCAGCGCGAGAAGGATTACGCAGCCAACTGGAATGGCATGCCGCCCGACGGCGTCATCCAGGTCGGCAGCAGCCGAGTGGCGAAGCGCCGCTTCATCCGCAAGACCTACATCCCGCGCGGTAGCGCTATGCTGCATACACCGCTCGCTTCGATCGAGTTGCCCGGGCTAGTCGGTGGCGATCCCCCTTTCTGGGACCAGTTCCGAGTTGGTATCCACAGCTCGCGTTCGATCCTGGCTCGCCTGCAGGAGCTTGCGACCCTGAAGCCGGCGCCACCCGCTGAGGCTGGCCAGCCTGTCGTCGAGCTAATCCCCATCGCCGATGACCATGCCAGCAACAACAGCGAGCAAGCAGCGTGAACATGAGCGGCGGGTCACTCGCGAGGTGGAGCCGTTCATCGCTATCGGTTGGCCACTCCTTCCGATCGGTAGTGCGGCTGTCTGATGTTGTGGAGATTCGATGCGGGCGCGCCGATCGACACAGCATTGCAGCCAATGGCGGCCGACTGAACTGGACAGCGGTCGGCCGCCACCACCTTGAGGTTGTGCCCATACCCCTATGTAAGGTTCCGGTTGCATGGCGACAGGTACAGCGGGACAGCTTGCGCGCGCGCCTTCTGCATTTTTGGCCGATTGAAAAACACACTTCCGCTTCCTCGGAGGCGGCATGAAAATCGACGCCGCAACGCACGCTGTCAGCCAGCAAGAGCTTGCTCAAACGCTTGGGATCACCACTCGGCGCATCCGACAAATCGTGGCTGAAGGATGGTTCTCTGCGAACGACGACGGGCGCTACGTGCTGCGCGATGCGATCGCCAGCTATGGGGCGATGATGAAGGGGGCGGCCGAGCGCCGGAACAATCCGACCAGCGATCGGCTGAACGCCGCGAAGGCGGAGATGATCCAGTCGCGGATCCGGAAGTTCGACGCCGACCATATCACCATGACCGAGGCGCTGCAGTCGTTCGACGAAGTGTCCGACGACTTCCTGGGCATGCTGAAGGGACTCCCGGCGCTGATCACCACCGATCCCCGGGAGCGCGGGCGTATCGACGCCATCGTTGCCTCCGACTGCCAGCGGCTTTCCGAAAAATGGGCGCTCCTGCGCGAAGAGCTGAGAACCGGCAAGCCGGCGAAACACCGTGTCCTGGAACTGGAGGACTGAAGATGCCTTACGTGATCGACCAATGGGGCCAACCCGTGCTGATCAGCCCCCAACTCTGGCACTACACACCCGTTTCGGAGAGCGTTGGCGCTTCCCTCACCGAGTATTACGCCGAGCGCACCAGAGCGGTGAAGGCGGGAGAGGTAGAAGACCGCGACTACGTGGCCGAGGCCCGCGCTAAGCGCCTATCCAAGGAGGCGGCCGATGCTGCATCGAACCAGGCCAAGCTAACTACGCACAGGAAGCGCCCGATCGCTAAGGGCGGCTGGGTGAGATGGCCGTAGAGCGAGGGAAGCACACCATGGCACCAATCACATCCGAAGTGGACGAGAGCAGCGAGGCCTACGACGCCGGCTACGCCGAGGGGCTCGAGGCGGGAAAGCTCCGCGGTGCCGCGCAGGAGCGAGAGCGCTTCGCGGCCATTGTCCGGCTTTGCGAGAACAACCGCCGGCATTTGGCGGGCGCCGTCGATCTGGCGCTGACGCTTCCCGATATCACCGCCGAGCGCGCTGTCGAGATGGCGACGCGGCTCTTCAACGCGGCCGATGCATCGGCGCAAAGCAAGCTGCCGGGCTCCTCGTACCTGATGGGGTCTTTCCCCGACCGACTTGCTAGATTTGGAGGCTGACCGATGGCTGAGCGTAACGCGATCAATGTACTGATCAAGCTTCTCGGCGGCGAGGCGATGACGGCCGAGTTGGAAAAGCTCGGCAGCACAGGCGAGAAGGCCCTAGCCTCGATCCAGGATGCCGCTGAGAAGGTGCAGTTTGCCGGCATCGGCAACAATATCGCCAACGCAGTCGCGCAGGTCGAGCTCGTCGCAAAGCGCTCGATCATCGCGCTCACAGTCCTTAAAGGCGCTGCCGATGCCGTCGGCGCCAGCCTGTTCTTCCTCGCAAAGTCGGGAGCCGAAGCGGCGGATGCTGCCGGCAAGGCTGCACAGGCGGCCGGTCTTTCGGCGAAGAGCTATCAGGAGTGGCAGTTTGCGGCCGACTCGGTCGGCGTCAGCCAGCAGCAGCTCAACACCGCGTTGGGAACCTTCTCGAAGCAGGTGCAGAAGACGGCAAATGAGGCCGCTGCAGGCGGGAAGAAAATCGGCGGATCATTCGGCCAGGCTGGGCAGGATATCGTCAAAGGGCTTGGCTACACCACACAGGTTTTCAAGGATTTGAACATTGAAGTCACGCGTTTCGGTGACAATTCGAAGGCCTCCGGCGATAAGGCGAAGTCGGGCGCAGCCAAGATGAAAACAGGGTTTGACGACCTGGGCATCTCGGTAAAGAACGCCGACGGGTCGCTGAAGACCAATGAGCAGTTGCTGGTTGAGGTAGCGACCGCCTTTCAGCGACTCCCCGACGGCGCGTTCAAGAGTTCGGTGGCTCTCAAACTCTTCGGGGAGGCCGGTGCTAAACTGATCCCTCTCCTGGACCAGGGCGCCGCGGGAATTGAGGAATTCAAGGCTCGCGCCGCCGAGCTCGGCATCGTTTTCACAGACGACCAAATCAAAGCCGCCGCGAAGTTCAATGACGCACTCAATGAGCTTCAGAAGGCCATAGGTGGCGTCCTGCGTGGCATCGGTCTGATCTTCGTTCCAGCTTTCACGACGGGGGCCAACGCCTTCCGCGATCTGATCCTACGCAACCGCGCCGCCGTCCTCGACTTCGCCAACAATGCTTTGGCGCGTGCGAAGGTGCTGGTGGCCGACTTCTTCGCCGCTTTGTCCGGCCGCGATTCCGACGTCACCTCAAATCGCTGGATACTCACCCTGCGAGACGGCATTGTCGGCTTCGGCGAAGACGTCAGCCGGGTCATCACTGGTCTGGTAATCCCAGCTTTCGAGAAGATACGCGCAGGCGCCGACCTGGCGGCCAAGGCCATAAACGCGCTCAGCGGTGCCGGCCTCACCGGCGGCGAGCTTCTGGTAACGTTCGCAATCGCGCGCGCTGCTGGCGCCATTCAGCTAATTATCCAGGCCGGGGCCGTTGCCATCAAATCGCTGTCGGCGTTGAGCACCTTCCTGCTCGCCAATCCGTGGGTTGCTGCCCTAACTGCGGTTGCGGCCGGTATCACGATCTGGGTCACTCGCACTGACGCAGCTACAGCGGCACTACAGCGCCATGAGGGGCTGGTAGAGGGCGTCGCTGGCGCCTATGCGAAGGCCAGCAACAACGTCAAGAACATGACCGATGAGATCCGCAACGGTCTCATCATCCAACAGCGCGCCGCCCTTCAGGATTTGGTACCGGCGTTCGAAGCCGAGTTGAAGCGCCTGCGCGACCTCGCGGCGGCTCCGGCAAAGGAAAATCCGTTCAGCCAAGCACTCCGTGACTTTGCCGCGGGCGGCAGTCTCGACGCCTATCTCAAGGCGGTGAAGGAGATCGGTGCTGCCAATCCCGAACTCAACGCCGCAGCCGATGCCTTCGTGCACCTCACCGACAAGGCGACCGAGCTGCAGACGAAGATTAAGCCCTCGGCCGACTTCCTCGACCTGCTCACCCACAAGATCACCGATGCGCAGTTCCAGGCCCGGCAAGCTGGCGCTGGCTTCCAGGCTCTCGGCACCGACGCTGCGGCCGGCCTCGACAAGACTGGCGCTGCCGCTGATGGGGCGGACACCAAGGTCAAGAATCTCGATCACACTATCCAGGTCTTTCGAGGGGGTGGCGCCGGCGGCAGCATCTCCAAGGAAACTTTCGATGTTGTCGACGGCGTTGCGAGGAGGGCCGACCAGTCAAAGGCCGCGCTCGACGGTGTGGCCACCAGTGCGCAGGCGGCGGGCGATCATGTCCGTACCGTCGCGCAGGAGGTGGCGAACTCGGTCAAAGCTGTCCCCGACGCCATCAAGCCGGATGCCGCTTCCCGCGCGGTCGATAGCGTCGTTTCCGACGTTCAGAAAATCAAGCCGGCGGCCGATGAAGCCGCCACCGGCTTGAAGGCCGCGCTCAACCCTGACGACGGCGTTGGGGGCGGATTGAACTCGGCGGTGGAGACTGCGGTCGACGGCGTCATCACCGACGTGCAGAAGATGCCAGATGCCGCGTCAGAAGCCGTTGGTGGCCTCAACAGCGCGCTTTCCGACATCGATACCAGCGGCGCAGAGCAGGCGGCAACAAACCTCGCGCAGCCGTTCCAGGCGCTGCCTGGGGTTTTCTCTGGCATCTTCTCCGGCCTCAGTGCTCTCGTCCAGGGCGGCTTCGGTAACCTTTCTTCGGTCATCAGCAGCCTTGCCGCACAGATCCGGACCGAAATCGCCTCGATCATCTCGGCGTTGCAGGCGGCAGTCGCCCAAGCCCAGCAGCTCCGCGCGCAGGCATCTGGCTCAAGCGACAGCGGCGGCGGCCACGGCGGGTTTGCCGGCGGTGGCTATGTGCGCGGCGCCGGTGGCCCGAAGTCGGATTCGATCCTGGCTTGGCTCAGCAACGGCGAATACATCATGACGGCCGAGGCAGTGCAGCGGATTGGCGTCGATGCCCTCAATGCCTGGAACTATGGCCGAGACATCCTTTCGGGGCTGCGCGGGTTCAGGATGGGCGGTGTCGTCGACAACGTCAGCCGCTCGCTCGCAATCCCGCGCTTCGCCGGCGGAGGGCTTGCGGTGGCTGCAGCATCGTCACCCCAGCAAGAAAACACGTCAGGCAAGACGGTGCTGGTCAAGATGGATTTCGGCCTTGGCCCCCGCGACGTCATCGACCTGATCGCGCCTGACTATGTCGCGTACCAGCTTCAAAAGGTTTCTCTTAAGGCGGCGCGCGCCAGCGCTGGCCGTTCGCCGAGGAGGGGCACCTGATGGCTAATGAGAAGCACCCTGGCAAATGGTGGAAATCGCCGCCCGAGCTCGCTCCGGTGGTCGAGAAGAACCGCGCTGAATTCAAGGCGCAGTTCGGCAGCTTCGAAGATGTCGAGTTCGTCTCCTACTGGCTGGGAACGTCAGAGGATGGCAAATACCTCGCCTTCCAGTTCCATCGGCCTGACGGCTCGATCCACAGGTTCGCCCTGCCTGGCCACAGGGTCGAGCTGTTCTTCACGGACCTCGCCGCCTCGATCGACGAGATGGGCGAGCGGCAGTTGGCTCAGCTCAACGTGAAGGGCTCCGCATGATGCCGCTGCTCGCCTTCCTCGCATCGCTGGCCGTCGTCGGCGCGCTGCTGCTGCACTGAAAAGGAGACGCACTGATGCTCCTCCCTGAAATGCTCAACGATCGCAAAAATTGGCGCAAGGGTGCGGCCGGCGATCCGTTCTTTCCGAAAACAGTGCTTTTGTGCGGCTTCGAGGGAGCGGATGGCGCGACGACGACGACAGACCAGAGCGCGGCACCAAAGACGCTGACCTTCGTTGGCGACGCCCAGATCGATACAGCCCAAGCGAAGATCGGATCCAGTTCAGTCCTCTTCGACGGCACAGGCGATGCCATCACGGCACCAGACAGCCCCGACTTCACTTTCGGCTCACTGCCCTTCACCGTCGAATTGTTTGTCCGCTTCGCTACAGGGTTCAGCGCGTCGGAAGCATTTTGCGGGCAGTGGGGATCATCCGTAACCAATTGCTCGTGGTTTTTCTGGCTGAGCTCCGGGAGCTTGCAGTTCAGATTCTACGACACATCCAGCACAACGCGAGATACCGAGGTCGCGTGGACGCCCGCTGTGGATACTTGGTACCATCTTGCGGCAGACCGCGATGAATTCAACAACTTCCGGATCTATCGCGACGGGAACATGGTGGCGAAAACTATCTACACTCAGACCATGAGAGACGGCACCGGCCTTTTCGGCATTGGAACAGTGCCGGGCCAGACCACGCTTGCTCCTTTGAATGGCTGGATTGACGAGCTCCGCATCACCAAGGGTGTTGCACGCTATGCGTCAGACAGCGGCTTCAGTGTGCCGACCGCTGCCTTCCCTCGCTTCGCGTAGGCAGCAGCCGTCCCTTGCCGATAAGCCGCGACTTATTCAGCCCGCGAAGCGTGGACGATCGCGAAGCCCACGAGGAGTGCAACGACCGAGGCGACAACAACGGACGACTTCACGTTCACGCTATCCGCGTCGAAGACCTTCGTTGGAGGTGTCGACCCAGCTTTGGACCGTAGCGGGTTCTCACTCTATCTGCAGCCGAGCAATCACCTGCGTATGCACCATCTCGCCGATGACGAGATCATCCACCTGAAGGATCATGGGGACGCCTAAATCTCTCGCGCGCTGAAGTGCATCTGTCATCTCCGAGGCGAGGCTGAGAACCTTTTGGCCGCAGATTCCTGCTCATCCGTCATCTCTTCCATTGGACTCATCTACCGTTCAAAGTTCCTCGCTCGGCAATCAATTCGCTCTCACGCTTAGCGAGAAGCGCCGGCTCGACGTTTTCAAGAATTGTCAGCCTGATCTGCCGACCATTCCGATAGGCGTCAAACAGTTCGCGATGGATCCGTCTGAAGCCTGTTGGTTTTTGCGGCCGATAGGGACGGCCGTTCAGTATCTTCAGCACGTTTCGTTCGTACTCTCGTTTAGGCCTGCTGATCCAGGTGTACTTCCCTATGTACGTTCCGACGCCCGCTATATGCCACTCATAGATGCCAGGGCGCATCTCATCGACGTTCTCGTTGAGAACGTAAGTATACCAGCCCGGATTGATCACGAGCGGAAGGATGGTCATTCGACGAGCTCGCCGTGCAGATGCCTTTGTCAGTCTAGTTTCCGCAGTCCCTCACCGCCTTCGAAAAAGCATCAAGAGAGATCATGTATTCGCGGATCGCCGACTCCACACCGACCCGGGCATCCTCGACATCCTTGGCCTCGTCCTTGGCGCTTTCCGGCAAAACGGGAATGACCTCATGAAGCGCCTGGCCTTTGACCAGGCCGATCGCCTCACGAAGCTTCAGTGCCCCTATCGACGCCGAATTGCTGAGGATGTTGCAATCAACCATCGACATTTCGTCGGCGATTGACGGCCCCGAAAACATGACCATGGCCGCGATCAGGCCTGCTCTCATCGGTACAACTGCGCCTCGTTTCTGAAGGCTTTGTCGACCAAAGTGTTGTTCGCAAAACTGCCATCGACATCGACGATCTCGATGCTGATGGGTTTCTCGCCCGCTGATGGGTCTTCCGGGTCTTTCGTATTGTCCTGCTTCTGAACTGGGGTGTTAACGAACACGCTGACATAGCCGTCCGGCTTTAGCTGAATATGGCCGTTGATCTTCGCCTGGTTCGCTATGCAGTTGACGATTGCCATGTTGAGCAAGCGGCGGTCTGGCGCTGCGGTGGGTGTGTCACCTTTGAAGCAGGATGGATTACCTGTCTCCTTTGTCGGCGCCTTCGATTTGTCGCCGACCAGGTTATTGGCGATCTCATAGTTGTAGACGTCATATCGCGATGCCGGAGCCGTCTTGGAACCTGTCGGGTTTGTGGCGCTCGGCACGTTTGGATAGGCAGTCCCGTGGTTGATGGACCAGTAGCTACTCCAGAAGCCTTGGCCTGACATCGGCAGCGATCTGCCCAAGGTGTCGTTGTAGCCCTCGCCGGGAGGAAGAGGTAACGCCGTGTTGTCGGTCACCGGGTCATATTTGTTACAGCCGGTCTTCTGGCCTTTGCGGACATTGCTGGCGGGCCGGTAATTCCAATCCTTGTTGTTCTTGGAGAGAGAGCCGCTGTACAGGTCGAAGCGGGTGTTGAGCCCGGTGTTCACCTGCCCGAGGGTCACACCGGTCTTCGTGGTTAGTGCGTCTCGGCTGTAGCAGGTGCCGGCGGTGCCCATGGCGATGGCATCGCGCAAGGATGTAAGATTGTTGTCGATCAAACCGAAATTGCCCGGACCAGGATTCGAATCCACCTTCAGAATCCGGAACTCACGACCGTAGGTGTTGCCCGACGCAAAGGCCTGCTGGATGGTCTGGCTGGTTGCCGGCGTCGCCGTCTCGAAGGGGTTGCACATGAAGAGCGGCACGGTTTCGCAGATCGATTGCTTGAAGCCCGCAACCGCTTGCGGCCGTATATCCATCGTACTGCGGCTCGACATGCTCACCGGGAAAATGCTCTCGAAGGTGCCGCCGCTCGATGCATTCAAGGTGACAACGACTAGGCTCACTGCAGTCGGATCGATGCTGGCCCAGTTGACGCCATTCGCATCGACGCCGTTGGCCCCAAGCGCCGTGTTGTCGCTGGCGGGAATACCAGTCAAGTAAGTCACCGTAATGTCGGCGCGGGCAATCTGGTGGTCGCCGAGGGTCGAAAACCGAGTGTGGTTTGCGATGAGATTGTTGATCGCGCTGTTGGCGCGGACGATGCTGTCCGATCTGCCGTCGAGTTCCGCGGCGCCGGCAAGGGCAATCGCGTCGACGCCTTTCTGCAAATCTGCATGCAGCCCGTTCGCGCGGCTCATGTCGACTGCAAGAAGCGCGAAGCCGACAAGCACCGGCAGCATCACACTGACCAGAATCATCGCGACGCCGCGCTGATCCCTCCAGAATTCACGCAAGACGCGAAGCATCGCAGTGCCCTCCACACCCCACTAGCCGCAGCTATTTCCCCGTGCGCCAAGCATAAGCCCGCAACCAAAGGGCGGCAAGAGTTTCGTTAGCAATCGGTTAAAAGCTGTTCAAAACAGGAGCATACAGCGCAAATCTCGGGCCGACGGTTTTTCTTTTTATGTCGCCTTGTCGATCAGCGGCACCTTCCGCTTCGGCGGAACGTAGCGCGTCACCAGCCTGAGAGTTTCAGCTTTCACGGTCACAGGAATACCCAGGTTGACGGTCACCTTGCCGGCTTCCTCATCGACACGGGTAACATCGCCGATAAGCTCGATTTCCTGGCCGTGCTTCACCTTCGACGTTCGATCGACAATCGAATGCGGCTGGCCATAGGACGGAATGGACACACTCACTCGGTCTTCCGTCACCCGTCTGCGCACCTTGGCCGTGATGGCGACCTCATCGCCAATGTTGAAAGAGCCCTTCGCCATGCGATGACTCTGGAGCGGGCAGTGGCTTAGTCAAGCATTTGCTAATGGAACATCGGACCCGGCGTAAAGTTGACCAAAAAGGTGGTTCGCGGACAGGCTGCTTGTATCCGCGCGCTGCGTCGGGTGGGGTCCATCGCAACCAGGCCCACACTGGAAATGCGAATCCGCAGGGAGGCCCGATAAAGAGCCCGCCTGGCACCCATGGCAGGCGGGCTCTTTCAATCCTCATTCTGGGTTTTCTTTGCCGGGGCCGGCGCCCGATGACCCGCCCTCATGTGCATTTTGACAATGGAGTGGAACCTGTCCCGGCTAATGGGGTTGGACCCAATTCGGGGACGAACCTCCATGGCACAAAGGCGGCTCCACGGTGGCGCGGAATTCATTCGCTCGATGATCCGAGACGAGCAAAACCGCCGCGCGTTACAAAAGCTGTTAGGGCTGGAAGTCGATCCGGAATTGCCGCTCAACTTCGTCTCGCTACTCGAGGCTCTTGAGGAAGCGGAGGAAGGCGAAGCGGATGAGGGCCTTACCCATTAGCGAAGCCAAATAGCCGTTGGGCATGGAACTCATCGCGCCGCCGCTCCCGTCGCCGCTGGTACATCCGCAGTCAGCGACGGGTGCCGGAACGATCGGCTGAAGAGGAAATGCCGATCTTCTCTCAGCAAACTAGCGCGATGTACCGCTGACATCATCCTTCGAAGGGAGGAACGATATTTGCTCCTGCCTCTTGCCAACGATGATATGCAAACGCCATATCGCGCTCGGATGGGGCGACCTCTCTGGAGATCGCCATGGGCAAGGAATATCCCTTCGTTGAAGACACGCTTGGCAAGAAGCTCGCGGCCGGCACGGGCCTGTCGGTCTGTTGCCTCACATGCAGGCGCACCGCGCTGCTCGACGTTGCCGAACTGGTGAAGCGGCTCGGGCCAGACCACGGCTGCCTGCATTGGGATCTGGTGAAAGTGATCTACTGCCACGAGTGCCGCGCCGCCGGCCGCGACGACCGGAACCTCCAGTTCACCAACCACGCGATGACGCCAGAGCAGCGGAAGGGCTAGAAGTCCTAGCGGCCCGACAGTTCCGCTTTGGGCTTTGCGTTGGTTGAACCGCCGGGCCTAACCGACTCGGGTTAGGGTGGTTGAGTCGGCTGCAGACGAGGGTAAATTAGCGGCGCGCCATAGATAGATATACTTTTGATGGTTCCACCGGGTTTTGCTCAATCTCGCCCGTTGCGCGTCGAAGGCCATCTGCCCGTGAGGCTACCGGCCCGGCAGGCCAGCTCAGGATGGCTGCCGGGCCGACCGTGGGGCTCTTGAGGGAGAGCCCGCACAGGCAGCAGAACCATAGCAATACTCGCCAAAGCACACCGTCATGCGAACGAACGATTTGCGACCTTACGAATTCGTAAAGTATCTTCTCGACGACTTGTTAACCCAAGACAGCGTTCACATGCGATTGTCTGCTCAGCCTGCGCGGAAGTCAGGATCACCGAAATGCATATACTCAGCGCCGCTGCGGATCGAGGATGTGCAGATCGACGAAAACGGCGATGTGACCGTCTCGATTGTTGCTGACGACATCTACTCGAAGCATTCCAAACAGCGCTATCAGATCACACTGACCGAAGCCGAAATCAGCATTCTCTCCCGCGGCGCCGAACAGCGCTTGCGAGCATGACGCTTGCCGATAAACCGCGACTAGTTGAATGTTAGCTGGCCGTGCTTTCCAGCAGTCTTGTAGCGACCGGCCTAGATTCCTGCCGTTCCGAGTAGGCGCGATCAATGCCTTGCACTGTGATGGCGAACGTCCCGTTCTCGGTCCTTCCTATGAAACCCTTTGCCTTTAGATACCACAGGTGGAATTCGAGGTGCTCGCGCGAACAGCCCGACAGACGTTCGAGCTCTTCGTCGCCGATACCCGGATTGTTGACGTCTTGCCGGCGCTTCATGCAGAGCAAAGAGAGCACCCTGTCCTGAACGATCGTGTCCTTCTCGACCACCCGTGGGTCGCTGGCTTCCTGAGCCGTCTCACGCTGATGGCCTAAGTACTCTCCGTAATGGATGTCGTACTGGGCGCGGCTGGCAGGATCTTTGAGCGTGTTGTGCGCCTCGACAAGATCGCTAAAGCGCCGTTCGTCGCCAGTCTCCCGATTGTCCGGGTGGTAGCGTTTAGCGAAGTAGCGGAAGATACGCTCGATCGTTTCTGGCGTCGCCCTCGGGCTGATCTCCAGCAGCTCGTAGTAATCAACAAATGTCATCGTGGTGCTTCCCCAAGCCACCACCCCCACGGATCAGAATCGCGCAAGTTGAGGGCACAAGCAAGTTGGGGTGCGCTGCGTTCCACCGAATAGGTTAACCGGCTGTCTTGCCGATAAGCCGCGACTTATGCATGATCCGCTCACTCACCGAGGAGGCGCGGGCATGACAGAGATCGAGGTCGATGGCGTCGGCACCTATCGCCTGCCGAACGAATGGCAATACCGTCGCCTGGGCCGAATGCGGGGCGAGAAGCGCCACACCGCGGTCTTGGCCTTTGGCTGCGGCATGACGGTTCGCCAGTTCGCCAAGCTGCCTCTGGATAGGCAGCAGGCCGTCCACTGGGCTTATCTTGCGCTAATGGCGCCACCGGACCCGGAGCCGGCCGACAACGACGTCGTGACGCTTCCTGGAGGCCGCTGGTCGGCCGAGATCAAGCTCAAGGTCGGGTGCTGGCTGATGCACATGAAGGAAACTCTGCCGCGCGGGCATTTTGGCCTGTGGGTTGAGAAGCAGCAAGGCCTGTCCCGGTCAATGGCTCTCCAGTGCATGGCGCTGGCCAGGGAAGCCAGTCAGAAGGCGATCGAGGCAAGGGCGGCGTAAGAAAGCGGCTAGAGGAAACGCGCGCTGGCGGGACTCCCCTTCGAAACTGTTCCTTCAGGCTATGGTGTCAGGATGAAGACCGTGGCCGTACTGGTTGCCGCACTGCACAATGGCACCATATTGTGTGGGTATGGCATTGGGCATACAGTTCGATTCGAGGCTCGGGGGAGACTCTTCGGCTGTGATGCCGAAGAGATGGAGCGAAATGACGATGCTACTGCCAGGATATGACGCCGCCAAGGCGGCTCAGGCAGTTGCCTACTTCGCGCTCAAGTCCGGCGGCAAGATCAATGTGCTGAAGTTGGCGAAGTTGCTCTACCTCGCCGATCGTGAATTTATGAACCGGCACGACGAGCCGATGTTTTACGACCGGCTGGTGTCCATGCCAGACGGCCCGGTGACATCCATAACGAATAACTTTGTTGATGGACGTCTCGAGGCAGATGCCTGGCAACGCTACGTTTCCCCACGCAAGGGGTTTGATGTCAGCGTAAGGGAAGGGGTGGATTTTGCATCTCTTGAAGACCTGAGCCCCGCAGAGATAGATGTACTCGATTATCTATGGGGGAAATTTGGCGGGTTCGATAAGTACGCGATCAGGGACTGGACACACGAAAAGAAAAACGTTCCTGAATGGGAGGATCCGGACGGATCGTCCTACGATATTCCCTATGAAAGAATTTTCCGGGTGCTGGGTAAGCCAGATGCCAAAGCTCTGAGCCAGCAGATCGATGAGCGCCGGAAACTAGCGAAGGCCTTGTCTTTTCAAGGATGAGCTATGCTCCGTACCCACAGGGAACGCTCTTGATTCCCTCCGGCCCGGGCAACTTGAAGCACCTTTTCGTCGTAGTGACTCAGCGGTGCGGAGATGGTCAGCACCTCTTGATTTCAATTTGCAGTATTCGTCCGAACATCAAGCATGACGCGACCTGTGAGTTCGACGGGGGCGAGCATGAATTCATCACAGGGCCGAGCTACGTCTACTATCGCAAGCCCGATATGAGGCTCTCCACGGGCATTTCGCGGATGGTTGACAAAGGCTATTTCATTGCGAAGCAGGACTTTGGAACGCGGCACTTCGTGCGGCTGTGTGCTGGGGTAGCAGCGTCGCCGTTTACCACTCCGTCGACGCTAAAATACTTCCAGGCCAATCGCGTCGCTTGACGCCAAACAACACGAAAGCCGGCTCCCGCAAGGGCGCGCTTGGCGATTTCATCGAGTGGCCGGCAGGATTTGCGTCCGATGGAGGTGGAGCATGAAACATAAGCCTGGCAAGAGCGGATTCGTCAAACTTCTCGCCGCCGAGACGACCTCGCTTTCAGTAGAGCCGCTAATCGGACTGCTTCACCTAGAGACTGACAGCGGCAAGATTGACCTTGCGATGAACAGGATCGTCGCCGAACGACTTCATTCTGCCGTGGTGGATTTTCTCCAAGCTGGTGAAGGCGATGATGCGCCAACGTTTGCGGTGGAGCGGTCGCAGTAGCCTGTCAGCCGCCACCGTCTTGGCCACCGTTCTTCCGCAGCCTCACACCGGCGCCACCGCCGTTCTCTGGAATGAACTCGACGCCGGCCGCGATCAGCGTCTCTTGCATGCGCGCTAACGTGGTGGCGTAGGGCGCACGCTTCCCCGCTTCGAAGTCGGCGATCGTCGCACGGCCTACTTCAGCCTTGTCGGCGAGATCCTGTTGCGACCAACCAATGAGGCCGCGGGCGGCCCTCAACTGCCCTGCTGTGATCGTCATCTGCTCCAACTTCATTCAAATTGTATTGACTTAGCGCCGAAGTCATTTAATTTGCATGACGTTACATCAACGATGCTCATGGAGCAATACGATGCCGAACACCACCGTTCCGGCAGCCGGCGGAGCTATGCCCGCTGACCGGGTAATCATCATCGGCCGCTTTTCCGGCCGCATCCTGCTCGTGCAGCGGAGGCTGTCATGAGCGACGAAAAACTCTTTCGCCTCGATGCCGAATTCAAGGCAGCATACGCCTCGATGGATGCTGCGGCCGATAGGGTCGAGGAGCTTGAAGGGCTATTCCAGAGCACGGGCCAAGGGCACTTTCACGACGACATGCTTGAGGCTGAATTGAAACAGGCCCGATTGACTGAGGCCGCCGCGGCTATCGCCCGCGAGATCCTGACCACACGCGCCAGCTCGCTGGTCGGAATGAAGGTCAAGCTTCGCGTCAATGAAACTTGGCAGGGCACATACGAGGACGATGAACTGCTCAAAAGCCTTGTCGCCGATATCGATGGGGCGGCATCATGAGCGACCTCGAACTCACCAAAAAGGCTGAGGCCTATGTCGCCGCGCAAAGCGCTCAGCCTGAGCAATTTGCCGAACCCGGACTGCTCACCCTGCAGATCGACCGCACCAGTCGCAAGTCGCTCGCCGGATCGATCGAAGCCTTAATCGACATGCTGGACGATCTCTCGCCCGACTGCGACCTCGAGGACGGCGATGACGCCGAACCTTGGCTCGGCTGGACAGGGAACGGCCCAAGGGTAATCAGCAGCTTCATCATGGATGCCCGCGGCAGCGCCTGTGAAGACCGCGAGGTCGACGAGAGCGAATTGGAGGATTCGCTTGGCTGGCAGAATGAAAACAGCCAGGCGCGCCTTTCCTGGGGTCAGGACGACAAAGAGCCGGAGCTGGGCTGGACCGAGCATGTCGACCAGACGCTCGCCGGCAAGGTAGAGGAAGGCCGCTGGCTAACCGACGACGGCGAGCCCGAGCTTGGCTTTGTCGGGATCGGGACCGGCTGGCGCAAGGGCGAGGACATCGCCGACGTGTGCGAGCATGTCGATGGGCGGGAGCCTGACGGCCGAGGCCCTGCCGCCAAGCCAGAGAAGAAGCTACGCGAGAACGCAAGGCGGCTGCCATCGGGCGACATCGTGCGGGAGATCGAGGCAAAGGTGCAGATTCCAACTTTGCCACTCGATCCCGACGCCATGGACCTCCGCGCGCACTATTGGGCGGCGAAGGGGTTCGGTTGACGAACGGCGGAAGCGGGAGGAGAATGCTCCCGTTCTTGGCTCATTTTCATTGGCCCGGCGGCTTCGGCTTTCCGGGCCTTTTTACGATCGAAGGTATTCGTCAAAGTCCAAGGCTGACCACCCACCGAGTGGAACCAGAGGCACCAAAGGCGTAGGTGGTGGCAGAGGTCTGAGAGGCTGCAGCGGCTTCAAGGGTTTCAGCGGCTGCACGGGCTCCAAAGGAGCCAGTCGGCTCTTTGGCGCGTAGCCGTTGCCGAACGTGACCGGTAGTCCGGTTCGGTCCATCAGGGTCGTATGGTCTACCGGGCCGAGCCAAGCTACATCGAAGGCCCTGAAAACGTTCCCACCTCGGACAAGCGCAACGAATTTCAAATCCTGGTCGAAGATATTCCCGCTGTCGTGCAGCCACGCGACAGGACTGCAGTCCCGGCCGAACAGAGCAATCATCTCGAATTCTATTCCCCGCGATTCGAGTGGATATTGGCCAGAAATTGGACAGAAACAAAAAATATTCAGCTAAGGTCTTGAAAAGCCTGGTACGCCCAAGGGGAATCGAACCCCTGTTACCGCCGTGAAAGGGCGGTGTCCTAACCGCTAGACGATGGGCGCGCTCAGACGAAGCGGCTTATAATTGCGTTGTTGCCAACCGGCAACCCATCGGCGGCCACATGCGACAACTTTTTTCACAACGCTGTTAAACGCCTGGGGTTTGACAAAAAACACTTGGGCGGACGAAGGGCAGGCGGGCTCAGCCGTCCTCGCCACCACCGCTGCGGCGACGGCAGCGCCAGTTCCAGTCGCGCTCGGGGCCGACGTCGATATGGACGGATTCGGTGTGGCAATAGGTGCCGACGCCGCCGCGGCCGGGCATCGAGCGGACATAGTTCGCCAACTCCCACTTCGACACGCCAGGCACCTGGATGTCAGCGGCGGCGCAGTACATGTGCAGCGAGTTCTTGGCACCGTTGGCGCGACGATTGCGCGAGGGGTCGCGGTAGCCGGAGGTGACGACCATCTTGCGGCCGAAATGGCCCTCGATCGTCTTCAGCACCCGCACCAGCGACGGCTTGAGGCAGGCGACGTCGACGCTTTCGTTCTGTTTCAGAAGACCGTTGGGCGCGAGCCTGGCCATGCCGGCGGCCGACGCCACCTGGTAGGAACCGCCCTCATCCTCGTTGAGGTCGACGTCGCTCTCGTCGTCGATGCCGGACTTGCGCTTGATCTCGAACAGCGCGGTCTGGCGCACGCCGGGCAGGGCATCGGCGCCGGTGATGTGATTGGCCGGATTGTCGATCGACGCGAGCTGCACCGGTTTGTCGCCCGATGTCGCCGAGGCCAGCGTCACGATCGGCTTGGCCGGCGGCGGCGTGGTCTTGGCCTGCGCGGCGGACTGCTCGCCGGAACGCGCGTTGTTGATCAGGGGCGCGGGAGCGGCCGAAGCCGGCGTGGTGCTGAACAACGAGGCGAACAGGCTCTTCTTCGGCGCGGCGATCTGCGGCTGCGCGGGCTCGCCGGCGGTTACATAGACGCCGTTGCTCATGGCCTGCGTGGTCGCCTGCGCCTTCGAGGCAATGGCGGCGGCATCGCCGGCGGCGACCTGCTGGGCGACGGTTTGCGTCTGTTCGGCCGTTTGCGCCTGCTGAACCAGCGGTTGCGGCGTGCGGCCGGCAATCGCAGCGGAGTCCGCCGGGACGGCGACGGCTGGGAAGGCGGCTTGCGGCCGCGTCTCCGGCACATAGGCGACCTTCTGGGGCAAAGGCGTATCGCCCTCGCTCATCACGGTCGATGCCGCTTCGGCCGGCGCGGACGCCTGCAGCGACGAATCGGCCGCGGTTGCGGCCTTTACGGCGGATGTCGCGCTCATTTCGGTGGCGGTTGAATTGTAAGCGGGCGAAACCACCGACATCGTCGGGTCGCCGGTCGAGGTGCAGGAGGCCAGAAGCACGGAGAAAAGCGCTGCCGCGATGCTACGGCTTTCCCCTCGTGCGAGACGCCAACCTGCTGATTTCAAAATAAAATCCCCCTCGGTACCCGGTCGGTTCGTCATCGCCGCGCCACTCCAGCACCGCGCCGCGATAAACCCTCCTGTTCCCAACCGGAACGGGATATGTGTCGAATCTGCAAGCCTCGGAATTAATCTGCGTCGGAAGGTGATTTGAGGCCGCCAAACGATTGACGCCACCATTTCGCCCTGTTTTGGCGGCCCGTCAACTCACCAGACATTACAGTCCGTTACACACGCACCTTGACATAGGTGCCCGGCGCATCTCCCAAGGTTTTCATACGCTTGCCGGGTTTGCGGGCGGGCACGCGAATGTTGTCCTGGTTCTCGATCCAGTGCTGCCAGTGCGTCCACCAGGAGCCTTGATGCTCGTGCGCGGCGGCAAGCCACGCGTTGAAATCCCCGACCGGCTTGCCGCCGGTCCAGTACTGGTATTTCTTAGCCGCCGGCGGGTTGACCACGCCGGCGATGTGGCCCGAACCCGCCATCACATATTCGACGTCGCCGCCGAAAAACTGCGATCCCCGGAACACCGAAAGCGCGGGCGCGATGTGGTCTTCTTTCGTCGCCAGGTTGTAGACCGGGATGGTGATGTCGGCCAGCGAGACGGTGCGGCTGGCAAGTTCCATCGTGCCGCGCGAGAGATTGTTCTCGAGATAGCAGTTGCGCAGGTAGAAGGAGTGGTTGGCCGCCGCCATGCGCGTGGAATCGGCATTCCAGTAAAGCAGGTCGAAGGGCAGAGGCTCCTTGCCGCGCATGTAGTTGTTGATGACATAGGGCCAGATCAGGTCGCCCGAGCGCAACATGTTGAAGGCGGTCGCCATCTTGGTGCCTTCGAGATAGCCCTTCTCGCTCATCGAGCGCTCGACGGCAGCGACCTGGTCCTCGTCGACGAAGACCTTGAGGTCGCCGGCATAGGTGAAGTCGACCTGGGTGGCGAAAAAGGTCGCCGATTTGATGCGGTAGTCGCCTTCCTGCGCCAACAGCGCCAGCGCAGCCGCGAGAAGCGTGCCGCCGACGCAGTAGCCGATGACGTTGACCTCTTTTTCGCCGGTGGCCTTCTGCACCATATCGAGGCCGAATTGCAGGCCTTCGCGGATATAGGCCTCCCAGCCCTTGGCGCCGTGGCGCTCGTCGGGGTTGATCCAGGAGATGACGAAGACTGTGTGGCCCTGCTCGATCGCCCAGCGGATGAAGGATTTCTGCGGGTTGAGGTCGAGGATATAGAATTTGTTGATCCATGGCGGGCAAATCAGCAGCGGCCGCTTCAGCACCGTCTCCGTCACCGCATCATATTGGATGATCTCGGCGACATCGCTGCGGCCGATGACCTTGCCGGGCGTGGTGGCGATGTTCTTGCCGATTTCGAAGGGCGTGTAGTCGGCCTGGCGCAGCTTCAGGTCGCCGCGGCCGGCGGCGATGTCCTCCGCCAGCATCTTCATGCCGCGCACCAGGTTTTCGCCGTTCGAGGCAACCGTTTCGCGAAACAGCTCCGGATTGGTCAGGATGAAGTTCGACGGCGCGATCGCGTTCGACACCTGCTTGACGTAGAAGCTCGCCTTATGGCGGGTGTGCTCGTCCAGGCCCTCGGCATGCTCGACGAGCTCGTTCGCCCAGCGCGAGGTGACGAGATAGGCCTGCTTCAAGAAGTCGAAGAAGGCGTTGCGGCCCCATTCGGGGTCCTGGAAGCGTTTGTCGCCGCGCTCGGGCTGAACCGCGTCCTGCGGCGCCTCGGCGTTGGGGTTGACCTTCTGGATGGCGTTCGCCCAGACCGTCATATAGCCGGCGAAGAGCCGCGTCTGCGCTTCGAGCGCGCGCTGCGGATCGCCCAGCCAGTACTCCGACAGCTTGGAGAAGGTCTTGACCATGTCGACCACCGGTTCGGCGACATGATCGCGCACCTCGCCCTTCTCGCGCGGTTCGGTCCAGGCGGAAGCTGCCTTGCCGGCCTGCTCGATCATGCGGGCCATGTTCAAGGCGAAACGCTCGGGGTCCTTCACCAGATATTGCTCGATGGCCGAAGGTCCGCCATTTTCCGCTTTGTCCGAATCGGGAGCTTTGGACATGGTGCGCGGGGTTCCTCCCGGAGCGTTTTCTTGACATATTACCATGGGACATCTGACCGGGTCCAATTCGCTGTAACCCGGCTGCCAGGAAAACAATATGACGATTAATGTTGGCGGGACTTTTTTTCTCAGGCCGGGTTCTATTTGCCGCATGGCGATGGTGGCGGGGTTGGTAAGCGTGCTGTTGCCCGCCGGCGGCTGCACCAGTACCAGCCCGAACAATACGGCGCCTACGGCGCTGACTGAAGGCCCGAAGGACACCGGGTCCTATCCCAACCTCAATATCCCGCCGAAGGTGGCCGCCAAGCAGCTCACCAAGGAGGAGACCGCGGCGAACCTCGCCCGGCTCAAGGCCGAGCAGCAGGCGCAGCTCGCCAAGGGCGGCAGCGTCAAGGCGCCGACGAATTCGGCGGCGCTCAAGACGCTTGCCAACACGCATGGCGATGACACGCTGAAGCAGATCGAGGGCAAATGCGACCCGACACTCGACCCCAACTGCAATTAGGTCTATATCGCGCGCCATAAGCGCTCCCTTCGATCGTCTGGAACTGAAATGGAAGAATTTCACAAGGTCCGCCGGCTTCCGCCTTACGTGTTCGAGCAGGTCAATCGGCTGAAGGCCAGCGCCCGCTCGCACGGCGCCGACATCATCGACCTTGGCATGGGCAATCCGGACCTGCCGACGCCGAAGGCCATCGTCGACAAATTGTGCGAAGTGGTGCGCGATCCGCGCACGCATCGCTACTCTGCTTCGCGCGGCATTCCGGGCCTGCGCCGCGCCCAGGCCAACTACTATCAGCGCCGCTTCGGCGTGAAGCTCAATCCTGACACGCAAGTGGTGGCGACGCTCGGCTCGAAGGAGGGTTTCGCCAACATGGCGCAGGCGATCACCGCACCCGGCGACGTGATCCTGTGCCCCAATCCGACCTATCCGATCCATGCCTTCGGCTTCATCATGTCGGGCGGCGTCATCCGCTCGCTGCAGGTCGAGCCCGATGACGGCTTCATCCCGGCGGTGGAGCGGGGCATCCGCCACTCGATCCCGAAGCCGCTGGCGCTGATCCTCAACTATCCGTCGAACCCGACGGCGCTGGTCGCCTCGCTCGATTTCTACAAGGACGTGGTCGCCTTCGCGAAGAAGAACGACATCATCATCCTGTCGGATCTCGCCTATTCGGAAATCTACTTCGACGGCAACCCGCCGCCTTCGGTTTTGCAGGTGCCGGGCGCGATGGATGTCTGCGTCGAGTTCACCTCGATGTCGAAGACCTTCTCCATGCCTGGATGGCGCATGGGCTTCGCGGTCGGCAACGAGCGGCTGATTTCGGCGCTGACGCGGGTGAAGTCCTACCTCGACTATGGCGCCTTCACGCCGATCCAGGTGGCGGCGGCACATGCGCTGAACGGCGACGGTGCCGACATTGAAGAGGTGCGCGAGGTCTACCACAAGCGCCGCGACGTGATGGTCGATTCCTTCAGCCGCGCCGGCTGGACCATTCCCGCGCCGGCCGCCTCGATGTTTGCCTGGGCGCCCATCCCCGAACAGTTCCGCCATCTCGGCTCGCTCGAATTCTCCAAGCTGCTCATCGAACATGCGGATGTTGCGGTGGCGCCGGGCATCGGCTTCGGCGAGCATGGCGACGACTATGTGCGCGTGGCCCTGGTCGAGAACGAGCACCGGATCCGCCAGGCAGCGCGCAACATCAAGAAATTCCTCGCGACCACCGCCAAGCAGCCCAACAATGTGGTGCCTTTAGCCGCTCATCGCTGAGTTTGCCGACATTTATTGAATTTTTGAGGGGCCTCGCCGGACATGGCTGAAGCGTTGCGTGTTGGAATTGCCGGTCTCGGTACGGTCGGCGCCTCGGTGGCGCGCGTGCTGCGCGACAAGACGGCCGAGCTCACCCGGCAGTGCGGCCGCGACATCGTCGTGACGGCCATTTCGGCCCGTGATCCGAAGCGCGACCGCGGCATCGATCTGAGCGCCGCGAAATGGTTCGACGACCCGGTCAAGCTGGCCGAAAAGGCCGATATCGACGTCTTCGTCGAGCTGATCGGTGGCGACGAGGGGCCGGCGCGGCTCTCGGTGAAGGCGGCGCTTGAGGCGGGCCGCCATGTCGTCACCGCCAACAAGGCGCTGCTCGCCAAGCATGGCGTGGCGCTTGCCGAGATCGCCGAGAAGAAGGGCGTGCTGCTCAATTACGAGGCAGCGGTGGCCGGTGGCATCCCGGTCATCAAGACGATGCGCGAGGCAATGGCCGGCAATGCGGTGACGCGTGTCTTCGGCATCCTCAATGGCACCTGCAACTACATCCTGACCCGCATGGAAGCCGAAGGCATCTCCTTCGACGCCTGCCTGAAGGACGCGCAGCGGCTTGGCTACGCCGAGGCCGATCCGACCTTTGACATCGAAGGCCACGACACGGCGCACAAATTGTCGATCCTGACCAGCCTTGCCTTCGGCACCAGGATCGCCGCCAACGACATCTATATGGAAGGCATCTCCAACATCACCCAGGCCGACATCCGCGCGGCCGGCGATCTCGGCTACCGCATCAAGCTGCTTGGCGTCGCCCAGCGCACCGAAAGCGGCATCGAGCAGCGCGTGCACCCGACCATGGTGCCCACGGCGTCGGTCATCGCGCAGGTGCATGGCGTGATCAACGCGGTGGCGATCGAGACCGACATTCTGGGCGAGCTTCTGCTTTCCGGTCCTGGCGCCGGCGGCAACGCCACCGCGTCGGCGGTGATCGGGGACATTGCCGATATCGCCAAGAGCCGCCCCGGCTTCCAGCACGCTCCGGTGTTTGGCTGGCCGGCGAAGGAACTGAAGCCTTACAAGAAAGCGCAGATGCGCAGCCATGCCGGCGGCTATTTCATCCGGCTGACCGTGCATGACCGCACAGGCGTCTTCGCGGCCATCGCCAAGCGCATGGCCGACAATGACATCTCGCTGGAATCGATCGTTCAACAGGCGGCCGGCGCGGAAACGCAGGCGCAGAAGACGGTGATCCTCGTCACGCATGAGACGACGGAAGCTGCGGTGCGCAGGGCCGTCGAAGGCATCACCAAGGATGGTCATCTGACCGACAAGCCGCAAGTGATCCGCATCGAGCGGGCGGAATAAGCCCAAGTCCGGTTCCGCCTTCAATCGATTGATTTTGCTGTCATTTCGAAAAATGACCTGGCAAGTCTTGCCGTTGTCATGGAGCTTTGCCAGAAAAAGCGCGCCTCTGGCGGGAGGCGGAGCAATTCCGGCGCTCAATGGTTCTGGAATTGCTCGAAGCAACAATTAGAGCGGTTCAGTTCTGAACCGCTCTCACGACAACGAGGAATGCCATCCATGAACATCGCCCAGAACATCGCCGCCGGTCTCGACCGGATCCTTACGATGGAAGTCGTGCGCGTGACCGAGCGGGCGGCGGTCGCGGCCGCCAGGCTGCGCGGGCGCGGCGATGAGAAGGCTGCCGATCAGGTGGCGGTGGACGCGATGCGCCAAGAGCTCAACCGGCTGGCGATCAAAGGCACGGTGGTGATCGGCGAGGGCGAGCGCGACGAGGCGCCGATGCTCTATATCGGCGAGGAGGTCGGCACCGGCAAGGGCCCGGCCGTCGACATCGCGCTCGATCCGCTCGAAGGCACGACGATCTGCGCCAAGAACCTACCCAACGCGCTTGCCGTCATCGCGATTGCGGAAAAGGGCAGCCTGCTGTTCGCGCCAGACGTCTATATGGACAAGATCGCCATCGGCCCCGGTTATCCGGAAGGCCTCATCGACATCGACGCCTCGCCGGAGGAAAACCTAGCCAATCTGGCCAAGGCCAAGGGCGTGGCGGTCTCTGACATCACCGCGTGCATCCTCGACCGGCCGCGTCACGCCAGGCTGATCGACGCCGTGCGCGCCACGGGCGCCGCGATCCGGCTGATCGGCGACGGCGATGTCGCGGGCGTTATCCACACCACCGACTCCGACGAGACAGGCATCGACATCTATCTGGGCACCGGCGGCGCTCCGGAGGGCGTGCTGGCCGCGGCGGCGCTTCGCTGCACTGGCGGGCAGATGCTGGGCCGGCTGATCCTCGACACGCCGGAAAAGGTGGCGCGGGCGCAGAAGATGGGCATTTCCGATCCGAAGCGGGTCTACCGCGCCCAGGACATGGCGCGCGGCGACGTGCTGTTCGCTGCGACCGGCGTCACTGACGGCAATTTACTCGACGGCGTGAAATTCGGGCGCACCTTCATCACCACCCACACCGTCGTGCTGCGCTCGTCCTCGCGCACGGTGCGCGAGATCAAGGCGCGTCACCAGGATCTGGACAAGTTTTGATTTCGCCTTGGCCGGGCGCTTTGCCGCAATCCGGGGAAACCTTCCACACCTTTCCCCGGATTGCTCGCTGCCCGGCAATTGCTCCGGCCGTCGCATGTTGATATCTGCGCAAGGATGATGTGCAGACGGCGCGTCGCATGACGGGCGAGAAACGGTTCTTCCTCGATGTCAGGCAGTCGGCGACCGGTGTTTCCTGGGAACACCGGCTGACTGAGCGCCAGGATATGGCCGCTTTGGCGATGGCGCAGGGCCATGGCGTGCCCGACATCGTGGCGCGGGTGCTTGCCGGGCGCGGGGTCAGCGTGGAACAGACCGCGCGCTTCCTCGACCCGACCATTCGCGAACTTTTGCCGAACCCAGCGTCGCTGACCGATATGGAGAAAGCGGCGACAAGGCTGGCCGATGCGATCGTCGCCCACGAAAAAGTGGCGATCTTCGGCGATTACGATGTCGACGGCGCGGCCTCGTCAGCGCTGTTAAAGCGCTTTCTCACGCATTTTTCCGTACCGTCCGAAATCTATATCCCGGACCGCATCTTCGAAGGCTATGGGCCCAATCCGGAAGCGATGCGAGACTTGATCTCGCGCGGCGCGAAGCTGATCGTCACCGTCGACTGCGGCACCAACAGCGCGATCTCGATCGAGGCGGCCAGAGAAGCCGGCGCCGACGTCGTGGTGCTCGACCATCACCAGGTCGGCGGCCCGCTTCCGCGAGCGGAGGCCGTGGTCAATCCCAACCGCGAGGACGACCTGTCGGGGCAGGGGCATCTGTGCGCCGCCGGCGTCGTTTTCCTGTGCCTGGTGCAGACGGCCAAGGTGCTGCGCGAGAGGCTACCCGATGCCGCGCCGGTCGATCTGCTTTCGATGCTCGATCTGGTGGCGCTGGCGACGGTCTGCGACGTGGTGCCGCTCACCGGCGTTAACCGCGCCTTCGTCGTCAAGGGGCTGCAGGTGTTGCGCCAACAGAAGAATGAGGGGCTTGCGGCGCTGGCGCGGGTCTCGCGCATCGGCGAGCCGATCAACACTTTCCATCTGTCCTTCCTGATCGGCCCGCGCACCAATGCCGGCGGCCGCATCGGCGATGCCGCGCTCGGCAGCCGGCTTTTGGCCACCGACGATCCCGTCGAGGCGGCAAGCATCGCCGAGACGCTGGACCGGCTGAACCAGGAACGGCAGCAGATGGAGCAGGAGATGCTGGCGCAGGCGCGGGCCGAGGCCGATGCGGAGCTTGCCGGCGGCAACGGTCCCGCCGTCGTCGTCACGGCCAGCAACAGCTGGCACCCCGGCATCGTCGGGCTGATCGCCTCGCGGCTCAAGGATTATGCGCGCCGGCCGGCCTTTGCCATCGCCTTCAATTCGACCGGCATCGGCACGGGCTCCGGCCGTTCTGTGACCGGCTTCGACCTCGGCCGGCTGGTGCGCGAGGCGGCGGCTGCCGGACTGATCGTCAAGGGCGGCGGCCATGCGATGGCCGCCGGCATCACCGTCGAGCGTGCGAAGCTCGGCGAGTTGCGCGCCTTCTTCGAGGAGCGCGCCGCGGCCGACGTGTTCCGGCTGCAGAATGAGGAAAGCCTGGCGATCGACGGCGCCTTGGCCGCCGAGGGCGCCACGATCGCGCTGCTCGACGCGCTTGAGAAAGCCGGGCCGTTCGGGGCCGGGCACATCGCGCCGGTGTTCGTGTTGCCGCGCCACCGGCTAACCGATGCGCGCGCGATCGGCACCAATCACATTCGGGTGGACCTGCAGTCGCAAAGCGGCGGCAACATCCAAGCCATAGCGTTCCGTGCCGTCGACACAGCGCTCGGCGAATTCCTGTTTAAAAATAGGGGCAGGACCGTGCATATCGCCGGTTCGTTGTTGGGCAATTACTGGAACGGCAACCGCACGGTGCAGTTTCGCATCAGCGATGCCGCGCTGGCGTAAGGTGTGCTGATATTCAGGTGATGCAGGCCACCTTAAGAATGGCGGTGGATTGCAATCACACCAGAACGGACTGCAGGCGGGTCAGTTCGCTGATCTGCGCCTTTGTCGCCTGGTAGCCGATGCTGATCGCCTCGTCGGCGCGGTGGAATTCAGTCAGGCCGATATGGCTGAGTTTCGGCTGCAGCGACATGTCCGGCGGATCGCCGGCCAGCCTGGCGCGCGAAATCCGGTCCTGGATGATGTTGAACGCCTCGACCATCACGCCGGTGATGCCAAGGCGGGTATGATGGGCCTGATGCTCGGGCTGGCCGAGTCTCGGCGCGTCGTTCTCCACGACCAGCTCACCGGCGCTGTGCTTTATCACGGCGGCGCGGCCGAACAGGTCGTAGTGCAGGTTGACGGCGACTACGAGCGGCTGCTCATAGGCGCGGCAGACCGACACAGGCACCGGATTGACCAGCGCGCCGTCGACCAGGATGCGGCCGTTGCAGTTCACCGGCTCGAAAACGCCGGGCAGCGCGTAGGAGGCGCGCATGGCGGTGATCAGCGAGCCATTCGACAGCCAGATCTCATGGCCGGTGCGAATCTCCGAGGTGACGGCGACAAACGGCTTGGACAAGTTCTCGAAGCGGACGCCGGCCAGATGTTCGCGCAGCCGCGCGTCGAGCTTCATGCCGCCGAACAGGCCGCTGCCGCGCAGATTGAGATCAAGAAGGCCGAAGATGCGCCGCTTGGTCAGGCTTCGGGCAAACCCCTCCAACTCGTCGAGCTTGCCGGCAAGGTAGCAGCCGCCGACCAATGCGCCGATCGAGGTGCCGGCTATCATCGATACTTCGATGCCGGCCTCGTCGAGCGCGCGCAAAACGCCGATATGGGCCCAGCCCCTAGCGCAACCGCCGCCAAGCGCCAGCGAAATGCCGATCTTCTTCTGAGACGTCGGGTCAGATGCGCCGCCGGACGATGCCGGGCCATTGGCCTCCCGAACGTCAGGTCTGCTGCGCAATGACGCCCATTCGAGCATCATGATCTCCCTTGTCCCATATCCCTTCTACCAAAAGGATATTTGAGAATAATGAATCTGAGTGGTTTGTGAATATCGAATGGTTCACACCGGCTTCAGATACGTCTGGTACGCATCGAACAGCGGCTTGCTACCGTCGCCGGCAAGCACCGCCTTGCCGTCGCTGAGCCCCACCGTCCGATAAAAACAAGAACGCCGTCCGGTGTGGCAGGTTGCGTCGTGGCCCAACACTTTGACGCGCAACCATATCGCGTCTTGGTCACAATCCGTGCGCATCTCGACGACGTGCTGGAAATTGCCCGAGGTCTCGCCCTTCTTCCACAGCGCGTTGCGTGAGCGCGACCAGTAATGGGCAATGCCGGTCTCAAGCGTAAGCGCCAGCGCCTCGGCGTTCATATGCGCGACCATCAACAGCATGCCGTCGCCGGCATCGGTGACGACGACGGTGACGAGGCCTGCGGCATCGAAACGCGGAGAAAGGAGCGAGCCTTCCTCCAACGCTTTCTTGTCCGACGGAGCTTTTGGAAATTCGACTGCCGACATCGTCGGTCCATCTTTCTGTTTGGCCATGATCTTATCCGAAACCGGTCTCCACTTTTCGCTGACGCGGTCCTTCGGTTCGGGATCATGGCCGGATGAGCCGGCGAGGGCCGGAAATCAGCCGCCTACGCGCACCATGGTGACGAAACGGACCTGCTCCTCGGGCGTATCCTTGAAGACGCCCGTGAAGGTCGAGGTCAGCGTGGTCGAGTCCTGCTTGCGGATGCCGCGCATGGCCATGCACATATGCTCGGCCTCGAGCATGACGGCGACGCCGCGCGGATTGAGCACGTCCTGGATGACGCCGGCGATCTGCGCGGTCATCGCTTCCTGCGTCTGCAGGCGATGCGCGAAGATATCGACGACACGCGCGATCTTCGACAGGCCGACGACCTTGCCGTCCGGCAGATAGCCGACATGCGCCTTGCCGATGATCGGCACCATGTGGTGCTCGCAATGCGAATGGAATTTTATGTCCTTGACGATGACGAGGTCGTCGTAGCCGGCCACTTCCTCGAAGGTGCGGCCAAGCTCGTCGGCCGGGCACATGTCATAGCCGTTGAACATTTCGCGGAAAGCTTTGGTGACGCGCTTGGGCGTGTCGACCAGGCCTTCGCGGTCCGGGTTGTCGCCGGTCCAGCGCAACAGCGTGCGCACAGCGGCTTCCACCTCGGCCTCGGTCGGCCGGTCCGTGACCGGCTTTTCCATATACTCGGACGGGGGCATGATTTTCTTGATGACGGCATCCATAAAGGCGTCTCCCGTAGTCCCACTCAAAGGTGGGACGAGTTGAACGGACCACGACCTTTTGGGTGAAAATCGCCCATTTCCATCCCGCAAGCGGCGTGAACAGATGAGCATGGACAATGGGTTCCATTCGCCTTGTCGATGCCCGACTGCCAACATTATATATGGGCACGGCAGAGCGAAAGGAAGACGCGAGAGCGGCAAAGCCTGTTCGCTGGGCGGCGACGGATTGGAAAAATATGACCGACGACGTCTACAATGCGAAAATTCTCGGCTTCGCCGGGAATATAGGGCGGATCGGCCGGCTAGACGATGCCGATGCGACCGCCAGGGCGCATTCCAAATTGTGCGGCTCGACCGTCACCGTCGACCTCAAGATGGACGGCGATGTGGTGACCGATTTCGCCCATGACGTGAAGGCCTGCGCGCTCGGCCAGGCCTCGTCCTCGATCATGGCCCAGCATGTGGTCGGCGCCAGCGCCGACGAATTGCGCGCCGTGCGCGAAACCATGCTGAAGATGCTGAAGGAGAACGGCGCGCCGCCGGAGGGCCGCTTCGCCGACCTCAAATATCTGGAGCCGGTGCGCGACTATAAGGCGCGCCACGCCTCGACCATGCTGACCTTTGACGCAGTGGTCGACGCGATCGGCCAGATCGAGAAGAAGCGCGCCGGAAAGGCGGCTTGAAGATAGGGCTTAGCCCGTTCCCCCGGTCACCGCGAACTCGCTTCGGATCCAGTCGGCGAACGCCCTGGCGGGTTCCGGCAGATCCGCCATGCTCCTGGCCACCAGCCAGTAGGCGCCGGAAGCGACATCGATGTCGAACGGCTTGATCAAAGTGCCCGACGCGAGCTCTTCGCCGACCTGCAAAAGATCGCCGAGCGCCACGCCGTGGCCGAGCAGCGCGGCCTGTTTCGACAGCGACACGTCGGCCAACATGGGGCCGCGTGCGGGCACCGCATCGGCGGGCACGCCGGCAGCCTGGAACCATCGCGCCCAACCCTGGCGGTTTTCCTCATGCAGCAGCGTGTAATGGCGAAGGTCGATCGGCTTTTCCAGAGGAGGGCCGGAGGCGAGCAGCGCCGGCGACAGAACCGGTGAATCGACGGTCGAGGCCAAGCGCTCGGCCTCGCTGCGCGGCCATGAGGTGGCGTGCGCGCTGAAACGCAATGCAAGCTCGGGCTGATCGCTGCGGAACTCGATCGGCCGTGGATCGACTTCGAGGGACACATCGATGTCGGACCGCAACTGGCGAAAGCGATTGAGCCGCGGCAGCAGCCATATGGCGGCAAGCGACGGTTCGACGCTGACGCGGACAATCGCCTGCGCCGGCGAGGCCGTAAGCTCCGAAAGCACGCGGTCGAAGTCGTCGAAGCTTCTGACCAATCGGTCGAGCAGCCGATGTCCCGCATCCGTCAACTCGACGCGGCGATGGAGGCGCAGAAACAGCGGTCTGCCCAAAAACGTCTCGAGCTCGCGTATCTGCCGGCTAATCGCGGCCTGCGAGACGTAAAGCTCCTCGGCCGCCCGGCTGAAGCTCAAATGGCGGCCGGCCGTCTCGAAGCTCCTGAGCGCCGTCAGCGGCAGCCGGCCACGCTTCATGTCGCATAACCTCAAGTTATTCGAAGCGGAAATTATACTCGTTTGAGAGGGAAGGCCAGCGGCGGTCTAATCCGTTTCAAAGGAGACCTGCCATGAACGAATTCCTGGCAATTTTCAGCGACGTGATACGGATAGCGACCTTCCAATGGCATGGCGAAGTCGTGCGCAGCGGACATCACCATGACTGTCGCGATCTTCCCCATCACCATCGCCCATGGGACGGCGGCCATCCCGTCCGGCACTCCAGACCTTGAGGACAAAAGTATTGCGTTTCAGCACCGAAGCCCACATCTATCGCGCAGTGAAACAGGCTGCGGAGCGATGGGCGACCATTCCGGACATACGCACGGCACCCGGCCGATCCAATATGGACGCAACTGGCCGGGGCCTTGGCGCAAGACGCCCGGGCGCGTCGTGGGCACGTCGCTCGTGCGCCTCTATCAACTGACGCTCTCAGGTTTCGTCGGCAACAGCTGCCGGCACCTGCCGACCTGCTCCGAATATGCCCATGAGGCGATTGCCCGCCATGGCCTGTGGGCGGGCGGCTGGATGGGACTGTTCCGGGTGCTGCGCTGCGGGCCATTCGGAACGCATGGCATCGACCGCGTGCCGGAGACGCTTGCGGCGCGCTATGTCTGGTTCATGCCCTGGCGCTACTGGCGGATCGGCAAAAGGCACAGCGAACCCGAAATCTGATTGCTTCGCCGTCCCCCGCGACGCGGATTTAACGGTCCGGTAGGGTTAACGCGAAGCTGCACAAACACTGCGAATTTGAGACAAAATCGAGACAAGTCGCCTCGCTAAGCGGCTCCTGTAATCTCATACCGGAGTGACTTCGCCATGCGCCAGATGGATCGCTATCCTTTCATTTTCGCCATCGTCCTTTTCCTTCTGGCCTGGATGCTGGGCTTGCCGGTGCGGGCGCAATCGGCGCCGCTGGGCGACATCCATTGCACGCTGATCCAGGACCAGCAAAGCGGCGCAACACTTTACCAGGACGGCGTCTGCGACCAGCGCGTCAGCCCGGCTTCGACGTTCAAGGTGCCCCTGGCGCTGATCGGCTACGATGCCGGCATCCTGGGCGACCAGCACACGCCGAGCTGGGACTACAAGCCGGAGTTCAAGGCGGCGAAGCGCGACCAGAAGACCGTCGATCCGACGATCTGGGAACGCGATTCCATCGTCTGGTACTCGCGCGAAATCACGCGGAGGCTCGGTGCCGAGAAGTTCGCCGGCTACGTGTCGAAATTCGGCTATGGCAACAAGGATGTCTCGGGCGATGCCGGCAAGGACAACGGGCTGACGCAATCCTGGATCAATTCCTCGCTCGAAATATCGCCGGTCGAGCAGACGGCTTTCCTGCGCCAGCTGCTCGCCGGCAAGATGCCGGTGTCGACGAAGGCGCATGAGATGACCAGGGCGATCCTGCCGACCTTCGCGGCAGGGGACTGGACTGTGCAAGGCAAGACGGGCAGCACCAGGCTCGGCCAGGACGGCAAGCGCTCGCTCGGCTGGTTCGTCGGCTGGGCCGAGAAGGACGGCCGTCGCATCGTCTTTGCAAGGCTGGTCGTCGATGCCAAGCGTACCGGAGAGCCGAAGGGTCTCGCGACACGGGCGGCGTTCCTGAAGGACTTGCCGGACGTTATCAAATAGAACGGCATGCGGCTTTACGGCGGCGGAAACTCCTCATAAAAGATGCCGCGCCGGATGCCTCCGGCTAACCCTCTGCAAGCCGCAACGCGCCCAGCGACATGCATTTCACCACCCGCGCTCGTTTGCGGGACTGGATAGGAGAACCCTGATGCCGAATTCCGTTTCCCTGACATTTCCCGATGGTTCGGTCCGCGACTACGATGCGGCACTGACCGGCGCCGGTCTTGCCGAATTGATCTCCAAGTCGCTGGCCAAGAAGGCTGTCGCCTATAGCCTCGACGGCATCGTTCGCGATCTTTCCGATCCGCTCGGCGTGTCGGGCAAGGTCGAGATCATCACCCGCGAGGATCCGCGCGCGCTGGAGCTCATCCGCCACGATGCGGCGCATGTGCTGGCAGAGGCCGTGCAGGAATTGTGGCCGGGAACGCAGGTGACGATCGGGCCGGTCATCGAGAACGGGTTCTATTACGACTTCGCGCGCAACGAGCCGTTCACGCCGGACGATTTTCCGGTGATCGAAAAGAAGATGCGCGAGATCATTGCGCGCAACAAACCCTTCACCAAGGAAGTGTGGTCGCGCGAGAAGGCGAAGAAGGTCTTCGCCGAAAAGGGCGAGCGCTACAAGCTCGAGCTGATCGACGCCATTCCGGAAGACCAGGACCTCAAGATCTACGCGCAGGGCGACTGGTTCGACCTGTGCCGCGGTCCGCACATGGCCTCGACCGGGCAGATCGGCAATGCCTTCAAGCTCATGAAGGTGGCGGGCGCCTATTGGCGCGGTGACTCGAACAACCCGATGTTGACGCGCATCTACGGCACCGCCTGGGCCGACCAGGCGCAACTCGATGCCTACCAGACGCTGCTCGAAGAGGCCGAGAAGCGCGATCATCGCAAGCTCGGGCGCGAGATGGACCTGTTCCATTTCCAGGAAGAGGGGCCAGGCGTCGTCTTTTGGCATGCCAAGGGCTGGAAGATGGTGCAGAACCTGATCAACTATATGCGCCGGCGCCTCGACGAGCATGGCTATCAGGAAGTCAACGCGCCGCAGGTTCTGGACAAGAGCCTGTGGGAGACGTCGGGACACTGGGGCTGGTATCGCGACGCCATGTTCAAGGTCACGGTCGCCGGCGACGACACCGACGACGACCGTGTCTTTGCGCTGAAGCCGATGAACTGTCCCGGGCACGTGCAGATCTTCAAGCATGGCTTGAAGTCTTATCGCGAACTGCCCGTCAAGCTTGCGGAGTTCGGCAATGTGCATCGCTACGAGCCCTCGGGCGCGCTGCACGGGCTGATGCGCGTGCGCGGCTTCACGCAGGACGATGCGCATATCTTCTGCACCGAGGAGCAGCTCGCGGCCGAATGCCTGCGCATCAACGATCTGATCCTGTCCACCTATGCCGATTTCGGCTTCGACGAGGTCAGCGTGAAGCTGTCGACGCGGCCGGACAAGCGCGTCGGCACCGACGAGGCCTGGGACCATGCCGAGGCGATCATGAGCAACGTGCTGGAGACGATCCGCACGCGCTCCGGCAACCGCATCAAGACCTCGATCAATCCGGGCGAGGGCGCCTTCTACGGCCCAAAGTTCGAATATGTGTTGAAGGACGCCATCGGCCGCGAATGGCAGTGCGGCACCACGCAGGTCGACTTCAACCTGCCGGAGCGCTTCGGCGCCTTCTATATCGGCTCGGATTCGGAGAAGAAGCAGCCGGTGATGGTGCATCGCGCAGTGTGCGGTTCGATGGAGCGCTTCCTCGGCATCCTGATCGAGAACTACTCCGGCCATTTCCCGTTGTGGTTCGCGCCGTTGCAGGTGGTGGTGGCGACGATCACCTCCGATGCCGACGAATACGCCATGAAGGTGGTCGCGCGGCTGAAGGCCGCGGGACTGCTCGCCGAGACCGACCTGCGCAACGAGAAGATCAACTACAAAGTGCGCGAGCACTCCCTGGCCAAGGTGCCAGTCATCCTCGTCTGCGGCAAGCGCGAGGCCGAGGATGAAACCGTCAATGTCCGCCGGTTGGGTTCGCGCGACCAGGAATCGCTCAAGCTCGAGGATGCCGTGAAGTCTCTCGCGGACGAGGCGGTCTCGCCCGACCGCAAGCGTCGCGCCGCCTGACATACCCGCACGTCTTGAAATGGCGGTGGCGTGTCCACCGCCATTTTCACATGCCTGTCACGCCAGCCTTGTAACGAGCCGCCATGCTCAAGTTGAAACTGCGGGAAAGACGGTTTCCCGAGCTCTCCTACGCCAACCCGCATCAACCGGTGCTGACGCGCTGGTTCATCCATTCGGTCGAGGGCCTGTCGGGGCGCGATCGCTTCGCCGTGCTTTACGACTTCTGGCGCCGCCAGGTGGTGCCGACCGGCGACCGGGTGTTCAGCCGCATGCTGGAATTGATCGACGTCAAGGTCCGCAACGCCGTGCAATGGCCGCCGGCTGAACTGCCGGACACGCCGCTGGTCATCATCGCCAACCATCCTTTCGGCATCGGCGACGGCATCGCGGTGCTGTCGCTGGTCGAGCAACTGGGCCGGCCGTTCCGGGTCATGATCCATAAGGATCTGATGAGGATCCGCGAGATGGAGCCATATTCGCTGCCGATCGATTTCTCCGAGACCAAGGAAGCGCTGAAGAACAACTTGGCGGTGCGCCATGAAGCGGTGCGGCTGTTGAAGGAAGGTGTCACCATCGTCGTCTTCCCGGCCGGCGGCGTCGCCACGGCGCCCAAGGGTTTCGGCCGCGCCGTCGACCTGCCGTGGAAGATGTTCCCGGCCAAGCTAATCCAGGACGCCAAGGCCTCGGTCATCCCGATGCATTTTTCCGGCCAGAACGGCCGCCTGTTCCATCTCGTCAGCGGCCCGATGAACATGGCCGAGCGCGACAGCCGCGTGGCGAAGTTCATCGGCAAGGCATCGCTGACATTGCGCACCTCGTTGCTTATCCGCGAATTCGCCCGCCTCTCGGGCAAGGCGATCGAGGTGCGCATCGGCGACGTGCTGAGCTGGAGCGACCTCGAACCGCTGCGCGACCGCAAGGTGCTGCTCGATCGCCTCTATCGCGCGGTTTTCGACTTGGCGACGCCTTCCGCGCAGCGTGGCCGCGTGCCCTTCCTGCCGAAGCGGATGCGCAAGGCGGCCTGAATAAAAGCTAGTCCGCGCCTTCCTCGGGATCGATGGCGGACTGTTCATTGGCCACGACCTCGATTTCCTGGTTCTGGCCGGCAACGACCCTGAAATCCTTCTGATAGATGCGGTCGCGGTTCTTGGCGATGATTGTGTACTGGCCCTCGGCCAGCACCATCGAGGCGAAGGCGCCGACCGCTTCCTTGATCGGATCACCGCTCTCGTTGAGCAATGACCAGGACGTGTCGGCGATGGCCTCGCCGCCGGGCTCGCGCACCAGCTTCATCGTCATCTCGGCGGCCCGGTGCTCCACGGTCGCTTCCGTCAGCTTGCCGGCCTCGACGCGGATGTCGGAGCGGATCACAGCGTTGACCGCGCCGTAGGTGGAGACGACATGGTAGGTGCCGGCGTTCAGCCGCACCACCGTGTTCGGCGCGACGTCGGGGGCGATCAGCGCCCGGTCGCCATTGGCCGCGGCCTGGCCTTCATAGATCGAGAAGCGCAATTTCTTCGGCGGGATGGGCGCGCCGCCCGATGTCACCGCGTCGAGCTTCAGGCCGCCGGCATCGAGCACAAGGCTTTCGCGCCTTGCCTCCTTGCCGACGGTGATGCGCTTGGTGGCGCCGGCGCGTCCGTAGGAGGCATGGACAAGATAGCTGCCGGGGTCGAGCTGGAACACGGCCGTGCCGCCATGGGCGGATGCCACCATCGGCAGCTTGCCGTCGCTGGCGGGCTGCGGCCTGAAGACCCGCCAGACAATGCCGCGGGTGATGTCGGCGCCCTTGTCGGTCAACTGCGCCGACAGCGTGATGGCGCCGCCATTGCCGAGCGCCAGCGGTCCCTCGGTCTTCGGCGTCGCGTAGCTCGAAATGCCTGGAAGCTTGATGTCGCCGATGTCGTTGGCGTTTTGGGCCAGCGCGAAGGAAACCGGCACCGCGAACAACGCAGCGACGAGTGCGATCACGAAAAGGCGCAGGGTCCCCTCAAACATGCCTTGCGTTGAAGCCCAAGGCGGTGGCAATTTCAAGGCCTAGAAGCGCGCCGCCCGGCGCGGCGGCTTCTTATCAGGCGCAAAACGCCACCGCCCGAGCCGCCCGACCTCCCGATGGCGTGCTTCAGCTCAAAATCGAATGCCTTCAGGAGACTTGCGCCCATGGCGTCGCCGATCATCGACTTTCTGCTCACCCGCAATTCCGCGCCGATCCCCGACCTCAAGGAGCCGGCCCCGAGCGATGCCGAGATCGCGACGATGATCGCGGCGGCCTCGCGCGTCCCCGACCATGGCCGGCTCGAGCCTTGGCGATTCATCCTGTATCGCGGCGAGGCGCGCGTCGAGATCGGCAAGAAGCTGGCGGCACTTGCCGAGCAGCGCGAAGGCCCGTTGCCGGAAGGACGGCGCAACCAGGAACTGGCGCGCTTCTCGCGCGCGCCGCTGGTGATCGGCGTGGTGTCGGTGCCGAGGGAGAACCCGAAGATCCCGCAATGGGAGATGTTCCTGTCGGGCGGCATGGCGGCCATGAACCTGATGATCTCGGCGAACGCGCTGGGCTATGGCACCAACATGATCAGCAACTGGTATTCCGACGTGCCGGAGGGCAGGGCGATCCTCGGGCTCTCGCCGCAGGAGCGCGTCATCGGCTTTGTCCATATCGGTTCCTATCAAGGGCCGGCGCCGGAGCGGCCCCGGCCCGATCCGGCGAAGCTCTACGCGGATTACGCCGGTCCCTGGGCCGGTTAGGACCTTTTGCGGATTTCCGGAGGAACGGCGCGGCGGGCGGCCAGTAGCGGCGGGGACGTCACGGAAGGTTGGTCATGATCTCGAGATTGGTTTTCCAGACATTCGTATGGTTCGGCATCATGGGCGTGCTGCTGTTTCTGTCGGCCGGCACGCTGCACTGGACCGGAGCCTGGGTGTACATAGTCGTGATGGTCGGACTGAGCCTTACCATGGGTGTGGCGCTGGCCCGGCGCGATCCAGGCCTGATGAATGAGCGTCTCCGCCCGCCGATCCAGAAGACCCAGACAGCGGCCGACAAGATATTGCTGAGCATATTGCTGCTCGGCATCTTCGCCTGGCTGGCCCTGATGGGGCTCGACTTCCGTTTCGGCTGGTCGGCAGCTCCCGTCTGGGTGCGGGTGGTCGGCGTGCTGGTCCTGCTCGTCGGTATCTGGATCTGCTATCTCACGATGCTGGAAAACAGCTTCGCTGCGCCTGTCGTGAAGATCCAGGACGAGCGTGGACAGCGGGTGATCACCACCGGTCCATACGGTTATGTCCGCCATCCGATGTATGCCGGCGCCATACTCTATTTCGCCGGCACGGCGCTGCTGCTTGGCTCCTGGTGGGGGCTGGCCTCGGTCCTCGCCTTCATCCTCCTGCTCGCCATCCGCACCTTCATCGAGGAAAAGACGTTGCGAACCGGCCTGCAAGGCTATGACGATTACGCCGCGCGCGTGCGCTACAAACTGATCCCGATGGTCTGGTAAGCTCAGGCAAGGCTGCCCGCCGCCCTGGCGCGAGCCAGCAAACGCTCGGCCAGCCGCAGATGCGGTCGGTCGTACATCTTGCCGTCGATGCCGACGACGCCCGGATTTCCCGCCGCCGCGAAGGCATCGACGATCGCCCGCGATCGCGCGACCGCTTCGGCGGATGGCGTGAAGGCGGCATTGATGACCGGCACTTGCGCGGGATGGATCGCCATCTTGCCGGTGAAGCCGTCGCGCTCGGCCTCTCGGCATTCTGTCTCGAAGGCGGCCATGTCGCGGAAATCAGGAAAGACGGTGTCGATCGCGGCGACTTCGGCCGCGCCCGCCGCCAGAATGGTCATGGTGCGCGCCAGGCGAAACACGTCAGTGTAGCGGCCGCTCTCGTCGCGGGCCGTGCGCGCGCCGATCGCGGCGGACAAATCCTCCGCGCCCCAGGTCAGGCCGGCAAGCCGCGGGCTCGTTCCGGCATAGCTTGCCGCCGCCAGCACGCCCGACGCGGTCTCGGTGATGATCGGCAGGATGCTTATGGTACCGTCCAGCAGCCCGTTTTCGGCCTCATGGACTCGCAGCTTTGCCGCCAGCTGCTGGACGTCCTGCCCGCTGTTCGATTTCGGCAGCATGATGCCGTCGGGCTTGGCCGGGACAAGAGCCGCAAGGTCGTCGTCTGTCAGGCCGGTGGAAAGATCGTTGACCCGCACATAGAAGGCCGAACCCGTCCGGTGCCTTTGGCTGGAGATGAAACCGGCTGCGGTCGCGCGTGCCGCTGCCTTGCTGGCGGCGGCGACCGAATCCTCGAGATCGACGATGACCACGTCGGCGCCGGCCTCGAATCCCTTTTCCAGCTTGCGCTCGGAATCGCCGGGCACGAACAGCAGCGAGCGCATCAGGCCGCCTTCCTCAGCATCATTGCCTGCCTGGTGCATTTGGCGACAAGAACGTCGTTCTGATTGTAGGCGCGGTGCTCGAACTCGACGATGCCCCGATCGGGTTTCGACTTGGAGTCGCGCACGGAGACGACCGTCGTTTCGACCCGGATGGTGTCGCCGTGGAATACGGGGTGCGGGAACACCGTTTCCCTCATGCCGAGATTGGCGACCGTGGTGCCGACGGTGATGTCGTTCACCGAAATGCCGATCATCAGGCCGAGCGTGAACAGCGAATTCACCAGCGGCTTGCCCCACTCGGTTTTCGCGGCAAAGTCGAAATCGATGTGCAAAGGCTGCGGGTTGAGCGTCATCACCGAAAACAGCATGTTGTCGCTCTCGGTCACGGTCTTGCGCAGCGTGTGGTGGAAGACATGGCCGACGACAAACTCTTCCAGATAAAGCCCGGCCATAGTTCGATCTCCTCCAATGTCGTTGCTTGATAGGCGTTGGCTGCGCCCCCATCAAGCCGGTTAAGAAACATGGTGAACCGTTCGTAAACCATTTCCAGCCTACCGTTCGCAATGGGGCCGGGATCTTTCCGGCGAGGGCGTAGCTGGTCAGTATGATTGTTTCGCACTTTCTAAAATGGGTTGACACGGCAAGGGTTTCCGAGCGCGCCGCCGCCGCGAGCGCGTTGGCGCGCGCCTATATCAATTCCGATCTGCCGTTCGAGGATCGCTGCGCCGCAGAGGCGGCGCTGACGCTGCTTCTGGATGACACTTCCTCCAAGGTGCGCCTGGCGCTTGCCGAGGCGCTGTCGATGAGCCATCACGCGCCGCCGCAGGTGATCAGCGCTCTGGCCGCCGACCAGCCGGAAGTGGCGGCGCTGGTGATCGCGCGTTCGCCGCTGCTTACCGATGCCGACCTGGTCGAGCGCGTCGCCTGCGGCCAGAAGGCGACGCAGAAGCTGATTGCCAACCGTCCGGTGGTGTCGATGTCGCTGGCGGCGGCAATCGCCGAGATCGGCGAACCGGAAGCCTGCGCCGTGCTGATTAGCAACAGCGGTGCCGAGATTGCTTCGCTCAGCTTCCGCCGCATGGCCGAGCGGCATGGCCACCTGCCGCTGGTGCGCGAGGCGCTGATCGCCGATCGGCGCCTGCCTGCCGACTGCCGGCACATGCTGCTGGTCAAGCTCGGCGAGACCCTGAAAGGATCGCCCCTGGTGCTGGCGATGATGGGGGCGGCGCGTGCCGATCGCGTCATGCGCGATGCCTGCGTGAAGGCCTCGGTCACGCTGATCGAGGGAACGCGCATGGAGGAGCATGCCGCGCTGATCGAGCATCTGCGGCTGCGCGGCGACCTCACCGCCGGTTTCATCATCCGCACCATCGCGCATGGCAAGGTCGACTTCTTCGGCTCGACGCTGGTGGCTTTAGCCCAACAGTCCGAGCAGCGGGTGACCGCGCTTCTCGCCGGCGGGCACGACGTGGCGCTGCAGGCGCTGTTCCGTAGCGCCGGGCTAGCGCCGGCCACGCATGGCATCATCCTGCGCGCGCTGAAAGTCTGGCGCGAGGTCGCCAACGGCCGGCGTGTGGCCGGCGTCCAGGAAGTGAGCTGGCTGATGCTGAAGGAGCTCGGCGGCCAATCGGCCGAGGGCGATCTTGCCGGGCTGGTGAAGTCGATCCATCTCGACGCGCTGCGCGAAAACGCGCGCGGACATGCGCTGGCCATCGCCGCGGCCTAGGCGGATTGACGATCAGGTCTCAACTGAGTTCCTGGGCGAGTCCGATGAGAAGCCCTTCAGGCCCACGGATGTAGCAAAGCCGATACGCGTCCTTATACCGGACGACTTCGCCGACGAGTTCAGCGCCGCGCTTGCGGAGCCTCTCAATCGTGTCGTCGATGTCGTCCACGGCGAACATGACGCGGAGATAACCCAATGCGTTCACCGGGGCATTGCGGTGATCCGCGATGACGGGCGGCTTGATGAAGCGGGACAGCTCGAGTCGGCTGTGGCCGTCGGGCGTGCGCATCATGGCGATCTCGACGTGCTGATCGCCGAGCCCGGTGACACGCCCGGCCCATTCTCCTTCGATCGTGGCACGCCCTTCGAGTTCAAGGCCAAGCTCACGAAAGAAATCAACCGTCGCGTCGAGGTCTTCAACGACGATTCCGATGTTGTCCATCCGCTTGAGCGCCATGTGTCCAACCTAAAAGGTGTCTACCAGTCCAACAAGGACCTATTCCCGGAAGGGGTCGGACCCGGGCACGTCCCGATCTGGTTAAGCGCGACCCTTCGCGAAGAAATCCGGATAGTCCTCCATCGCCGCGGCGATGATGCGCAGCGAGGCGGCGATCTGCAGCATTTCGAGCCGGTCGCTGCGTTGGGCGATGCTGGCCGCATATTGCCTCGCCACCGCTACGGGCGCGGTCTGCGGCTCGCCCGGTCGCCGAAACAGCAATTCGCGCGCCAGGCCGCGCAGGAAATTGCCGATGAACTCGACTGTTTCGCGCGGGATGGCGGAGTTCAGCTGCGCCTGGCGCAGCCGCAGCACCTCGAGCCCAACGGTGACGGCGGCGATGCTTCCGCCAAGCATGGGGTCGCCCTTGCGGCCCGTCTGCTGCACCTGCGGCATCAACTGGTTGATCCGGTCATAGGCGAGGCTTTCGAAGGCTGAGCGCCGGGGTATCCGCTCATGCAGGCAAAGCCTGGCCAGATCCTCACGCATCGCCTGCGAGATGCGCTCCACGGTGACCCAGGGATCGGCCGGCAGCACGACGATGAAGACGCCGATCGCAATCAGGATGCCGACCAGGATCGAGGCCGAGCCGGCGAAGAACGGCCCGGGATCATAGATCATCTGCTGATGCGGACTGAGGAAGGCGAGGAAGTTGATGGCGAAGGCGGTGGCGACGCCGACATGGCGCGGATTGGCCATGCCGAGCGCTGCGGGCACCAGGATCGGCACGACGAAGAGCGTGAACCAGCCGAAGCCCGGCAGTGCCGGCAGCGCGACCTGGCCGACCAGAAATGCAAAAGGCAGCGCGATCAGCGTGCCGGTGAAGAAGCCCCAGGCGGACTGCACGGGATCGGGGCGCGATGCGAACAGGCTGGAGACGACGGCGACGAGGATGACGGTGCCGGCCGCTTCCGACCATTTGGTCGTCAGCCAGAAGATCGCCACGAGCAACGTCGCCAGCGCGGCGCGCACGGCATTGCGCCATGCGGCCTGGTAATCGCGGTGGACGACCAACGCCGGCTGGCCCCGCTCGCTCGATGTCCGGGAGACGGGCGACCGAAGCGCGTCAAGGCCGCGCATCACCTGCTTCAGCGCCTCGGCGAAATCGCCGGCGATGGTCAGGCGGGTGATGGTGCCGACCTTGTCTTCGCCGTTATCGTTGGGACCGGTATCGTTGGGCAGTTCGGGCATCTCCCTGGCCTTGCTCGCGATCGCGTCGAGCCGTGCCACCCATGGCCTCGTGTCATCGAGCGCTCCGGGCGTCGCCGCCAGTTCACCGACGAAGGCTTTCAATTCGCTGCGCATGGGAATGAGCGCTGCGTTCTTCGGCCTGCGGTGGCTGTGCAGGGCGCGCGCCGCCGAAAGCGCCCACAGAAGCTGGCCGATCGTGCGCCGCACCGAGTGGGCGCGGGTGGCGAAGCTCGGCGCCTCCAGCCGCGCATAGGTCCGCATCTCTGCGAGCGTCTGGGCATCGGCGATCAGCTTGCGCTGGAGCGCGGCAAGGCTTGCCGGATCGCCGCCGGAAAAGGCGCCACCGGCATATTCGGCGAGGTCGAGGATGCTGCGTTTCAGCCGGGAGATGATGGCGTCGGCCGCGAGCTTCGGCAGGATCAGCCGGCTGGTGACGCCGGCGCAGACGATGCCAAGCACGATCTCGGCGCACCGCGCGATCGCCAGTTCGACGACGATATGCGGCTGTCCAAGGGCCGGCAGGCTGATGATCATCGCCGTATAACCGGCAAGCGCGGCGCCATAGGCTTCCGGGTTGCGCAGCAGCGACGAGACCAGCGTGCAGACGCCGATCCACAGCGCCAGCACGGTGACAAGCAGCCACGGATTGGCGCCGAACAGTGAGGTGATGCCGATGGCGGCCAAGCCGCCCGCCAGCGTGCCGAGCAGCCGGTAGAAGCCCTTCGCCAGCACCATGCCGGCCACCGGTTGCGCGACGATGAACACCGTCATCATCGCCCATTGCGGATGGTCGAGCTTCAGCGCGTAAGAGGCAAGAAGCGCGATCAGCCCCGCCGAAACCGTGCGCAAGGCGAAAATCCAATCCGAACGGGTCGGCTGTGCCAGGCCGCTTAACGGTGTCTCGGCAAGCTCTTTCAGCCGCGCCCAGGTCACATGCCCGTCTCCATGCCGGAGCCTGTTATGGACCGGACGGCGTTCAGATATCCAGCACGTCCGTCTCGGCGAATTCGGCGCGCTCCTGGATGAAGCGGAAACGCGCCTCGGGCTTGGTGCCCATCAGCGCGTCGACGGCATCCTTGGTGGCCTGCTCGGCATCGATCACATCGACCCTCAGAAGCGTGCGCTTCTTCGGATCCATCGTGGTCTCCTTGAGCTGTGAGGCCATCATCTCGCCCAGGCCCTTGAAGCGGCCGATCTCGACCTTGCCGCGTCCGGTGAACTCGGTGCGCAGCAATTCGTCCTTGTGCGCGTCGTCACGGGCATAGCCGACCTTGCCGCCTTGCCTGATTGAATAGAGCGGCGGCACGGCCATGTAGAGATGGCCGCCACGGATCAGGTTCGGCATTTCCTGATAGAAGAAGGTGATCAACAGCGAAGCGATGTGCGCGCCGTCGACGTCGGCGTCGGTCATGATGATCACGCGGTCGTAGCGCAGATCCTCGTCGCGGTATTTGGAGCGCGTGCCGCAGCCGAGTGCCTGGATCAGGTCGGAAATCTGCTGGTTGGCGGCAAGCTTGTCGTTGCCGGCGGAAGCGACGTTGAGGATCTTGCCGCGCAGCGGCAGCACTGCCTGGCTGGCGCGGTCGCGCGCCTGCTTGGCCGAGCCGCCGGCCGAGTCGCCCTCAACGATGAAGATCTCGGCGCCGGCTGCGGCGTTCTGTGTGCAATCGGCGAGCTTGCCCGGAAGGCGCAGCTTGCGCACCGCGCTCTTGCGCGAGACTTCCTTCTCCTGGCGGCGCCGAACGCGCTCGTCGGCGCGCGCGATGACCCAGTCGAGGAGCTTCGAGGCTTCCTGCGGATTGTCGGCCAACCAATGGTCGAACGGATCGCGGATGGCGTTCTCGACGATGCGCATCGCCTCGATCGTCGCCAGCCTGTCCTTGGTTTGGCCGACGAATTCCGGCTCGCGGATGAATACCGACAGCATGCCTGCGGCAGAAATCATCACGTCGTCGGTGGTGACGATCGAGGCGCGCTTGTTGCCGATGAGATCGGCATAGGCGCGCAGTCCGCGCGTCAGCACGTTGCGGAAGCCCGCCTCATGCGTGCCGCCTTCGGGGGTCGGAATGGTGTTGCAGTAAGAGTTGAGGAAACCATCGCCGCCGAACCAGGTGACGGCCCATTCGAGCGAACCGTGGCCGCCCTGCTTGTCACTCTTCCCGGCGAAAACCTCGCGCGTGACCTGGAATTCGTCGCCCAGCGTCGCCTTGAGATAATCCTTAAGGCCGCCGGGGAAATGGAACTCGGCCTTGGCCGGCGTCTTGTCCTTGTCCTTGATCAGTGACGGATCGCAGGTCCAGCGGATCTCGACGCCCCCGAACAAATAGGCCTTCGAGCGCGTCATGCGGTAAAGCCGCGCCGGTTCGAAGGCGGCGCCCTTGCCGAAAATCTGCTCGTCGGGATGGAAGCGGGTCTTCGTGCCGCGACGGTTGTGGACCTCGCCGAGGTGCTCGAGCCCGCTGACCGGGACGCCGCGGGAGAATCTTTGGCGGTAAAGTTGGCGACCCCGCGCGACCTCGACCTCGAGATGATCGGACAGCGCGTTGACGACCGAGACGCCGACGCCGTGCAAGCCGCCAGAGGTCTCGTAGACCTTGGAGTCGAACTTGCCGCCCGAATGAAGCGTGGTCATGATGACCTCGAGCGCCGGCTTCTTGAATTTCGGATGCGGGTCGACCGGGATGCCGCGGCCGTTGTCCGTGACGGTCAGGAATCCGTCGGCGGAAAGCTCGACGTCGATGAAGGTGGCATGGCCGGCCACCGCTTCGTCCATCGAATTGTCGATGACCTCGGCGAACAGGTGATGCATCGCCTTGTCGTCGGTGCCGCCGATATACATGCCCGGACGGCGGCGCACCGGCTCGAGCCCTTCCAGCACCTCGATATCGGCGGCGCTGTAGCTTTCGCTGCCGTCGCGGGTGGCGGTGGAACGCTTCGCGGCCTGCACCAGCGGATCGGCGGGCCGCGAGGGCGCGCGCACTTGCTGTGCCGGCTTTTCCATCTTGCCGAAGAGGTCGTTGTTGTCGTCCATGCGAGGCCTAGCGTCCGGTAATGCGAATCATTCGTGGATACTGCCACGCTTTTGGCGGGCGAACGAGTTCCTGTTCCGTTCAGGGATTCAAACTGTCTCTTATTCCAAAACCATTCGATAACCAAGCCGGCCGAAATAGGGCGGTCGGCGGGTCGCGGGATTCCTGATTCTTTAACATTAACGCCTAGCGTGAGGCCCAACCAACAAAAGACCACGGGCGTCAGGGATTCCATTGTGAGGGGCAGGGCCATAACCATGATCGGCATCGCCGCCGTTTTCGGCGCGATCTCGATCTTTGCCGCGGATTTCTGGGTCAAAAGCCAGGCGAAGGCTCAACCAGAGGTCAAGGTCGTCGTGGCGCCGCAGCAGCCCAAGGTCGAGTTCAAGACCATCGTGGTGGCTCAAGCGCCGCTGCGCTACGGCATGGAGCTCGGCCGACCGCAGCTCGCCGAGATTCCGTGGCCGCAGGATTCCGTGCCGCAAGGTGCCTTCCCGACCATCGACAAGCTGCTCGCCGACGGCAGCCGGGTCGTGCTGTCGCCGATCGAGGTCAACGAACCGGTCTTGCTCACCAAACTGTCGGGACCGAACGGGCGCGCCACCCTTTCCAACATGCTGTCGCCGGGAATGCGGGCCGTCACCATCCGCACCGACGAGATCGCCGGCGTCGGTGGTTTCATCACGCCGGGAGACCGCGTCGACGTCGTCCTGACGCGCGACGCTGGCGATATCCAGGAAGTATCCAAGAATGCTCAAGGGGCTGCCGGCTCGACGGTGACGTCCGAGGTCGTCGTCGCCGACGTCAAGGTGCTTTCGGTCGGGCAGGGCGCCGACGAGCGCAAGACCGAGCCGCAAGTCGCCAATTCGGTGACCATCGAGGTGACCAACGAAGGGGCGCAGAAAGTGGCGCTCGCCCGCACCGTCGGCACCTTGTCGCTATCCTTGCGGTCCGCGGCCGACGCCAGCGCCAGCAAAAGCGGGCTGACGACCATCTCGTCCTTCGGCGGTTCGGTTGCCGCAAGCGCACAGGCAAGCGCGGCCTCGCTCGTCAATGCGGTGACGAAGGACCAGGACGAGCCGAAATTCAGGACGGTGATCGTGACGCGTGGCGACAAGGTCGAGGAATACAAGGTTCCTTCGCGGCAACCGCCGCAGGAACTGCAGCAATAGCCGGTGGGGACCGGCGGGGACGGGGCAGGATGTTCGGGTTTGATGCATTTCGGACGACCGGGGGATGGCGTCTTCTCGGCGCGATCGTGCTGGTGGCGGCAATGCTTGGCGTCGCCGCGCCGGCAAAGGCGGGCAATGACGTCGTCTATGTCTCGGCGAACAAGAACGCCTCGATCAAGGTCGCCAAGGGCAAGCCGAAGACCATCATGACGAGCGCCGCCTTCTACCAGATCGTCATCGGCGATCCGGAGATCGCCAACGTCAACCCGCTGACCGACAAGTCCTTCTATGTGCTCGGCAACAATCTGGGCACCACCGGCATTGCCCTGTTCGACCAGAACAAGCAGCTTGTCGGCACTATCGACATCGAGGTGACGCTGGATACCGACCAGCTGGCCAGCACCATCCGCGCCAGCGTGCCCGACGCCAAGATCAAGGTCGGTTCGGCGAACGGTCGCGTCGTGCTGTCGGGCGAGGCCGACGATGCGGTCGCCGCCGACAAGGCCAGCAAGATCGCGTCGCGCTTTTCCGGCAACGAGGAAGTCATCAACTCGGTCAACATCTCGTCCTCGCAGCAGGTGCAGCTCAACGTCCGCTTCGTCGAGATCAACCGTCAGGCCGGCCAGGACCTCGGCGCCAAATATGCCGCCAATTTTGCCTATGGCATCGGCAACCGCAAAGTCGTGCTGAACCCGGGTGGGGGAGACCTGCCGGCTGCCGGAACAGGTGAGATCATCGGCAGCCTGCTGTCGAACGGCATTTCGATCGACATCGCCATCAAGGCACTGGAGGAACGCGGCCTTGCGCGGCGGCTGGCGGAGCCGAACCTGATTGCGCGTTCGGGCCAGACCGCAAGCTTCCTTGCCGGCGGCGAGTTCCCGATCCCGGTTTCCGAGGACAATGGCAAGATCAGCGTCACGTACAAGAAGTATGGCGTCGGCCTGGATTTCACGCCGACGGTGCTGAAGGACGGGCTGGTAAGCCTCGACATCGCGCCGGAAGTGTCCTCGATCGATCCGTCCGCTTCCATCCAAGTCAGCAGCGGCATTTCCATTCCGGCCTTCATCGTGCGCCGCGCCAGGACATCGGTCGATCTCAAGAACGGCCAGAGCTTCATGATCGCCGGCCTCCTGCAATCGCAGAACGACATCACGACGTCGCGGGTGCCTGGGATCGGCAAGTTGCCGGTGCTCGGTCCACTGTTTTCCTCGAAATCCTATCAGCGGCGCGAGACCGATCTGGTCATCATCGTCACGCCTTACCTGGTCAAGCCGGTCGATCCCTCGAAGAAGATGGTCGAGCCGACCGACGGCACCCAGCCGGCAAGTCCCGCCGATTACTTCCTGAACAACACTGACGAAGTGGACGCTTCGGCGCCGAAGCGTCCGGTGGCGCTGGCAGACGGCAGCGCCGCCCGCCCGGTGGCTGCCGCCACGTCCGGCCACTTCCTCGATCTGCCAAAGGACTAAGCCATGCGCATCCCCGCTTGCATCGCTCTGCTCCTGGCCGGTTTCGCCGGCGGTTGCACCAGCGACGATTATGTACGCGCCGAAGGGGTGACCTTGGCGGCCGGCAACGCGCAGGCATCCAACACTGTCATGCAGATGGTCGATCCATGGAAATACGGCGTGCAGAACACAAGGCTTCTGGTGCCGGCCCGGCGTCCGGGTTCGGAGAGCGTTGCCGTTGGCGCGAAAGCCGGCTCCGCGCCGTCATCGACGACATCATCAACCACATCGAACTGATGGGCTGACGCCGATGGCATCTGGTACCAAGACGAAGAAGATCCTGCTCGTTTCGACGGACAGGACGTTTCTGCAGGACACGCGGACCGCTTTTGCGGCCTCCGAGGTCATCGAGCTTTTGACGCTGGAAAAGAGCGTCAACGAGCTGCGCGGCGAGATCCTCGAAGCGGACTTCGGCACGGTCATCATCGACATGGACGCGGCCAAGCTCGAGGAAATCGAGTCGCTGCAGCGCGTCATGCGGCGGCTGGAAGGCAGCGTTCCGGTGGTCGTCGTCACGCAGGAATTCAACGCGGCGGCGGTGCGCATCCTGGTGCAGCTCAAGGTCGCCGATTTCCTGGTCAAGCCGATCACCACGGCCGACCTCGTGCGTTCCGTCATCCGTGCGCTGCAAGGGCCGGGGCGGGAAGAGAACACCGAATCGCATATCTATACTTTCATGCCGGCAGCCGGCGGCGTCGGCACCACCACGCTTGCCTTGCAGACGGCCTTCCAGTTGCATCATTCCGTGACGCGCGGCGCCTCGACATGCGTCGTCGATCTCAATTTTCAGCAGGGCGCCTGCGCCGAATATCTCGACCTCGAGCCGCGCTTCGACATCACGGAAATTGAGAACCAGCCGGAGCGCCTCGACCGGCAATTGCTTGATGTGATGCTGTCCAAGCATGCGAGCGGGCTATGTGTGCTTGCCGCTCCCACGCGCCCGTCCGAGATGCGCTCGTTCAAAACCGATGTCGTGGTGCGCATGCTCGACCTCGTGGCGGCCTATTTCGACAACGTCGTCATCGACATGCCGCGCACCTGGTTCCCCTGGACCGAGACGGTGCTGCTGGGTTCCAACAAGCTCTATATCGTCGCCGAGATGACGGTGCCCTGCCTGCGCCATACGCAGCGCCTGATCCAAGCCGTCTATGAGACAGCCGGCAAGGAAGTGAAGCCGAACGTCATCGTCAACCGCTTCGAGCAGAAGATGTTCGACAGCGGCATCAAGCAGGCCGACGTTCAGGAGATACTCGGCGAGCATTTCGTCGGCGGTATCTCCAACAACTACCGGCTGGTGCGCGAAGCGGTCGACCGCGGCGTGCCGCTGCACGCCATCGACCCCAATGCCAATGTCGTCAACGACCTGAAGAAGATCATCCTGCCGGAGGAGGCCATCCAGACCACGGTCAAGTCGAAATCGCTGTTCGGCCTGGGCAAGGGCTTGCTGAAGAGGAAGGCAGGATGAACAGCCGCTTTTCCAACCTGCAGAACCGCGATGTTCGTCCGCAGCGCGCGCCGGAGCCCGCGCCCACCACCCACCATGCGGTGATCATTCCGACGACTCGTAAGCCGGCGCCGCCAAAGCCTGAAGCGGCGCCCGCAAAGAGCGCCAACAAGGTGCTGGACGCACGCGTGCGTATACATCGTATGCTGCTCGAAGAGATCAACCTGGTCGCGCTCGAGCGGCTTCCCCGGGATGAAATGCGCCGTCAGGTGCATGATTTCGTTTCTGAAAAGACGCGCAATGAGCGGATGGCGATCAACAATGCCGAGCTCGACGCGCTGGTCGACGACATCGTCGACGAGATGGTCGGCCTCGGCCCGCTGGAGCCGCTGCTCAAGGACCCCGAGATCAACGATATCCTGATCAACGGCCACCAGAACTGCTTCGTCGAAAAACGCGGCAAGCTGCAGCAGGTTCACATCCCGTTCAAGGATGAGGCGCATCTGCTTCGAATCATTAATAAAATCGTCGCTGCTGTCGGCCGGCGCGTCGATGAATCGCAGCCGATGGTCGACGCCCGCATGCTCGACGGCTCCCGCTTCAACGCCGCGATTCGGCCGGTCGGCGTCGACGGGCCGCTGGTGTCGATCCGCAAATTCTCCAAAAACAAGCTCGGCCTGCACAAGCTCGTCGAATTCGGCGCCATCACACAGAACATGGCCGAGGTGCTGGCGGCGGCGGTGCATGCCCGCAAGACCACGATCATCTCCGGCGGCACCGGCACCGGCAAGACGACGATGCTCAATGCGCTGTCGGCCTTCATTCCGGAAGACGAGCGCCTGATCACCATCGAGGATGCGGCCGAACTGCAACTGCAGCAGCCGCATGTCGCGCGCATGGAAACGCGGCCCGCAAATATCGAGGGCCACGGCGAACTGAAGCAGCGCGACCTGGTCAAGAACGCGCTGCGCATGCGTCCCGACCGCGTCATCCTCGGCGAGTGCCGCGGCGAGGAAGCCTTCGACATGCTGCAGGCGATGAACACCGGTCACGAAGGCTCGATGGCCACCATCCATGCCAACACGCCGCGCGATGCCATCTCGCGCCTGGAACAGATGCTCGGCATGACCGGCATGCCGATGACCGTGCAGTCGATCCGCAGCCAGATATCAAGCGCCATCGACATCATCGTCCAACTGACGCGCCTTTCCGACGGCAAGCGCAAGGTGACCAGCGTCGCCGAGGTGACCGGCATGGAAGGCGACGTGATCCAGATGCAGGAGATCTTCCGCTTCGTGCGCACCGGCATGGAAGCGGACGGAAAGATACTCGGCCATTTCGAAGCGACCGGAATCCGCCCGCGCTTCCTCGAGGACCTGCGCAACATGGGCATCGAATTCCCGGGCAGGTATTTCGAGCCCGGCCGGCCGCAGGACTAGGCCGGTGTTCGAGGGATTCAGCCCGGTCTACGTCGTTTACGCCGCGGCGGCGCTCACCGGCATCATGATCGCCGAGGGTTGCTACCTGCTCTATGCCGGGCGCAGCGACAAGCGCACGGCCATCAATCGTCGCATGCGGCTCGCGGAGAATAAGATCAGCCAGGAGCAGGTGCTGATCCAACTGCGCAAGGAGCGCGGGATAGACGGTGGCAGTTCCATCTTTTCCCTCGACCGCTTCCACGCCCTGCGCACGCAGTCCGGCATGACCATGCCGCTACCGAAGTTCCTGACGATCACCGCGGGTGTGGCCGCGGCGCTGGCGCTTTTAGGCATCTGGAAGGGCCTGCCGCTCCTGTTCGGCCTCATCCTGTTTGTCGTGCTGTCGCCGGTACTGCCGGTGATGGTCATGCGCTTCATGCGCAAGCGCCGGCACAAGCGGTTCGGGATCCAATTGCCCGAGGCGTTGGAGCTCATCACGCGCGGCCTGAAGGCAGGCCATCCGGTGCCCGTGGCGATTGCCATGGTGGCGCGCGAGATGGCCGATCCGATCGGCACCGAGTTCGGCGTCGTTGCCGACGAGGTGACCTACGGCTCCGACCTGGTCTCGGCGCTGAACAATCTCTTCGACCGGGTGGGCCATGAGGACCTGCCGCTGTTCGTCACGGCGGTTTCGATCCAGAGCAGTTCGGGCGGCAATCTGCGCGAGATCCTCGACGGCCTGTCGGCGACGATCCGCGAGCGCGGCAAGCTGCGCCGCAAGGTGCGCGCCATTTCGACGGAAGGGCGTATGTCGGCTTACATCCTGACCGCGGTGCCGGTGCTTCTGTTCACCGCCATCATGGTGCTGATGCCGCAATTCTACCAGGATGTCTGGGACGTGCCGAAGACCTGGTACATGATGGGCGGCTCCATCGCCTGGCTGCTGCTCGGCAACGCCATCATGTTCAAGATGTCGAATTTCAGGTTCTGAGATGGAAGACGTCGTCCGCTTCCTCGCCTCGCTCGCGCCGACCTCGCTGGTGCCGGTCGCCGTGCTGCTCCTTGTGTTGGGCGCCGGCGCCGTAGCATGGCCGCTGGTGCTCGCCAAGGGCGATCGCGGCGAGGTCAAGCGACGGCTGAAGGTGGAGACATTGCAGCCGGCCGAGCAGGCGGAGCCCGCGCCCAAGAAAAGCACCAATGCCGTGCGCGAGAAGGCGGTGAAACGGGCGCAGGAGTTCTATGCCAAGAGCGATCCGGAAAATGTCGCCCGGCTGCGCATGAAACTCATCCAGGCCGGCTACATGGAGCCGCGCGCCGTCGGCATGTTCTTCCTCATCCGTTTCGCCACCTTGGTCGGCGCGGCGCTCGGCTCATTCCTGATCAACCACTGGGCGGCCAGTGCCGAATCGACCATGACCAGCCGCTGGACCTTCATCATCCTGTCCGGCGCCGGCGGCTATTTCCTGCCGGGCCTGGTGCTGACGCAGAAAATTCGGGACAAGATGCGCGAATACCGCAACGGTTTTCCCGATTTCATGGATTTGATGATCGTCTGTTCCGATGCCGGCATGAGCATGGAGGCCGGTATCGAGCGGGTCTCCAAAGAGCTTGCCAGGACCTATCCGTCGCTCAGCCAGAACCTGATCCTGGTGTCGCTGGAACTGCGGGCCGGGCGCAGCCTCGACGATGCGCTGAAGGCGCTTGCTGACCGCCTCAGCCTCGACGAGGTCCGCTCCTTCGCGACGCTGCTGCAGCAATCCAAGGAGCTCGGCACCAGCCTGTCGGGCTCGCTGCGCGTCTTTTCCGACGAAATGCGGCACAAGCGCATGTCGCTGGCCGAGGAGAAGGCTCATGCCCTGCCGGCCAAGATGTCGGTCCCGGTGACGGTCTGCATCCTGCCGGTGGTGCTGATGGTCGCTATCATACCGATCATCGTGAAGCTGAGCGCACACTGAGGTGCGTTGATATTCAGGTGAGGCCGGCCTGGCCTGAATATCAACATGGCTCAAAGCCGACGCGAGCGCTGGTTAACGCATCCTTGGCGCGCAACCTAATTTTAGCTGCATTTCGGCACCGAAGCTTAATCGCTTTCCTGTAGTTTTTTTCCTGAAGAACGACCGGGCAAATCGGGCGATGGGGCAGGGGCATGCGTCAGAGACTTCCCAGGGCAGCGGCGGTGTTGGCGGCCGTCTTGATGATTACCGGCTGCACGACGAACAACAACGTCGACACGACCAAGACCACGGCGATCCAGCCGGTGGCCAAGGATGTCAGCGCCAACGACCTGGTCGAAGGCAAGGCGCAGTTCCGCGAGGCGAATTTCGGCCTTGCCGAACAGCATTTCCGCAAGGCGGTCGAGCTCAAATCCGACAATGCCGAGGCCTGGATGGGGCTTGCCGCATCCTATGACGAGCTTGGCCGCTTCGACTTCGCCGATCGCGCCTACGCGCAGCTGTTGAAGGTCGCCGGGCGCAAGCCGCAGATCGTCAACAATATGGGTTATTCGCAGCTTCTGCGCGGCAACAAGAAAAGGGCGCGCGCGCTGCTGCTCGAGGCCAAGGCCGGCATGGCCGACCAGACGGTGGTCAACGCCAATCTGGCGCTGCTCGACAAGGGCTGATCCGTCAGCGGGTTCGCGTATTCCGTGTACCGCCACGGGATTTCGCCTCACATGTCGACGCTTTGTAAACCCTGTGTCGAGGTAGCGCTGGGCATCGGCCGAAAACGGTTTGCGCCAGCCGCCGCTAGCCTACATTGAGGGGACCCGGGCACCGGCTACGCTAGAGGCAGTTCTTCACGGATGTTGGATTTCAGTTCGCTTCTGCTTGCGGCGGCGCTGTCGGGCATATGCCTCAGCATCACCATGTTCGCGATCTGGCTCACCGCGCCGAGGGCGCGCTTCGTCCTTACGGTCGCCTGCGGCATCTTGGTGCTCGTCGCCCATGTCGTCGGTTTCTGGCGCTACAGCAAGGATGCCGATCCCTGGCTGTGCCAGGTCGTGCTCGCGCTGCTGACCTGGGTTTCCTGGCCCTCTGCCTGTCGGCCATGCAGTATCTCGGCTTTCGCGACTACCGCCGCGTCGTCGTGCCGACGCTGGCCGCGATGGCTGTCTGCGCGATCGTCACTTTTGTCGGTTTCGACGGCATCGGCTTCCAGATCACCTATGCGGCCGTGACGGCGCTGCTCGCGGCGATCGGGACGATGTTCTGGATGAAGGGGGATCACGACCGCCGGATCCTGCTTGTCGTTTCGTTTCTCAGCGGCGCCTGCGGCTTGTCCTTCGCCCTGTGCGGCCTGGCGCTGCTGATGCAAGGGCAATGGGTGCTGGGTGCGGCGCCCGACAATTGGGCGGAGCGGTTGAACTCCGTCGTCGCGGTCGCCTGCATGACAGGCCTCGGCGCGCTGACGCTTTCGCTGCACCATCTGCAGGCGCAGATCGAGCTCAAGGCGGAGACGATGACCGATCCGCTGACCGGCCTGATGAACCGCCGAGCGCTCAACGAGCTCTACGGCGACCGCAGCTTCGGTCCGTTCATGGCGATCGCCATGTTCGATCTCGACCATTTCAAGATGACCAACGACGTCTTCGGCCACCCCGTCGGCGACCAGGTGCTTTGCCGCTTCGCGGCGGTGATCAGGAAATACGGCAGGTCCGGGGTCGACGCCTTCCGCTTGGGCGGCGAGGAATTCGCGCTCGTCATGTCGCGCGTGACGCCGGAAAAGGCGCATGACATGGCAAGCCGGATCGGCGTCGCATTCGGCACAGAGGTCGTTCCAACCCATCGCGGTCCGCTGCGCAGCAGCGTCAGCGGCGGCATGGGATTCGGCTCGATCGCGGGTCGTCCTTTGAACGAGGTGCTGGCGCAAGCCGACGCCGCGCTTTATGCGGCCAAGCGTGCCGGGCGCAACCGCGTCATTGCTCAGCTCCCAGCGGACCGGCCCGATGCCGGGCCGGCCCTGAAGACTGCCTGAGCAAACGCTACTCCGCGGCGCCGAGATACTCCGACAGCGGCGGGCAGGAGCAGACCAGGTTGCGGTCGCCGGCGACGTTGTCGATGCGCGAGACCGGCGGCCAGTATTTCGCCGCCAGATCGGCATCGCCCGTCGGATAGACCGCCTCCAGCCGTGAATAAGGATGCTTCCATTCACCGGCCAGCGCTTCCGCCGCGGTGTGCGGAGCGTTGACCAGCGGGTTGTCGGTGGACGGCCACTCGCCCTTCGCCACTTTCGCCGCCTCGCCGGCTATGGCGATCATCGCCTCGCAAAAACGGTCGAGCTCACGCTTGGGCTCGGACTCGGTCGGCTCGACCATCAGCGTGCCGGCAACCGGAAACGACATGGTCGGCGCATGGAAGCCGTAGTCGATCAGGCGCTTGGCGATATCGTCGACGCTGATGCCGGCGCTCTCCTTGAGCACGCGGGTGTCGAGGATGCACTCATGCGCGATGCGATCGCTCCGACCCTTGTAGAGCAGCGGGTAGTACGGCGCGAGGCGCGTCGCCACATAGTTGGCCGAAACAATCGCCGTTTCCGTCGCCTGCTTCAGGCCTGAGCCGCCCATCATGCGGATATACATCCAGGTGATCGGCAGGATCGACGCGCTGCCGAAAGGAGCCGCCGCCACGGCATGCGCCGAGCCCTCGGTGACATGGCCCGGCAGATAGGGTTTCAGATGCGCCCTGACGCCGATCGGGCCGACGCCCGGGCCGCCGCCGCCATGCGGGATGCAGAAGGTCTTGTGCAGGTTCATGTGGCAGACGTCGGCGCCGATGTCGCCGGGGCGGGCGAGGCCGACCAGAGCGTTGAGGTTGGCGCCGTCGAAGTAGACCTGGCCGCCATGCTCGTGGATCAGCGCACACAGATGGCGCGCGCCTTCCTCGTAGACGCCATGCGTCGAAGGATAGGTGAACATCAGCGCCGCGAGGTTCTTGGAATGCTCGTTGGCCTTGGCGCGCAGATCGTCCATGTCGATATTGCCGTCATCGAGGCAACGCACGACGACGACATTCATCCCGACCATCGCTGCGCTTGCGGGATTGGTGCCGTGCGCGGAAGAGGGGATCAGGCAAACGGTGCGGTGGCCCTCGCCGCGCGCGCGATGGTAGGCGCGGATGGCGAGCAGGCCGGCATATTCGCCCTGGCTGCCAGCATTGGGCTGCAGGCTGACGGCGTCGAACCCCGTGATCTCCGACAGCCAAGCCTCCAGATCGCCGGCCATCTTGCGATAGCCCGCCGAATGGCGGGCCGGCGCGAAGGGATGCAGGTTGGCGACGCTCGGCCAGCTCACCGGCATCATCTCGGCGGCGGCGTTGAGCTTCATGGTGCAGGAGCCGAGCGGGATCATGGCGCGGTCGAGCGCCAGGTCCTTGTCGGCCAGCCGGCGCAGGAAACGCATCATCTCGGTTTCGGAATGGTTGTCGTGGAAGACCGGCTGGGTCAGGAATCCCTTGCCGCGCGGCTTGCCGGGCATGGAGTTTCCTTGCGTCGCGCCGGGCTTGGCCCCGAACAGGGCGGCGATCGCCTCGAGATCGGCTTCCGTCGAGGTCTCGTCGAAGGCGATGCTGATATGGTCGGCATCGATGACGCGCAGCAGCCTACCGGTCTTCTCGGCGGCTTGCGCGATCAAAGCGGCTTTGCCCTTCACCTCGGCCGTCACCGTGTCGAAACGGCTCGAGCCGAGCACGGAAACGCCTGCTGCCCTGAGACCTGCGGCAAGACGGTCGGCAAGGCTATGGACCTGCCCGGCAATCGCCTGCAGGCCGGCAGGGCCGTGCCAGATCGCATAGGCCGTCGCCATGTTGGCCAGCAGCGCCTGCGCGGTGCAGATGTTGGAGGTGGCCTTGTCGCGGCGGATGTGCTGCTCGCGCGTCTGCAGCGCTAGCCGGTAGCCGGGGCGGCCCTTGGTGTCGGTCGACTGGCCGACGAGACGGCCGGGCATCAGGCGGGTCAGCCTGTCGGAGACGGCGCAATAGGCGGCGTGCGGACCACCGAAGCCCATCGGCACGCCGAAGCGCTGCATCGGACCGACGGCGATGTCGGCGCCGAGCTTCGCCGGCGCATCCGTCAGCGTCAGCGCCAGCGGATCGGCAATGAAGACGACCAGCGCGCCGGCGGCGCGGGCCCTCTCGATCGCCGCCTTGTGGTCGCCATAGACGCCGAACGTGTCCGGCCAGGAGACGAGCAGGGCGGCGGTGTTGTCGTCGATCGTCTCGCCATCGACCTCGATGCCGAGCGGCTCGGCGCGGGTGCGCACGACGTCCAGCGTCTGCGGATGCGGCGTGCCGGCAAGCGCTACCTTGGTGCGCTTGTCGCGGTGGTGGCGCAGCGCAATGCCGACGGCTTCGGCGACGGCGGTCGCCTCATCGAGCAGCGAGGCGGACGCCACCGGCAGGCCGGTGAGCTCGGTAACCAGGGTCTGGAAGTTGAACAGCATTTCCAGCCGGCCCTGGCTGATCTCGGCCTGGTAGGGGGTGTAGGCCGTGTACCAGGCCGGGTTCTCGAACAGATTGCGCTGGATGACCGGCGGCACGAAGACGCCATGATAGCCGGCGCCGATGAAGCTCTTCAGCACCGTGTTCTTCGCCATGATCGCAGACAGTTCGGCCAGCGCTTCCGCTTCGCTCGCCGGAGCGGGCAGGTCGAGCGGTTGGTCGAGGCGGATCGATCTCGGCACGGCCTGGCTGATCAGCGTTTCGACGGACGGAACGCCGAGCACGGCAAGCATGGCTCTGACATCGTTGACGCCCGGGCCGATATGGCGGGCCGAGAAGGGAGTAAGCGCTGCGGTCATGTCTTTATGTCCTGGTATCAGCCGATATGGGCTTTGTAGGCGGCCTCATCCATGAGGCTGTCGAGCTGGCTTTCGTCGGCCAGCTTCATCTTCCAGAGCCAGCCGTTGCCGGTCGCGGCCGAATTGACCAGCGAGGGGTCGGCCGACAGCGAAGCGTTGGCCTCGGTGATCTCGCCGTCGACCGGCGCGTAGACGTCCGATGCCGCCTTGACCGATTCGACGATCACGGCCGTATCGCCCTTGGCGAGCTTGCGGCCGATCTCCGGCAACTCGACGAAAACCAGGTCGCCAAGCTGTTCCTGCGCGTAGTCGGTGATGCCGACAGTGGCGACGCCGCCTTCGACGCGGAGCCATTCATGGTCTTCAGTGAAATAGGTCTTTGCCATCTGGAAATCATCCTTTGCGGTAGCGGTGTGGGGTGAAGGGCAGGGACGCGACGTCGACCGGGATTTTCGCGCCGCGGACATCGGCGAAAAGTTTCGTACCGGCTTTGGCCAGAGCGGTGTTGACGTAGCCCATGGCGACCGGGTGTCCCGTCGAAGGACCGAAGCCGCCTGACGTGACGTGGCCGGCCGGATTGCCGCTGGCATCGACGAGCGCCGCGCCGGCGCGAACCGGCTGGCGACCGTCGGGCTTCAGGCCGACGCGCTTCTGCGACGGCCCGCGCTCGATGATCGAGCGCAGCGCGTCGGCGCCGATGAAATGGCCGGAAGCGCGAACTTCCTTGGGAATCGCCCACATCAATCCGGCGCTCGCCGGGTCGATTTCCGGCGTCAGGTCCTGGCCATGCAGGCAAAGACCGGCTTCGAGCCGCAGGCTGTCGCGCGCGGCAAGGCCGATCCACTGCACTCGCTCGTCTTCCAACAGTGTCGCGACCAGATCCCGCGCGTCCTTCTCCGGCAGGCCGATCTCGAAACCGTCCTCGCCGGTGTAGCCGGAGCGGCTCATGAACCAGTTTTGACGCGGCTCGATGCCGTGCATGAAGAGCAGCGAGCCGGTTTCGATGCCGGCTCGGGACAGGGCGGCCCACGCTTCCGGACCCTGGATAGCCAGGAAGACGCGGTCGAGCGGTTCGACTTTGGCATCGAAATCGGCGGCCAGGGCGCGCAGATGCTTCTCGTCCTCCACCGCGTTGCCGGCATTGGCCACCACCATAAAACGGTCATCGCCCAGGCGGGTGACGATCAGGTCGTCGATGATGCCGGCAGCCTCGTTGAGGAAGAAAGTGTATTTGGATTGGGAAATTTCCAGCGCGCCGGCATCGAGCGGGCAGGCGCGGTTCAACAATGCGGTGGCCCCCGGACCGGAGACCTCGAACAGCTTCATATGCGAGATGTCGAACAGGCCGGCATGCTCGCGCGTGTGCAGGTGCTCCTTCATCACGCCGGGTGGGTAGGTGAGCGGCATCGACCAGCCGGCGAAGGCGCCGAAACGCGCGCCCGTGGCCTGATGCAAATCCTCGAGGGGTAGGTGTCTGGTGTCTTCGCCTGTCATGTCTTCTCCAGAGTCGCACGCCAATCGACCGCCATTGGCGGCCTAGCCGTGCCCCTCTGTCTGAAGCCTGAGAGACTCGCGCCCCGTAACTCTGTCGGCAGCGCTTACACCTTCGGCGCGGGAAGATTCCCGACTTTCCAGAGTTGTCTTTCCCGTGCACGGTTCTTTTGCCTGAGAGATTTCGGGCGATTTCCCCTTCGGCGACAGCGTGCGCTGCTCTCTCCCGCAAACAGGAAGGACTCAGTCGCCTGAGCCCTCGACGCGCCATCCATAGCCCGTCGGCGACACCTTGTCACCTCCATGCGACATTCAAAGCGCGCCGAGACGATCGATGCCGGCGATGCCGAATGGCTGGCCGGGCGTGTTGGCGGCGGCCAGCAGCTGCGCGACAGCGGGCGCGTGCTGCTGACGCTGATCAAGCACGCTTCGCCGGAAAGCCATCCGGCGCTGAAACCGTTGCTTGAGAAAGTGGCCTGGCGTTTCCTGCAAATGTCTTGCAAAGGATGACGTTGGAATGGCCTTCGGGCCAGCCGGTCAGTTCGGCCATGCGCTCGAAGCCGGCCTTTTCGTACAGACCCGGGGCCTGGAAGTCATGGGTCGAAACCCATATCCGCAGCGAGCCGCGCGTGGCAGCCTCGGCGACGAAGGCATCGAGCAGCTTCCTGCCGTGGCCAAGGCCGCGATAGGCCTCGTCGACCCACATCAGCGTGAGCTCGGCAATGCCGGCCCAGGAATAACCGGCGGCGGCCCCGACGGCGCGGCCTTTTTCGTCCCGCAGGGCAAAGACGAGCGCGCGGTCGTCATTGCGCCCTGTGACACGCCGGTTGTCGTCGTTGAGACGTTCCTCGATGGCACTAAGCTCGGCCGGCGCAAGATCATGCTCGGCCTGCAGGCGAGGACCCATCAAATCCCGCCATACCAGTCGTAGCCATTGTCCTCCCAGTAGCCGCCGCGGCCGCCGCCGACATTGGCGAAACTGTCGACCAGCTCGATCTTGGAAAGGTATTTCGGCATCTTGTAGCCGAGCTGGCGCTCGACCCGCACACGCAGCGGCGCGCCATTCTCGACCGGCAACGGCTTGCCGTTGAGGCCATAGGCCAGAATCGTCTGCGGATGGCGGGCGTCGATCAGGTCAATGGTGCCGTAATATTTAATGTCGCCGGACAGGCTTTGCTCTATCGTGTCGAGGCAGTGGAACATGACGTAGCGCGCCTGCGGCTTGACCTCCGCCTGGTCGAGCACCAAAGACAGCGGCGTGCCGGTCCATTTGGCGATGCAGCTCCAGCCTTCGACGCAGTCGTGGCGGGTGATCTGCGTGCGGCTCGGCATGTTCTGGAGCTGCTCGCGGGTCAGCGACAGCGGTTTCTCGACAAGGCCGGTAACCTCCAGCCGCCAGTCGGCGAAATTGTTGGCGAGCAGACCTTTGTAGGTGTCGTCATCGGGCGCCGTGACGCCGTTCGGCCGCTGCGGCTGGCGGATGTCGGCTTCGGTGAATTCCGGCGCCAGCGCGTCCCGGCCGGCGAGCAGGCGCTGGGCGCGCCAGGTCAGGCCGTTGGCATTTTCGAGGAAGCTGCGCAGGCCGCCACCGATGCCGAGGCCGCTGTCGAATACGTCGCAACCGGACAGCGCGATGCCGGACAGGCCGAGGCTGCTGGCGGTCAGGAATTTGCGGCGGCTGATCTCAAATTTCGCCATGTCAGACGCTCCTCTCGGTCGGCTCAGCGTGCTTCGCAGGCGGGTCGGTGCGGTACCAGCCGGTGATGATCGAGCGCAGCTCGTTGATCGGGCCGGCGGCGAGGATCATCAGGATGTGTACGATGAAGAAAAGGACGAGCAGCAGCATGACGGTGAAGTGGATGGTGCGCGCCGTCTGCCGGCCGCCGAGGATTTCGTTGAGCCAGGGCAATACCGAATTCATGCTCGGCGACATTGCGAGGCCGGTGATGATCATCAGCGGCAAAAGCACGAAGAGTACGCCGCCATAGGCCATTTTCTGCAGCGTGTTGTATTCCCTCGTGTGATGGAACTTCAGCTTCGCGTGATCGACGATGTCGCGCGGCAGCTTGCGCAGGTCTGACACGCGAGGGGCGAGATCGCGGCGGATATGACCGTTGATCAGGCTGGCGATCAGCCAGACGAGCAGCGTCGTGGTCAGGATCCAGGCGAAGAAGAAGTGCACGACGCGGGCCGTGCCGAGATCGTAATAGGACGGGATCGTCGCCCAGGACGGGAAGGCGCGGGGCGTCTCTTGTCCCGGCGAACCCGACCAGCCGAGCACGCCGGTGGTGTCGAAGCGATGGCCGAAGATTTCGGTGAAGCCGCGCGGGCCGTTGGCGGTATTTTCGGCGCCGATCTGGAGGATGGTGTTGTTGAACTCGAAGCCGGATTGCTTGCCGATATAGAGCTGCGGCCGCGCGTTGAAAATCTGCAGGCCGGAAAGCAGCATGAAGAACAGCGAGAAAGCCCAGACCCAATGGGTCAACCGCGTCCAGCGCGATTGCCGATAGATGAGGGTCGTGTCCTTGCCGTCGGCCTCGGCGGCGGAATGGTTGTTGGCAACAGTGTCCATCTTGCCTCCGGCCGCCATCGGGAGGCGGCTTCTCAGGTCATTGTCTCCCCCTCAATACGTCGCCGCACAAGGCAATGTTTCATGCGATCACGGATTTATTACGGAGAGCCCAGGCTGACCGCGAGATTGACTGCCGCCGCGACGATCACCGTGTTGAAGAAAAAGGTCAGGATCGAATGGACAAGGACGACCAGGCGCATTTGCGAGGTGGTGATGGCCGTGTCCGCCGTCTGCGCCGTCATGCCGACCACCGTTGCGAAATAGAGAAAGTCCCAGCCATCCGGCCTTTTGCCGCCCGGAAAATCGAGGCCGCCAATCGGCATTTTCTTCTGGGTATTCGCATCGATCTCGTCGCCATCCTTCCAATAGACATGCGCATAGTGGAGCGACGCCATCGAGTGGATGGTGAACCAGCCGAGCGGGATCGAGAGCATCGCGAAGGTAAGCTGCAGCGGATGCGCGGCATCCTTCCGGTTGATGAGCAGGAAGAGCGAGATGATGGCCGCGGCAACGACAAAGAGCGTGACGGCGAAGATCAGCAACACGGGCAGATCGGTCGAGCGTGCGTTCTTGCTGAGATAGCGTCCGGTAAGGCTCGGCATCAGGGCCAGCACCAGGGCGATATAGCTCACAAAGAACACGTTGGCGCCGATGGAGTAGGGCAGAGGCCAGCGCAGCAACAAGGCAAGCAGCAGCGCGACGATGCCGATGGCCGCGGCGAGGGCGAACTGCATGTGCCGATGCATCGGCGTCTTGAGATCGTCACCCATGGCCCGAGGCCCTTGAAGATTTTGGATCAGTCCGGTGTGACGGATTTAAGCGCGCGCCGCAAGATGCGGTCGAGCTCGCCGAGGAACTGCGACCTGTCCTTCTGCGTGAAGGAGGCGTTGAAGCCGCGGCTCTCGCCGGTCTCGCGCAGATGCTGCTTGAGGTCGCGCATGGCCACCGCCATGCCGATGGTCTCCGGCGTGAAGGGGCGGCCGGTGGGTCCCAGCACATGCGCGCCGAGCGCTACCGTGCGCGCGGCAAGGGGGATGTCGGCGGTCACTACAATATCGTTGTGTCTTGCGTTCTCGACGATCCAGTCGTCCGCGGCGTCCGCGCCTTTCGAGACGACGACGTTGCGAACCATCGGGTCGCGCGACGGGCGCAGCCCGCCATTGGAGACATAGGTCACGATGACGCCATGGCGCTCCGCCACCTTCTCGACCTCGGCTTTCACCGGGCAGGCATCGGCGTCGACATAGATGATGGGCTCGGGCATCGTCACTTCCAAACAAATATGGGGCCGGCGTGTCAGCCAGCCCCATGGCAGAAATCGCGAGATTTGTCAGGCGGCCAAGGCGCCCGACTTCTTCGCCGTCCAGGTGGCGATATAGTCCATCAGGCCTGGGCTGAGGCAGTCATAGGGCTCCAGCCCGATCGACCTCAGCTGGCCGCGGATGCCATCCATGCGGCTCGGATCGACGCCGGATTCGATAATCGACGATACGAAAGCGGCGAAGCCCGGCGGCGACCAGCCATCCTCCTCGAAGCGCTCGGGATGGATGAAGGACAGGCCCTTGAAGGGATGGTCGCGCTCGACCGGGCCGTACATGTGGACGCCGCAGCTTGTGCAGGCATGGCGCTGGATCAGCGCCGAGGGATCGACCACCTTGAGCTTGTCGCCGTTCTCGGTGACGGTGACATCGCCGGTGCCGGCAACGGCCACGACCGAGAAGATGGCGCCTTCCGGCTTCCAGCACTTGGTACAGCCGCAGGCATGATTGTGGGCGATCTGGCCCTTGACCTTCACCTTCACCGGATTGCTGGTGCACAGGCAGACCAGCGTGCCGCCGGAGAAGGATGCGCTCTCCCTCGGCAAGCCGTTGTCGATCGAATGATGCAGTTTTTCGGCCATTCCTGTTTCCTCCCAATGTTTTTTGGTCATGCCGACCCTGTGTCGATGACCACCTCACTTTCCATGAAATGCACCTTCAGCAGTCGGTGCACCTCGCTCAAGCTCCTCCTCAAGAACCTGCTATGCACGAGATAGGCGATTTCGTCTTTCGCGCGATCGATCTCCTCCAGGTCGATTTCGATGTGCTTGTTCTTCCGAAAACTGCGCTACAAATCCTCGCCGAAGTTCCGTATCCGATCGATCGTCGACTTCTCGTGGTCGACGAAGCGAATTCGAACTTCTTTCACTAGTAAACCACGACGCTGCGGATCGACTTGCCCTCATGCATGAGGTCGAAGCCCTTGTTGATGTCGTCGAGCTTCAGCGTGTGGGTGATCATCGGATCGATCTGGATCTTTTTCTCCATGTACCAGTCGACGATCCTCGGCACATCGGTGCGGCCGCGCGCTCCGCCAAAAGCGGTGCCCATCCAGGTGCGGCCGGTGACCAGCTGGAAGGGACGCGTCGAAATCTCCTGGCCGGCGCCGGCAACGCCGATGATGACCGACTTGCCCCAGCCGCGATGCGAGGCTTCGAGTGCCTGGCGCATCACCTTGGTGTTGCCGGTGCAGTCGAAGGTGTAGTCGGCGCCGCCGATCTGGTCGGCGCCCCGCTTGGTCATGTTGACGAGATAAGGCACGATGTCGCCGTCGATCTCCTTCGGATTGACGAAATGGGTCATGCCGAATTTCTCGCCCCAGGCCTTCTTGTCGTTGTTGACATCGACGCCGATGATCATGTCGGCGCCGGCCAGGCGAAGACCCTGGATGACGTTCAAGCCGATGCCGCCTAGGCCGAAGACCACTGCGGTGGCGCCCTGCTCGACCTTGGCGGTGTTGATGACGGCGCCGATGCCGGTCGTCACGCCGCAGCCGATGTAGCAGATCTTGTCGAAGGGAGCGTCGGGATTGACCTTGGCCACCGCGATCTCCGGCAGCACGGTGAAGTTGGAGAAGGTCGAGCAGCCCATGTAATGAAAGAGCTTGTCCTTGCCCATCGAGAAGCGCGAGGTGCCGTCCGGCATCAAGCCCTGTCCCTGCGTGGCGCGGATGGCGGTGCACAGGTTGGTCTTGCGCGACAGACAAGACGGGCACTGCCGGCATTCGGGCGTATAGAGCGGGATGACATGGTCGCCCTTCCTGACCGAGGTCACGCCCTTGCCGACATCCACCACGATGCCCGCGCCCTCATGGCCGAGGATCGCCGGGAACAGCCCTTCCGGATCGGCGCCCGACAGCGTGAACTCGTCGGTGTGGCAGATGCCGGTCGCCTTGACCTCGACCAGCACCTCGCCTTCGCGCGGGCCCTCGAGGTCCACCTCCATGATCTCCAGCGGCTTTCCGGCGGCAACGGCTACGGCGGCACGCGTTTTCATGAGGCACTCCTCCCAAGCGATCTGTAAGTTTCAGCTAACGGCAAGCTGTCGGTAGCGAATGCCAGCCTGCCGCCCCTTTGGTGTTGGGATAACATTAGCGAGTTCCGCGCTGGCGGCCAACGTCTCTTGCGACGTTTTTCGGCGAGGTTCCTGCAATCGGTGCCAGCCGTGGGAGCCGGCCGTGGGCTCTTGAGGCGCACCGGAATTGTCCATAGAACTGGACCGCTTCGCCGGAGGAACGACATCCAAATGTTCAAGAAGATCCTGATCGCCAATCGCGGCGAGATCGCCTGCCGCGTGATCAAGACGGCGCGCAATATGGGCATTGCCACCGTTGCGGTCTATTCGGATGCCGATCGCGATGCCATGCATGTCGAAATGGCCGACGAAGCGGTGCATATCGGGCCTTCGCCGGCGGCACAGAGCTATCTGGTCCCTGAGAAGATCATCGCCGCCTGCAAGGAAACCGGCGCCGAAGCCGTGCATCCGGGCTATGGCTTCCTCTCGGAACGCGCCTCTTTCTGCGAGGCGCTGGAGAAGGAAGGCATCGTCTTCATCGGGCCGAAGCCCAAGGCCATCAAGGCGATGGGCGACAAGATCGAATCGAAGAAGTTTGCCAGCCAGGCCAAGGTCTCGACCGTGCCCGGGTGGCTGGGCGTCATCGAAGACGCCGACCATGCCGAAAGGATCGCCGGCGAGATCGGCTATCCGGTCATGATCAAGGCCTCCGCCGGCGGCGGCGGCAAGGGCATGCGCATCGCCTGGAGCAAGGCGGAGGTGCGCGACGGTTTCGAGCGAGCGCGTTCGGAAGCGAAAAGCTCCTTCGGCGACGACCGCGTCTTCATCGAGAAGTTCGTCGTGGATCCGCGCCACATCGAGATCCAGGTGCTGGCCGACGCGCATGGCACCGCCCTTTACCTTGGCGAGCGCGAATGCTCGATCCAGCGCCGCAACCAGAAGGTGGTCGAGGAGGCGCCGTCGCCGTTCCTCGACGCCAAGACCAGAAAGGCAATGGGCGAGCAGGCGGTGGCGCTGGCGAAGGCCGTCGATTACCAGAGCGCCGGCACTGTCGAGTTCATCGTCGACAAGGACAAGAACTTCTATTTCCTTGAAATGAATACGCGATTGCAGGTCGAGCACCCGGTGACCGAACTGGTCACCGGCATCGACCTGGTCGAGCAGATGATCCGCGTCGCCGCCGGCGAAAAGCTCGGCATCAAGCAGAGCGATGTGAAGCTGAACGGCTGGGCGGTGGAAAGCCGCCTTTACGCCGAGGATCCCTTCCGCAATTTCCTGCCGTCGATCGGTCGGCTGACGCGCTATCGGCCGCCCGAGGAGGGTACGTTCGGCGGCACCATCATCCGCAACGACACCGGCGTCACTGAAGGGTCCGAGATCTCGATGTTCTATGACCCGATGGTGGCCAAGCTCTGCACCTGGGCGCCGACAAGGCTGGAAGCCATCGACGCCATGTCGGAGGCGCTCGACAGATTCGTCGTCGACGGCATCGAGCACAACATCCCGTTCCTTTCGGCGCTGATGCAGCATCCGCGCTGGCGCGAGGGGCGGCTGTCGACAGGCTTCATCGCCGAGGAATATCCGGACGGTTTTTCGCCGGTCGCGCCGGATGGCGAGGAGAGGGCGGTATTCGCCGCGGTCGCAACGGCGATCGAATTGCTGCGCCGCGACCGGCTTGACCGCCTCAGCGGCCGGCTGGCGCCGCATTCCGGCCATCTCAAGCGCGACTGGGTGGTAAAGATCGGCGCTGACTATCTGCCGGTCGAGATCGTCGACGGCATGGTGTCCATCCCGATGGAGGTCGATCTGTCGATCGACGGCGGCAAGCTGTTGACGGTCGCCTCCGACTGGCGGCCGGGCGACGCGATCTGGCAGGGCACGGTCGGCGGCAACGGCATCGCAGCCCAGATCCGCCCCGCGCTGAACGGGCTGCGGATTGCCTGGAAAGGCATGTCGGTGACGGCCCGAGCCATGCTGCCGCGCACCGCCGAGCTTGAAAGGCTGATGCCGGAGAAGCTGCCGCCGGACACCTCGAAGATGCTGCTCTGCCCGATGCCAGGTCTCGTCGTCTCGATCGCGGTCGCCGAAGGCCAAGAGGTCAAAGCCGGCGAGACGCTGGCCGTGGTCGAGGCGATGAAGATGGAAAACGTGCTGCGCGCCGAACGCGATCTCACCGTGGCAAAGCTCAACGCCAAACCGGGGGACAGCCTCGCGGTCGATGCCGTGATCATGGAGTTCGCCTGAGAAGAGGCGGTACCGGTCGCAAGCCTGTGCCTTGCCGGTCATTTGTGCTGGACTGGCATGGCCCCGTCCGGGACAATACATCTGCATAGATTTGAGTCTTTGGGACAGCGCGAAAAAACATGGCGGATGAACGACTTCCACGCGACCCGTTGCAGCGCGAAGCAGCCGTGAAGGCCGCGCGGCCGGAAGCGCCGGCGCGCACCTTTATCCATCTGCGCGTGCATTCGGCCTATTCGCTGCTCGAAGGCGCGCTGCAGCTTGGCGCGATCGTCGGCCATGCGGTCAAGGACGAGGCGCCGGCGATCGCGGTCACCGACACCAACAACCTGTTCGGCGCGCTCGAATTCGCCCAGAAGGCGGTCAAGGACGGCATCCAGCCGATCATCGGCTGCCAGATCGATCTCGCCTTTTCCGGCGAGGCGAGCGACGGCCAGCGCGACCGTCGCCGGCATGGGCCGGAGATGTCGCCGGTCGTGCTGATTGCCGCCAGCGAGGCTGGCTATGCCAATCTCGTGCGGCTGATCAGCAAGGTCTATCTGGAAACGTCGCCCGGCGAGCCGGTGCACCTGACCAGCGCCACGCTGGAAGGTTGGTGCGACGGGCTGATCTGTCTGACCGGCGGGCCGCGCGGTCCGATCGGCAGCGCGCTCAAAGCGGACCGGCGCGACCTTGCCGAACAGCGGCTGCTGTTCCTCAAGGGCCTGTTCGGCGACAGGCTTTATGTCGAGCTGGAGCGGGTCGCCGGCTACGACCGCATGGTCGAAAAATCGACGGTCGACCTGGCCTACACGCACGACCTGCCGCTGGTCGCCACCAACGAGGCGTTCTTCTCCAAGCGCGATGACTACGAGGCGCATGACGCGCTGATTGCGATTGCCGAAGGCTCGGTGGTCGCCGCGGACAATCGCCGGCGGCTTTCACCGGACAATTTCCTGCGCGGCCAGGCCGAAATGGCGCGGCTCTTCTCCGACTTGCCGGAAGCGATCGACAACACGGTCGAGATCGCCATGCGCTGCTCCTATTACCCGAAGAACCGCAGCCCGATCCTGCCCCGTTTCACCGGCGCCGACGCCGCCGACAAGGATGCGGCGGAGAAGGCCGAGGCGGCAGAGCTTGCCAGACAGGCGCGCGAAGGGCTGGAGGCGCGACTCGCCAAACACGGGCCTACGCCCGGCTATACGGTCGAGCAGTATCGCGAACGGCTCGAATTCGAGCTCGGCATCATCGAGAAGATGAAGTTTCCGGGATACTTCCTAATCGTCGCCGACTTCATCAAATGGGCCAAGTCGCAAGGCATTCCGGTCGGGCCGGGGCGCGGTTCGGGCGCCGGCTCGCTGGTCGCCTATTCGACCACCATCACCGACATCGATCCGCTGCGCTTCTCGCTGCTGTTCGAGCGCTTCCTCAACCCGGACCGCGTCTCGATGCCGGACTTCGACATCGACTTCTGCCAGGACCGGCGCGAGGAGGTCATCCGCTACGTCCAGCAGAAATACGGGCGCGACCAGGTCGGCCAGATCATCACCTTCGGTACGCTGCAGGCACGCGCGGTGCTGCGCGATGTCGGCCGCGTGCTGCAGATGCCTTACGGCCAGGTCGACAAGCTCTCCAAGATGGTGCCGCAGAACCCGGCCAACCCGGTCAAGCTCGCGGACGCCATCGCCAACGAGCCACGTTTCGCCGAGGAGGCGGAGAAGGAGCCGATCGTGCAGACGCTGCTCGACACGGCGCAGAAGCTCGAAGGTCTCTACCGCCATGCCTCGACGCACGCCGCCGGTATCGTCATCGGCGACCGGCCCCTGTCCGAACTGGTGCCGATGTATCGCGATCCGCGCTCGGACATGCCGGTCACCCAGTTCAACATGAAATATGTCGAGCAGGCGGGGCTGGTGAAATTCGACTTCCTCGGCCTGAAGACGCTGACCGTGCTGGAAACGGCGGTGAAGCTGATCCGCCGGCGCGGCGTCGACATCGATCTCGCGACGATACCGCTCGACGACAAGGACACCTACGCCATGCTGTCGCGCGGCGAGGTGGTCGGCGTGTTCCAGGTTGAAAGTGCGGGCATGCGCAAGGCGCTGATCGGCATGCGGCCGGACTGCATCGAGGACATCATCGCGCTGGTGGCGCTCTACCGTCCCGGTCCGATGGAGAACATCCCCACCTACAACGCCAGAAAGCATGGCGAGGAGGAGATGGCCTCGATCCATCCCAAGATCGACCATCTGGTGAAGGAGACGCAAGGCGTCATCGTCTACCAGGAACAGGTGATGCAGATCGCGCAGGAGCTGTCCGGCTATTCGCTCGGCGAAGCCGACCTTCTGCGCCGCGCCATGGGCAAAAAGATCCGCGCCGAGATGGACAAGCAGCGCGAGCGCTTCGTCTCCGGCGCGGTCGAGCGCGGCGTCTCAAAGCCACAGGCCGACTTCATCTTCGACCTCCTGGCCAAGTTCGCCGACTATGGCTTCAACAAATCGCATGCGGCGGCTTACGCGGTCGTTTCCTACCAGACCGCGTATCTCAAGGCGCATTACCCGGTCGAATTCCTGGCGGCATCGATGACGCTCGACATGAGCAATACCGACAAGCTGGCCGATTTCCGCCAGGATGCCATGCGGCTCGGCATTGAGGTGGTGGCGCCGTCGGTGATGACCAGCTTCCGTCCCTTCGAAGTCGGCGAGAACAAGATCTTCTATTCGCTGGCGGCGCTGAAGGGCGTCGGCGACGCGGCGGTCGAGCACATCGTCGAGAAGCGCGGCGAGAAGCCGTTCAAGAACCTTGCCGATTTCTGCGAGCGCGTCGATCCGAAGATCGTTGGCAAGCGCGTCTTCGAAAGCCTGATCATGGCAGGCGCGCTCGACTGCTTCGGCCACGACCGCGCCCAGATGATGGCCGGCGTCGAGCGGATGATGGGCCTTGCCTCGCTGGCGCAGCAGAACGCCATCTCCGGCCAGGCCGACATTTTCGGCGCTTCGCTTGGGAGCCAATCGCAGGCGCTCAACCTGCCGGCGACCGATCCGTGGCTGGCCGCCGACAAGCTGCACCGTGAATTCCAGATCGTCGGCTTCTATCTGTCGGCGCATCCGCTCGACGAGTACAGGTCCGCGCTGCAAAAGATGCGGGTGCAGAACTGGGCGGAATTCTCGGCTGCGGTCAAACGCGGCGCCACGGCCGGGCGCCTCGCCGGCACGGTCACCTCCAAGCAGGAGCGCAAGACCCGTACCGGCAACAAGATGGGCGTCGTGCAGTTTTCCGACACGACGGGACAGTATGAAGCTGTGCTGTTTTCCGAAGGCCTGGCGCAGTATCGCGACATGCTGGAGCCCGGCAGTTCGGTGGTGATTATGGTTGCAGCCGAAGACAGGCCTGAGGGCGTAAACCTGCGCATTAACTCGGTGCAATCACTGGACGATGAAGCCAGCCGTATCCAGAAGGCGCTACGCATCTTTGTCAGGGACGATGGACCATCATCGATTATTCAATCGCAGCTCAAACAGCGTGGCGACAGTCAAGTCAGCATCATCGTTCTCAAGGGAGAGGCGCAGGGCGAGATTGAGATCGGCCTGGGTAATTATCGCGTCTCGCCGCAAATCGCCTCCGCCATGCGCGCGGTGCAGGGCGTGGTGGACGTGGAGTTGGTCTAGCTCAGGGCGTTGCCGCTTCCGCTTCGGCCACCCGCGGCGTCTTCTTCTGCAGGTTGAGCAAATTGCCGGCGAGGATCAGAGCCGCGCCGCCAGCGGTGAAGACGTCGATCTGCTCATGATAGAGCAGCCAGCCGACCAGCGCCGTCAATGGCACGCGCAGGAAATCCATCGGCGAGATGATGGTGGCATCGGCATGGACCAGCGCGCGGGCCAGGCAGAAATGCGACGACATGCCGGTGAAGGCGATTACGAAGATCCACGGCCAGAGCCCTGGCGAAGGGTTGTGCCAGCTATAGAGAGCCGGGATCAAGCCAACCGCCGACTGGACGATCAGCATCCAGAAGATGATGCGCACCACGCTTTCGGTTTTGGTCATCGACTTGACCAGCACCATCGAGATGCCGAAGCAGACCGCGGCGCCCAGGACGACGAGGTGGCCCGGATCCATCGAGACGGCGCTGGGGCGCACGATGACGACCACGCCGATCAGGCCAAGCACGATCGCCGTGAGCTTCGACCGGGACAGTCTTTCCCCAAGAAAGCTGACCGCCAGGATCGCCGTCCAGATCGGCGTGGTGAACTCGATCGAGATCAGCACGGCGAGCGGAATGAGCGTCAGCGCGTAGAGCCAGGCGGCCTGGCCGGTGTAGTGGATGACATTGCGGGCAATGTGCGCGAAAGGGCGCCTGGTGCGCATTGCGGCGAAACCGCCGTTCATCACCACCAGCGGCAAAAGGATGAAGAAACCGATCACCGAGCGCAGTTCCAGCACCTGGAAGACGTTGAGTTCAACCGTCGTCTCGCGGCCGGCAACCGACATCGCCAGCATCGAGGCGATTGACAGAGCCATCCAGAATGCGGCTTTTGGGATCGAGGGAGCGGGCGCCATTTGGGCGCCTATGTCGCAAGCCTGGACTTGGGCCGCAACCGTTAGTGGTGTCATTCCACTGGGCCAGCCAATCGGGATGTCAAAAAACCGTCATAGCGACGGTAATTTTGCCGTCGCAGCGTCCGTTAAGTCCACTCTTCCGTCGTCCTTCGGAAGATGCCGGCCGAAACGGTGTCATACTTTTCCTGTAATTGTTCTAGTGATCGCGAGAGGGGAACGCCTTAATGAAATCGACTGCCGCCTTGCTGGCCGCCGCTTGCCTTTTCTGTTCGACGGGCGCGCATGCCGACGAGGCGGCATTTCTGCGCTCGCTGCAGGGAAAGTTTTCCGGCAAGGGCACCGTCAGGATCAGAACCAACACCCCGGTGATGAACATCAACTGCACCTTCACCTCGGACGCGACGGCGAGCTCGCTGTCGCTTGACGGCACCTGCCGCGCACTGCTGATCATGTCGCGAGAAATACGCGCCGACCTGAAGGTCAGCGGGGCGAGCTACACCGGCACCTATATCGGCTCGCGCAGCGGGCCCGCGGGGCTGAGCGGAAGCCGCAAGGGCGACGCGATCAATCTCGACATCCACTGGGCGAAAATCGTCAATGGGGACCGCGACGCGGAACTGACGGTCGAGAAGGTCGGGCCGGACAATATGCGCATGACGGTGACCGACATGGATCCGGCGACAGGCAAGATGGTGGTGACGAGCCGGATCGATCTCAAGCGCAGCTGACCTTTGCTTTGACGCAATTCCGGACGGAAAACCGCCCACACTTTTCCTGGAATTGCTCTCAACGTCACTCTTCCAGCGGCTCGGGCGGATTGGCGGCGCGGCCCTTGCCGAATGTATAGCCGGTCTCGACGGCTTTCCTGCCGAACTTGTCGCGCAACGTGTCCATCGCGCCTTCGGCAAGCGCGCGCTTGCGCGACTGCAGGTCGACCAGATCGGGCGGATCGGCCTTGTCGTCGTCGGAGAGGTCGCTGACGCCGATGCCGAGCAGGCGGAATTTGGTGCCGTCGGCCTCGCGGCGCAAAAGGTCTAGCCCAGTCTGGAAGATGCGGTCGGCCAGGCGTGTCGGATCACCAAGCTGGCGGTTGCGGGTCCTGGTCTTGAAATCCTGCGTCTTCAGCTTCAGCACCACGGTGCGCCCGGCGATGCCTGATTTCTTCAGCCGCGCCGAGACTTTTTCCGACAGGCCGCGCAGCACCGGCACCAGCTCCGCCAGAGCGGCGATGTCGGTGTCGAAGGTGGTCTCGGCCGACACGCTCTTGGCATCACCGTCGGGATTGACCGCGCGGTCGTCCTCGCCGCGCGACAGCCGATAGAGCCGGTCGCCCATCACGCCATAGCGGCGCATCAGGTCGCCGCGCTCCATGCGCTGCAATTGCGCGATCATGCGGATGCCGTCGCGCTCTAGCGTCGCGGCCAGCGCCTTGCCGACGCCCCAGATCATCGTCACCGGCTGCGCGGCGAGGAAGCTTGGCGCCTCGGCTTCGCCGATCACGGAAAAGCCGCGCGGCTTGCGGAAGTCCGAGGCAATTTTCGCCAGGAACTTGCAGTAGGAGAGGCCGGCCGAAACGGTGATGCCGAGCTCCTTTTCCACCGTCTGCGCGAAGCGGCCCAGCACCAGCGCCGGCGGCATGCCGTGCAGCCGCTCGGTGCCGGCGAGGTCGAGAAAGGCCTCGTCGATCGACAGCGGCTCGACCTGCGGCGTCAGCGCCAGCATCAACGCGCGCACCTGGCGGCCGACACCGACATATTTTTCCATGTCGGGCGGGATCACCACCGCTTCGGGGCACAGTTCGAGCGCCTTGAACATCGGCATGGCCGAGCGGACGCCTTGGATGCGGGCGATATAGCAGGCGGTGGAAACGACGCCGCGCCGGCCGCCGCCGATGATGACAGGCCTCTCCTTCAGCGCGGGATTGTCACGCTTCTCGACCGCCGCGTAGAAGGCGTCGCAATCGATATGGGCGATCCGCAGCCGGTAGAGCTCGGCGTGACGGACAAGGCGCGGGCTGCCGCAGCGATCGCAGCGACGCGTCTCGCCGCGCTGGAGCGCCAGGCAGTCACGGCAAAAACCGTGTTCGGGATTGTTGACAGGAGCCGCCATCGCTGCGAACATAAAGAGAACAAATGCAATGGTACGACAGCGCAAGGCTGGCAACAAGCTGGGCCTGGGGAGAACGCATGAGCACGACCATCGCACCGCTGACTCCTGAGCGCTGGCCCGATTTCGAGGACCTGTTCGGCAAGCAGGGCGCCTGCTACGGCTGCTGGTGCACGCATTTCCGGTTGTCGCCGGCGGAGCGCCGCGCCAGCGACAAGGAGCGCAACAAGGATCTCATCAAGGCGCGAATCGAAACGGGCCCGCCGCCGGGACTCTTGGCGCTCGAGGACGGCAAGGCCGTCGGCTGGATGCAGGTCGGCCCGCGCGCCGACATCCCCGAGTGGAACAATCAGGGCAGGGGCTCGGCGCCGGTCGATCCCGCCGATGCCGGCGACCCGGCCGTCTGGGCGATCTCCTGCTTCTTCATCCGCGCCAGGGCGAGGGGGCGGGGCATCACGCATCGCCTTGTCGAGGGCGGCATCGCTTTCGCCCGCGAGAATAAAGCCAGGCTGCTGGAAGCCTGCCCGATCGACCTGTCGCGCGATTCGCGCTCGATCGGGCTTTTCGTAGGCTCGTCGCGGGTGTTCGAGAAGGCCGGCTTCGAGAGGCTGGTGGAGCGCAAGCCCGGCCGGCCGCTGATGCGCCTTGTGCTTTAGGTACTGATGCGCCTTGTGCTTTGGGCGCTGATGCGCCTGGCGCTTTAGCCGAATGAGCTTTTGACCTACAGTCGGCGTCTTGCGGCTGTTACGCTTCTTGCCTACCAGAAGCATGAATATTTCGTCTTCCGAAATCACGGAGAACTGACGTGAAGCGTATTTTGCCATTTGCCTTTGCCCTCGCGCTCAGCGCGCCGGCTTTTGCCCAGACCGTCGACAATCAAGGCGCCAAAGATCTTTCCGACAATCTGGCGCGCTATTTCGGCAAGCAGGCGTTCGACAAGGGCGTGCTCAAGGTTTCGGTCGAGGGCGACGCCTATAAGATTGCGCTTGACGTCAAGGCGCTCGTCAATGCGTTGCCGGAACAGAAGCTCCTGAAATTCGACATGGCGCCATACGCGCTGATGGTGAAGCCGCGCAGCGACGGATCCTGGGACGTCTCGTCGAATTTCTCGCAAGGCGCATCCTTCGAGTTCGAAGGACCGGAAGGCCGTCAGAGCATGGAGTTCACGATCAAGGACGGCAAGCTGACCAGCATCTACGATCCGGCCCTCGCCGCCTTCACCAGCGCGACCAGCTCATTGGCCGGAATGACCATGACGTCGCGGCAAGCCAAGCAGCAGGCAGATGTCTCGATTGGGACCGGCACCGCCACCGTTACCGCGACCAAATCCGCCAATGGCGGCGTCGACTTCACGGCCACGCAGAAAGTCTCGGACTTCGTCGAGATGATCAAGGTGAACGATCCCGACAGCGGGATGAATTTTCCGCTCACCTTGAAAACGCCGGAACTTTCGGTGGACGCAAACGGCAAGGGCGTGCGGACGAAGCCGCTGCTCGACCTGCTTGCCTTTGCCGTGGCCAATGAGGACGAAGCCAAGCTCAAGGCCAACCAGGCCGAGCTCAAATCGCTCATGCTGGCCGCGCTGCCCATTTGGGAAAGGGTCGATGGCAATTACGGCTTCAAGAATTTCGAGGTCGACAGCCCTGTCGGCAAGTTCGGCGCCACGCAATTCAGCACCGCATTCGGCATGGACGGCATCTCCCAGAACGGCAAGGTCGATTACGCGATCAAGGCTGCCGGTCTGACGATCCCGCATCAGACCCTGCCGGAATGGACCGCCCCATTGCTGCCCACCGACATCGACCTGCATTTCGGCGGCGCCAATATCGATCTCGATACGATGGCGAAAAAGGCGATCGAAGGCTTTGATCTCAATAAGAATCCGCCGCTGTCGGACGAATTCGGCAAAGCTTTGGTCGCCGATTTCAAGGCCAAGAATCCGAAGGTCGTGATCGGGCACAGCACGGTGAAGAACGGCGACATCGAAGTTGCGCTGGAAGGCGAGATGACCTTTCCCGGCGAGAAACCCGATGCGAGCGTGACCGTCGATGTCGCCGGCTATGACAAGATCGTCGATGCCTTGAAGGAAGCCGCCAAAAGCGATGAGCAGATGGCGCAGGCGTTCCCCTTTGCCCTAGCCGTCAAAGGGTTTGGCAAGACGCTGCCGGACGGCCGGCTGGAGTGGACGATCAACACCAAGGCCGATGGATCCGTCACAGTCAATGGCGCGATGCTGAAGGGACCGGACGCCGCCCAGGACGACAGCGCCGGTCAGGATGACAACTCAGGCGATGATGGCGTGGACGGAACGGATGATTCCACCGGCGGAGACGATTCGGACGGCGGCGACAATGGTGGGGCCGGAGCGAAGCTGAAGCCCTGAGCGCTTGGGTTAAAGCCCGAGCGCGGCCGCGATCTTTGGCGTCGCATCGCGCCAGTCGTCGACCGAGATAATGTCTTCCGGCGTCGGCGGCAGGAAGGCGCGCAGTGAATTGTCCGCCATCAAATGGAAGAGGTGGGCATCCGCGACGGAATTGCGCGCCGAGATCAGGTTGGAGGGCTGGTCGTCGACGAAGGCTACGGGCCGGTCCTCGACGCCGCGCAGCTTCGCGATTGCCGGACCCTTGGCCATCTCAGTCGTCAGCAGCGGATAGTCGAGCCCCAGTGCATCGAGATGCGCGCGGCGCACGGCGCGATGCTTGTGCGGCATGGCGGTCAGCATGACGATCTCGGCGCCTTGTCCAAGCATTGCCAGCGCATCCGCAGCGCCGTCGGTGATGCTTTGCCAATCCGCCTGGGCGTCGAAGAATTCGCCCAAAAGCGCCGTCACTTCCGGCTGTTCGATCAGACGCCCGGTTGCCGTTTCGGCGATGTTGCCGGTGAGGCGGAAGGATGCCAGCGTCAGCCCGAAGCCGCGCGTTTTCAGGAAATGCGGGAAGGGCCGGACGAATTCGAGCACGACGTCATCGACGTCGAGCACCAGCAGCGGCCGATCGTCGGCGGCGAGCTCTTCGATCTGCCGCGCCGTCTCAGGATCGTCGCTCATGTCGAACGCTCGTGATCGTCGTTGCCGAGCGGAAGGGCGCGCAATGCCTTGCCGACGGCGGCCGGCGGCGTACCGGTCTCCTCGGCGAAGCGCAGAAGCGTCGGCTCATGGGCCAAGATGAATTGCAGGACGCCGGCAAGGAAGCCCGGCTCAGCGGCGGCCCTGCGGATCGAGTTCGCCTCGATGCCCGTGATCGCCAGAAAGCGGGGCAGAAGCTCCGGGTCGGCGGCGACGAAGGCCAGGGCCTTGACGGCAATGGTTTCCGCTTCCTCGCGCATTGACGCTGCGTTCGCCATCGTTACCTTTGCAATGGTGGATTTTTTCGAGTCTCCTTCCGCAGTAACGGCAAGCGTCGCTTGCGGCAAGCCTCTGCTCTTTCCCATGCAACGTCCGAAGGTGGAATTGGTGCAGCTTTCCAACCTCCGGTTTCCGTTTCGTCAATCATATTGGGCTAGAGTGGAAATGGGTTGGGTGCGGTCCGAAGGGGACGCATTGCGACGGCCTTCGGCTTCGAGGGCGGTCGGGACGGGAAACTGATGGCTAAGAAGGTGATGATCGTCGAGGACAATGAGCTCAACATGAAGCTCTTTCGGGACCTCATCGAAGCCAGCGGTTACGACACGGTTCGCACGCGCAATGGCCTGGAGGCGCTCGATCTCGCGCGCCAGCACCGGCCGGACCTCATCCTGATGGACATCCAGCTGCCGGAAGTGTCCGGCCTGGAAGTGACCAAATGGCTGAAGGAAGACGACGAATTGCATTCGATCCCCGTTATCGCCGTCACCGCCTTCGCCATGAAGGGCGATGAGGAGCGCATCCGCCAGGGCGGCTGCGAGGCCTATATTTCCAAGCCGATCTCGGTGCCGCGCTTCATCGAGACGATCAAATCCTATCTGGGCGACGCCTGATGCCCGAGACCAGCAGAACCGGAGTTTTGAGATGACCGCGCGGATCCTCGTCGTCGACGATATCCCCGCCAATGTGCGGCTGCTGGAGGTTCGGCTGCTTGCCGAGTATTTCGAGGTGCTGACGGCCAATAACGGCCCGGATGCGATCGAGACCTGCGAGAACGGCAAGGTCGACGTCGTGCTGCTCGACGTGATGATGCCGGACATGGACGGGTTCGAGGTCTGCAAGCGTCTGAAGAGCGATCCGGCGACCTCGCATATCCCTGTCGTGATGATCACCGCGCTCGACCATGTGTCGGACCGGGTACGCGGCCTCGAGGCGGGTGCTGACGATTTCCTGACCAAGCCCGTCAACGACCTGCAGTTGATGACACGCGTCAAGAGCCTGGTCAGGCTGAAGTCGCTGACCGACGAGCTCAGGCTGCGCGCCTCGACCACGCGCAATATCGGCATCGAGGAACTTCTGAGCCGCGATTTCGCGACTGAAGACGCAAAGCCGCGGGTGCTGCTCATCGACGAGCGCAAAACTTCCGTCGAACGCATCCAGAAGATGCTGCGCAACACCGCCGAGCTCGATGTCGCGACCGACCCGAATGCGGGGTTCTTCCAGGCGGCCGAGACGGCGTATGAATGCGTGCTGATCTCGACTGCCTTCTCCGACTTCGATGCGCTGAGACTCTGCTCGCAGCTGCGTTCGCTCGACCGCACCCGCTTCCTGCCGATCATGCTGCTCGCAGACGAGGGCGAGGAGGGCCGCATCCTGCGTGGTCTGGAACTTGGCATCAATGACTATCTGATCCGGCCGATCGACCAGCATGAGCTGACGGCGCGCCTGCGCACACAGGTGCGGCGCAAGCGCTACAACGATCAGTTGCGCGCCAGCGTCGCCCAGACGATCGAGATGGCGGTCATCGACGGGCTCACCGGGCTGCACAACCGCCGCTACCTCGACAGCCATCTGCAGACACTATTCGATCGCGCCGTGGCGCGGCGGCGGCCCTTGTCGGTGATGATCACCGATCTCGATCGCTTCAAGTCGATCAACGATACCCATGGCCATGACGGCGGTGACGACGTTCTGCGCGAGTTCGCCCGGCGGCTGCGCAAGAATGTGCGCGGCATCGATCTCGCCTGCCGCTTCGGCGGCGAGGAGTTCGTCGTGGTTATGCCGGACACTGACGGCGCGGTCGCCGAGAAGGTGGCCGAACGCATTCGCGCCGAGATCGCACAGGCAGCTTTTGCCATCGGTGCCGACGGCAAGGCGATCGAGGTCACGGTCAGTGTCGGCGTGTCGTCGCTCCTGAAAGGGACCGACAGCGTCGCCGCGCTGATGAAGCGCGCCGACCTGGCGCTCTATGAGGCCAAAAGCGGCGGCCGCAACAGGGTGGTCGCCAAGGCTGCCTAAAACGCGTCGCGATCTTTCAGACCCCGCACGCGCCTGTCTTTATCCTGAAACCGGTTTCCACTTTCGGGAGACATGCTCGGCATAAAGGCGACGATTCTCCAGCGCTGCAACAGGGTTACGAATTTACCTTAACCCAAGCGATTCGTGAGCGGTGGTTAAGAAATGGTTGATTTTTATGAGGTCTTGCGCAAATCTGCGACGAATAGACAGAAGACGAGGCCGGCGCGAGGGTAGAGTAGCCGGCTCGATCCAAAATACCCCATGATGCTCAGGTCCGCCGCATCTCCTGGGTCCGTGGGGTCGGCCGGCCGGCGCTGGCACATAGTGGCCTCCTCGTACCGCTGCCAACCGCCGACCGGCCCCCTTTTCTCAAAACCGACATCGGAACCCCCGTGCTTGATCGTGGCACGGCTCCTTTGTCGTCCGGTCGTTCCTAAAACAAAAACGCCGCCCAGAGGGCGGCGTTTCGATTTCTCCGGATAACCAGATTACTTGATCTTGGTTTCCTTGAACTCGACGTGCTTCTTGGCGACCGGATCGTACTTGCGGAACGAGAGCTTGTCCGTCTTGGTACGGCTGTTCTTGCTGGTGACGTAGAAGAACCCGGTGTCGGCGGTCGACAGAAGCTTGATCTTGATGTTTGCGGCTTTGGCCATGATTTTCGTCCGTTAATGTTCGTGGAGTTTTGGCCGCTGAAGCACGGGGAAAACACCCGGACGCGGGAAACTTGGCGCGACACATAAAGAACGCGCCTGGAAAGTCAAGCCCGAGCGCCTTCTTCGCCTCATTTCGGCATGGTCCGTGTCCACGTCTCAAGCGTTATGCTCGACCAATTGCCCCGCCTTTTTCCAGTCGCCCGTGGTGTTCCACCAGCGGTTGGGATTGGCACGATCGTCAAGACCCTTGGAACGGCTGGCGAGCAGCGGCTGGATGCGGATGACGGGCTCCTGATAGGAATGGGCTTGGAATATCGCCTCGACGACACGAGCGGCGAGCGCCTGGTCGTCGACGATCTCGAACGACACTTCGACGGTGCCGGGTCGCCGGCGCAGTTCGGTCTCAGCGCCGGCCGCGGCGCCTTCGAGCGGCCGGTAGCGCTCGATGCCTTGCGCCGACTGATAGGCGTTGGCGTCATACTTGCCCATGCGCAGCGGCGTGATCGCCACCACGGCCTCCATGATGCGCTCGACATCGGCGACCGGCGCCTGGAATGTGACGAGCAGAAGCAGTTCCATCCTGAGGGATCTGGTTTCAAAGCCGCTGTCGACCATCGCAATTCTCCTACCTCGCGCTGGAGACAGGTATAGCAGGGGTGCTGCTGACACGGTGATGTCAGGATGCCCGACGCTTCAGCGGCATTGCCTAGAGAATCTTGCGCACCAGCCTGACCAAGATCAAAGCCATGTAGGCGGCGAAGAAGAAGGCCAGCGACCAGCCGAAGCCGGATGGGCCGAAGGCGTCCATGCCGATGCCGATCGCCTGCGGACCCAGCACCATGCCGACGCCATAACAAAGCACGAAGGCAGCATTGGCGGATGCCAGTTCATGGCCGGACAGCTGCGAGCCGAGATGGGCAAGGCCGATCGTGTACATGGCGGCGACGACGCCGCCCCAGACGAACAGGAGGGCCGCCATCAGATGCCAGTTCTGTGCAAAGAACGGCATGAAGACCGTGCCGATGAGCCCGACCGTGGCGCAGGCCAGCAGCAGGTAGCGGCGGTCGGAAACGCGGTCGCTGATCATGCCGATCGGGATCTGCAGAAGCACATTGCCGAGCCCGATCATTGTCAGAAGCAGCGCGGCGTCGGCTTCCGAATAACCGATACGGCTGCCATAGACGGGGAAGAGCGAGAAACCGCCGGTCTCGACGGCGCCGAAAACAAGCACGGCGAAGGTCGCGGTCGGCACCAGCCAGATGTAGCGCAGGAAGTGGCTGGTTTCGCTGTCGGCGACGATGCTCGGGCTCTCGTTGCGGGCCGCAAGCACCGGAATGGCGGCAAGCGTCACCAGCGCTATGGTGACGCCGAATGGCAGGAAGCCCGAACTGCCGAGATGGGCGAACAGCCAGGGTCCGGCGGCAAAGCCGAGTGACAAAACGGTGGCGTAGATGCCAAGCACAAGGCCGCGCCGGTTCGGCGGGGCCGAGGTGCTGATCCAGAATTCCGAAAGGATGAACAGCACCGTCAGGGAGATGTGCAGGGCGACGCGGAGCGGAAACCACATCCAGAAATCCGGCGCGAAATGGAAACCGACGAAGGCGAGCGCGCCGATGGCGATCATCAAAAGCATCGTCCAGGCGACGCCGAGCCGCATGGCAAGCGGCGTAGCGAGCGGCGCGCCGGCAATCGAGGCGAGACCGGCGACGGCGGTGTTGAGACCGATCATCGAAGCGGAATGGCCGCGGCTTTCCAAAATGACGCTGAGCAGCGGCATGCCCAAGCCGATGGCGATGCCGACGACGCTGATCGAAGAGATCGCCGCGACCATCGGCAGCCAGTGTACGCGTTCGTCGCCCTGTTGTTGGGTATCGACCGTCATGAGATCAAAATGCTCTGCTTCTAAAGGACTTCGCGGACGAAGCGGTTGCGGACGAGCCGGAAGAACGGCACGGCGCCCCCCGGCCGCAGCAGTGGATCTTCGGCAAGCCGACTTTCCAGTTCTTCCAGGACCATGCCGGTGATGTCGGGGATGTCGGCCTTGCGGGCATCGGCAAGCGGCAGCCAGACGAGTTCCTCCAGCTCGTTGGTCCGACCACCGCCGGGCAGTTCCACGGCAACGTCGTGGCGCCAGGCGCTGAAAAAACGCGTATCGAAACGGCGTACGCGATTGGGCGGAGTGATGGCGCGGGCGACGAAGCGGAGCGCGTCCAGCGAGGGGATCACGCCGTGTTCGGCGAAACCCTGCCAGTCGCGCTTTGCGGTCGAGAAGGTGCCCTTGCGGCCGATCAGCAGGCCGGCTTCCTCATAGGTCTCGCGAATCGCCGACAGGGCGATTGCGCGGGCCCGCGCCGCGCTGGCACGGCCGGGGCCTGCGGCCAGCTTGCCTTCTTCCTCACCACCCAGAGGGGCAGCGACGGGAACGCGGCTGTCGGCGGGATCGGTGCGGCCGCCGGGGAAGACGAATTTTCCGGGCATGAAGGCGTGCCCGGCATGGCGCCGGCCCATCAGCACCAGAACGTCCTTGCCGCGGCGATCGAGCAGAATGAGGGTCGCCGCATCACGCGGACGCAACGCTCGGCCGCTGCGTACGGCCAGGCCCTTATCGAGCTTGTCGACATCCGCCTTGGTCATTCCTTCCATGCGCTCGACCTAGCGGAAACTTCCTTGATGCGAAAGTGGCTTGCGCGTCGCGGCCTTTGCACCAGGGCCGACCGCGGTGCGGCCTGGCTTAATTAATGGCTCTCGAATTCGTCCTTCTCGTCGCCGAAGCCGTGCATATAAAGCGCCCATTGCAGGCCGATGACAGCTCCCTTGACCGGCTGCAGCAGTGCAACGGCCAGAATAATGGTCAGCGGAACCCAGATCAGCGCGTGCTGCCAAGTCGACAGCGTCGACGCGGCCTCGACGGCCATGAAGCCGCCAACGACGATGTGACCGACGATGACGATGACCAGATAGGCAGGCAGGTCGTCCGCGCGATGGTGGTGCAGCTCCTCGCCGCAGACCTCGCACTTGTCCACGGGCTTCACGAAAGCGCGGAACAGCTTTCCCTTGCCGCAATGCGGGCAGCGGCCGAGTATCCCGCGCTTGATCGCCATCCACAGGGGACGCGCGACGCGGCCCGAATGATGCTCGACGCCGAAGACCTGTTCTTGCACTTGGAAGTTACCTGGCATTATCGTCTCCTGCCGCGCGGTCCCGAACGCGATTGCGACGCGCGGGCGCGGCCCTTGGCCTTGTGGAACGACCGCCTCGAGCCGGGCAGGGGCTTCGGGTCGGTCAGCATCTCGAAACGCATCGCACCGGCCATTGGCGCGACCTCGACCAGCCGAACTTCGACACGATCGGCAAGCTGATAGCCCTTGCCGGTGCGTTCCCCGAACAGCGATCGGGCGGTTTCGTCGTAGATATAGTAGTCGCCGCCCAGAGTTGACACCGGAATAAAGCCGTCGGCGCCATACTGCGGCAATTGGACAAAGAGTCCCGCCTTGGTGACGCCGGAGATGCGCGCGTCGAACGTGTCGTTGACGCGCTCGGCGAGATAGGCGGCAATCAGCCGGTCGACCGTATCGCGCTCGGCCGCCATGGCTCGACGCTCGGTCGCCGAGATCAGCGCGGCGACCTCTTCCAGCCGGTCCGCCTCCTGCTGCGCCAGGCCGCCGGGCCCGAGGCCAAGCGCCGCGATCAGCCCGCGGTGCACGATCAGATCGGCGTAGCGGCGGATCGGCGAGGTGAAATGCGCGTAGCGCCTGAGGTTGAGGCCGAAATGGCCGATGTTCTTCGGCGAGTACTCCGCCTGGCTCTGCGAGCGCAGAACCACTTCGTTGACCAGCGCCTCGTTGTCGGCGCCGCGCACCCGCTCCAGAATGCCGTTGAACTGGCTCGGCCGCATCTGCGCGCCGCGCGCCAAGGACAGGCTGAGCGTTGCCAGGAACTCGCGCAGCGATTCCTGCTTGGCGAGCGACGGCGCGTCATGGATGCGGTAGACGAGCGGCTCTTTCTTGCCCTCCAATGTCTCGGCGGCCGCGACATTAGCCTGGATCATGAATTCCTCGATGAGCTTATGCGCGTCGAGGCGCTCCGGCACGACGACGCGGTCGACCGTCCCGTCAGGCTTCAGCAGGATCTTGGGCTCGGGCAGGTCGAGCTCAAGCGGCTGGCGGGACTGGCGGCCGCGCCTGAGCACGGCGTAGGCGTCCCATAACGGCTTCAAAGCGCTGTCGAGGATCGGCCGTGTCTTGTCGTCGGGCGCGCCGTCGATCGCGGCCTGCGCCTGCGGGTAGGCGAGCTTGGCGGCCGACTTCATCATGACGCGGTGGAAGGAATGCCTGAGTTTGCGGCCTTCCGAGGAGAAGGTCATGCGCACGGCGATTGCCGGCCTGTCTTCGCCCTCGCGCAGCGAGCAGAGATCGTTGGAGATGCGTTCAGGAAGCATCGGCACGACGCGGTCCGGAAAATAGACCGAATTGCCGCGCTTCAAAGCTTCGCGGTCGAGCGCTGTTCCATAGCTCACATAGGCCGCGACATCGGCGATCGCCACGGTGATCACAACGCCGCCGGGATTCTTCTCGTCCGTGTCGGGCGTGGCGAAGACCGCGTCGTCATGATCCTTGGCGTCGGCCGGATCGATGGTCACCAGCGGCAGGTCGCGCCAATCCTCTCGGTGATCGAGCGTCGCCGGTTTCACCGCTTCGGCCTCGGCAATCACGTCCACCGGAAAGATATGGGGAATGTCGTGGGCATGGATGGCGATCATCGAGACCGCCTTTTCGCTGCTCAACGATCCTAGCACCGCCAGCACCTTTGCCCGGGGCAGTCCGTAACGGGATGCCCGCGCCGGCTCGACCTCGACGAGGTCGCCGTTCCTGGCGCCGTTCTGGAATTCCTTGTCGACGATCAGCTCCGGCTGGCGCCGTTCGACCGGCTCGATGCGGAAAGTTCCGTCCTTCAGCACGCGGAAGACGCCGAGCACCGCGTCGCTGCGCTTCTCGAAGATCTTCATCACCCGCCCGGTATAGGCAGGGCCTGACGGATCGTCGGTCGGGAAGGTTTTTGCGAGCACACGGTCGCCGATGCCCGGCACGGGGCCGCTGGCTCCGCGCGAAATGCGGATGGCAATGACGGGCGGAGAACCGGCGCCGGTATATTCGCTAGGATTGGCCAAGAGCACGCCGTCGTCGTCGCGGCCGAAAATATCGAGCACGGCAACGTGTGGCACGGCGCCTGCGCGGCTGAGGCGCTTGCGCTCCTTGGTCAGCAGACCCTCATCCTGCAGATCGCGCAACATCTCTTTCAGCCAGACACGATCCCCGCCGCGCAGGGCGAAGGCCTTGGCGATCTCGCGCTTGCCGGAGCGGTCCGGATTTTCGGCGATGTAGCGCAGGATCTCGTCGCGCGAGGGCCGGTAATCGTCCTTGACCACCTTGGCCCTCGTGTCGGCGTGGCGCGGATCGCCGTGGCTTCTTGCGGAGATCCTGCGCGCCACGTCCTGCTACCCCTTCTTCGCCGCCCTGCGGAAGGGCTTTTTGCCGCCTCCGCCCTTGGCTTCCTTTTCAGCGATAAGGGCGAGCGCCTCTTCCACCGTCACCGATTGCGGGTCCTTGCCCTTGGGCAGCGTCGCATTGACCTTGCCGTAATTGACGTAGGGACCATATTTGCCGTCGCGCACGACGATCTTGCCGCCGCCATCGGGGTGGTCGCCAAGCTCTTTCAGGGCCGCCGGCGTGGCGCCATTGCGGCCGCCCTTGCCCTTCTGCTGCTTCTCGGCGATCACCGAGACGGCGCGGTTCAGGCCGATCGAGAACACGTCCTCGATGCTCTCCAGATTGGCGTAGGTGCCGTCATGCAGCACGAACGGGCCATAGCGCCCGAGGCCGGCCGAGATCATCTTGCCGGTTTCGGGATGTTTTCCCACATCGCGCGGCAGGGCCAGCAGCGCCAGCGCCTTCTCGTGGTCGATCGACTCGGGCGTCCAGCCCTTGGGTAGGCTCGACCGCTTGGCCTCCTTGCCTTCGCCGCGCTGAATATAGGGGCCGAAACGGCCGCTCCTCAGCGTGATTTCCTCGGCCGTGTAAGGATCCTTGCCGAGCAGCTTGACGCCGTCCTCGCCATTGCCGTTCTCGCCATTGGGATTGGCGGCGTCGCCAAGCTGGCGGGTGTAGGAGCATTCGGGATAGTTGGAGCAGCCGACAAATGCGCCGAACTTGCCGAGCTTCAGCGAGAGATTGCCGGTGCCGCATTTCGGGCAGATGCGCGGGTTGGAACCGTCCTCGCGCTCCGGGAAGACCAAGGGCGCGAGCTCTTCGTTGAGCGCATCGAGCACGTCGGCGACGCGCAGTTCCTTGATGTCGTCGACGGCGCCGGAGAAATCCTTCCAGAAGTCGCGCAGGACGTCCTTCCAGGCGAGCTTGCCGTCGGAAATCTCGTCAAGCTTCTCCTCAAGCGAGGCCGTGAAGTCGTACTCGACATAGCGCTCGAAGAAGCTTTCGAGAAAGGCCGAGAGCAGCCGGCCCTTGGCCTGCGGCACCAGCTTGCGGCGATCGATGGTGACGTAGTCTCGGTCCTCGAGCGTCTTCAGGATCGCGGTGTAGGTTGATGGCCGGCCGATGCCCAGCTCTTCCAGCTTCTTGATCAGCGACGCCTCGGAGTAGCGCGGCGGCGGCTCGGTGGTGTGCTGGGTCGCGTTGATCGCCTGACGGGCAAGCTGCTCGCCGGAGCGGATCTCGGGCAGGCGGCGGCTCTCCTCGTCCTCGGCGTCCTCGTCCTTCTGATCGGTATAGGCGGCAATGAAGCCGTCGAAGCGGACGACCGAGCCGATCGCGCGCAGCTCCGCAGTGCGGGCGCCGTTGACGGCCTCGATCTCGACTGTGGTGCGTTCGATCTCGGCCGGCTGCATCTGGCTGGCAATGGCGCGCTTCCAGATCAGCTCGTAGAGCCGGGCCTGGTCGGCATCGAGATACTGCCGAACGGAAGCCGGCGTGCGCTTGAAATCGGTCGGGCGGATCGCCTCATGCGCTTCCTGGGCGTTCTTTGCCTTGGTGGTGTAGAAACGCGGCTTTTCGGGCAGGTATTTGGCGCCGAACTCACTGACGATGGCGCTGCGGGCAGCCTCGATCGCCTCCGGCGCCATTTGCACGCCGTCGGTCCGCATATAGGTGATGAGGCCGGCGGTCTCGCCGCCGACATCCATGCCTTCATAGAGTCTTTGCGCCACCTGCATGGTGCGGTTGGCCGAGAAACCCAGGCCTGACGAGGCGGCCTGCTGCAGCGTCGAGGTGGTGAAGGGCGGGCCGGGATTGCGTTTTGTCGGCTTGGCCTCGACCGACAATGCCTTGAAGGTCGCGCCTTCGAGCATCGCCTTGATGTCGTCGGCTTGCGCCTTGTTGGCGATGTCGAGCTTCTGCAGCTTCTTGCCGGCAAAGGCGGTCAGCCGCGCCTCGAAACTGTCGTTGCGCGGGGTGCCGAGGATGGCGGCGATCTGCCAGTATTCCTCGCGGATGAAGCGCTCGATCTCGGATTCGCGGTCGCAGACCAGGCGCAACGCCACCGACTGGACGCGGCCGGCAGAGCGGGCGCCCGGCAGCTTGCGCCACAGCACCGGCGACAACGTGAAGCCGACGAGATAATCGAGCGCGCGGCGGGCGAGATAGGCGTCGACTAGCGGCGCGTCGATCTGGCGCGGATGGGCCATGGCATCGAGCACCGAGGCCTTGGTGATGGCGTTGAAGACGACCCGGCTGACCGGCTTGTCCTTCAGCGCGCGCTTCTGCTTCAGGACTTCCAGCACATGCCAGGAAATCGCTTCGCCCTCGCGATCCGGGTCGGTGGCGAGGATCAGCCCATCGGCATCCTTGACCGCCTTGGCGATGTCGGCGAGGCGCTTGCCGGACGCGGTGTCGACCGACCAGGACATGGCGAAGTCCTCGTCGGGCCGCACCGAGCCGTCCTTGGCCGGCAGATCGCGGACATGGCCGAACGAGGCCAGGACCTTATAGTTCTTGCCCAGATATTTGTTGATTGTCTTCGCCTTGGCCGGCGATTCGACGACGACGACGTCCATGAGGTCTCTTAATCAGCTGTGAGGTGGCGGAAGAACTCCGCGACGCACGACGAAATCCCACTCTTTTTCGTCGCTCACATGGCCGTGCTTTTGCAATCGGTCAAGGGGAAGCGGCCAATTTGGGAAGCGGCCGCGGACGATACACTCTTTGAGTGTATGGCAAAGATCACATTTTTTGGGGATGGATGTATGCACGCCTCGAACCGGGCGGACGACCGTAAAAGACAACCGGCTGCCGGTCGAGGGAGCCGGCGCCGGAGCATTCAACAGCGTTGCCTCAGTCGGCCTTGACCACGTGCCAGGCGCCGGCGACGCCTTCGCCGGTCATGTCGCCGGCCTTCTTGTCCTTGACGAAGGTATAGCCGGCTTGCCGTCATGGGCCCACATCTTGGTGCCGTCTTTGCGCTTGACGACCGTCCATTCGTCGTCCGCCTTGGCGCCGGCCTCGGCCTTCAGCGGCGGCCAGTTGGCGGCGCATTTGTCATAGCAATTGGACTTGCCCTTCTCGTCCTTGTCGAAAGTATAGAGCGTCATGCCCTTGGCGTCGGTATAGATCTTGGTGCCGCCCGCTGCGGCTTCCTTCCAGGCTTCGGCGGCCTGGGATACGGCGGTGCCCAGCAGTAGGGTGGCAAACCCGACTGCGATTGCTTTCACGATAGTCTCCCTGAAACAAGCGCGCGGCAGTCGCGCGCTTGTTCGGTCAACGCGTTGGGATGCCTGTTTCTTCCTGCGTCAAGCGGCGACGTGCCACACAATGGTGATTGGCAGGGGCGTGCCCGCATCGCTATATCGACGCCAGCATAATCGGGACTCATTGGATGGCATTGGACATCGGCTATGTCAGCGCGGTCGGGGCAGGGGCGATCTCGTTCCTGTCGCCTTGCGTGCTGCCGCTGGTGCCGCCCTATCTCTGCTACATGGCCGGTGTTTCCGTCGACGATTTCCGCGGCAATCAGAGCGTCACGGCGAAGGAGGGCGCGCGCGGAGCGCTGCTTTATGCCTCTTTGGCCTTCGTGCTCGGCTTTTCCACCGTGTTCGTGGCGCTCGGCGCCGGCGCCTCGACCATCGGGCGGCTGCTGCGCGTCTGGCAGGAGCCGCTGGCGATGGTGGCTGGCGCGCTGATCATCGTCATGGGTCTGAATTTCCTCGGCATATTGCGCATTCCGCTCTTGTCGCGCGAGGCGCGCTTCCAATCGCAGGGCAAGCCCGCCAGCATGATCGCCGCCTATGTCATGGGGCTGGCGTTCGCCTTCGGCTGGACGCCTTGCATCGGACCGGTGCTCGGCCCGATCCTCACGTTGGCCGGCGGGCGCGAGACGGTGGGTGAAGGCGCGCTTCTGCTCGCCGCCTACTCGCTCGGCCTCGGCATTCCCTTCCTGATCGCGGCGCTGTTTTCCGGCGCCTTCATGCGCTTCCTCGGCAAATTCCGCGTCCATCTCGGCCGCGTCGAGAAGGCGATCGGCGCGCTGCTGGTCATCGCCGGCGTGTTTTTCCTCACCGGAGGTGTGCAAAGCGCGTCGTATTGGCTCTTGGAGAATTTCCCGGCGCTGGGGCGGCTGGGGTAGTTTAGTTGCTGGCAGAGAGTCGAGCTGTGAACCCGTTGTAGAGATCAGCATCGAAGGGTCCTGTGCCCTCTATCTCGTGTTCCATAATTTGCTATAAAATTTGCTATAGAAATAGCATCTTATTCCGCTGCTGTGCCCCCGTTCTTCTGGCTAACTGGTCACATGCTAATTGCGACCGGCGCCCATGGAGCGGTCTAGACACCGTCACCAATCTTGCCTGCAGACGTGATCGCGTCATCGTTGTCAGCGACAGATGGTTCTCAGCGGTATGCAAGAATTGGCCGACCAGACTCCGGCCAAATGCCATATCTCTGTCAGCAGCCAGGTAAACGGCTCCTTTCTGCTCCGCGGATCAACATTTAAGTGGTCCCAAGCATGACAAATGCCAACGTCGCAGGCACGATCGACATTAGCGAAGGTACTATTCTGCCCGGCTTAGACCTGTCGTCGTCGACAGTCGGAAACGAATTGCGTATTGGCGGCGGGAATCAGCCCCCCAAAATGGAAAAGTGGCGCAATTTTGAAGCTAACAAGAACACACGCGAGGGTCGTTGGTAGCTCCGTTCAAGACGCTTCTCGTCCTGCGTGTGAAGTAGGCTCGGAGTGGCCGGATCAGCTTGACCTTCGTGGCTTTTCCTATGACCAACTTGGATCTGATGATCGAGCTTCGATGTTGGGCAGGAACCCGTGCTGGTATGTTCATCTCCTTGGTCGGGCCGAGCCGTTCTCTCCTCAACCTTATCGTCAATTGGCAGCTGTGCTTCGCGCATCGGGAGAAGCCGAAAGCGCGGACGCGATACTAGTTGCAGCCAGAGATCGAGAATTAACTACAGATGTAAGGGATGGAGCGTATGTCGAGGCAATTGGTCTCGGCGTGCTTAAGTACGCGATCGCCTATGGGGTCGGATCGGGGCTTTTCCGCGTCTTGTATTGGGTAGTTCTGTTTGCTGCATTGGGCGCGGTAGTATTGTTCGCCTCGAAGAGCGGACGCCGCAAAGGGATAATGTGGTGCACAGGGGTGAGTATCGATCATCTGTTGCCGATTGTGGAGTTAAACAAAGAATTTGCCGAGTTTTTTGATGATCCTGGTCGTGAACGTCTCCGCGGCTGGCAGATCGGCTATTTTGCTGTACATGCTCTTGTCGGTTACCTGCTCGCCTCTTTTTTGGTCGCCGGTCTTGCTGGGTTGACTCAAACGCCATGATTTTACTCTGGCTAGCGGGTTGCTTTCCGAAAAATCAAATCTATCCAGATGGTCGTGCTGGAGACCTGGGGCGACCACTATGTTCAGACAACCATCGAGTCACCTGCTCCGCCGTCTCACCGGAATTTCCGCCGCGACGATCACTCCGGCACGCCGGAGATGCCCAGCGCCTCGACGTAACGCTCGCCGAACACCTTGTCCTGCCATGGGTTGATCTGTCTCTGCAGGGTGAGCGTGTAGGTCGGGAACGCCTCCATCAGCCGCCGCGCCGCCGCCCGCGCCTCCTCCAGCCGGTTGAGTTTGACCAGCGCCATAATCACCACCCGGTGCGAGGAGCCGTAGTTCGGCATCTCCTGCAGCGCGCGTTCTCCCCATGCCAGCGCTTCCTCGTAGCGCTCGAGCATCAGGTAGCTCATCCCGATGCCCGAGAGCGCGATGCCCTTCTCGGGGTCGACCGGGCTCAGCCGCATCGCCCTATGAAAGTGCTCGATCGCGACGAGCGGGCGGCCGGAATGTGCGTTGACCCAACCGCAGCTCGTATGGCCCTGCGCCGAATTGGGATTGAGCAGCAGGGATCGTTCGATCGTGGCCAGCGCCATCTCGTAGTCCTTCGCGCTGTAGGCGATCACCTGCGCGGCGAAGCGCAGGCTCGTGGGGTCGTCGCGCGCTTCCGCCAGTACCTCGCGCGCCATGCGCGTGGCGACCCGGGTATCCTCGGGCTCGTGCCAGCACTGGCTCACGGATATGCTGCGGATATAGGCGCCGAGTGCCTTCGCCAAGTTGAAGCCGGGGTCGATGCTGAGCGCCTCGTTGGTGAGCCGACGCACGTCGGCGAAGCCTTCGCGCGTCATGCTGTAGAAGCGCGGCAGCGCGCGAAGGTAGAGGTCGTAGGCGCTCATGTAGTCGGTCGGCTTCATGCGCGCCTGCTTGATTTCCTCCAGCCGGATGCTCGGCTCGACAGCGCCGACGACGCTCTCGGTCACCTTGTCCTGCAGGTCGAAGATGTCGCACACATCGCCCTCGAAGCGGTCGGCCCAGACATGGTGTCCGCTGATCACGTCCACCAACTGCCCACTGATACGCACCCGCGATCCTGCCCTGCGGATGCTGCCTTCGAGCACGTAGCGGACGCCCAGCTCGCGCCCGACCTGGCGCAGGTCCACCGCCCGGCCCTTGTAGGTGAAGGACGAGTTGCGGGCGATCACGAAGAAGGAGTTCACTCGGCTCAATCCCGTGATGATGTCCTCCACCAGCCCGTCGGCGAAGTATTCCTGATCGGGGTCGCCGCTCATGTTGGTGAAAGGCAGAACCGCGATCGAGGGTTTCTCGGGCAGGGGAGGCGGGGCAGCGCTGGCGTCGGACTCGACGCGGTAGGCGCGCACGGGCCGCTCGATGTTCTTGAGGCGCAGCTCGCCGAGCGGCGTGAAGCCGCAGTCGAGCTTGCCCTGAAGGTGGTCGTAGGCGGTGCCCGAGACGACAACGGTGCCGGGATCGGCGACGCTTTCGAGGCGGGCGGCGATGTTGACCCCGTCGCCGTAGAGGTCGCCGTCCTCCTCGCAAACCACGTCGCCGAGATTGACGCCGATGCGGAAGCGAATCCTCTCTTCCTCGGGGGTCTCCGCCTCGCGTTCTGCCAGGGTCCGCTGGATCGCCATCGCCGAGGTCACCGCGTTGACGACGCTCGAGAATTCGCACAGCATGCCGTCGCCGGTGAGCTTGACGATCCGACCCTGATGCTCGGAGACCAGCGGTTCGAGGAGGTCCTTGCGGTAGATCTTCAGCCGCTCGAGCGTGCAGCGCTCGTCGCGCTCCATCAGGCGCGAATAACCGACCACGTCGCAAGCCAGGATCGCAGCGAGGTGGCGCCGCGCGGTCATCGCACCGCTCGGCCAAGCGCCTGCACGCGTGCCGCTCCGCGTCCATGTCCCGCCAACTTCCAGACGCGCCACGCGCATGGTATCCATCTCTCCCAGTCTCCGCCCCTCGCCGATATGGAACGGAAAACGCAGCTCGGCCTTGCCTTCACGAGATTTCGCTATCCCGCTTGCGACGCAGCACCCCCAGCAGGCCGGGGATATTTCCTGACCTGTGTAACCGGCTGACGCCACCGTGGCGGTGCTTTTGTATCGGCATCACACCCGACGTTCGCGCTCGGAGACTTGGCTTTGCCGTCTCACCGGAATTTAACCGCATTGGTGCAGCATGAGCGGCACTGCTAGCATGCATTGATTCAAACGCTTTTCGTACGGTTGCCCTTATGAGCCAAAGATCCTGCCTGTCCGTCATCCTCGCCGCCGGCGAAGGCACGCGCATGAAAAGCGCGATGCCCAAGGTGCTGCATGCCATTGCCGGCCTGCCGATGGTGGCTCACGTCGTGAAAGCCGCTGAGGCTGCCGGCGCGACCGGCGTGGCGCTGGTGATCGGCCACGGCGCAGACGAGATGCGCAAGGCGGTGCAGAAATTCGCGCCGAAGGCGGAGACTTTCGTGCAGGAGAAGCGGCTCGGCACTGCGCATGCGGTCCTTGCCGCGCGTGAAGCGGTGTCAAATGGTTATGACGATATTCTCGTGATGTTCGGCGACACGCCGCTGATCGATGCGCAGGCGCTGGCCGCAGCGCGGCAGAAGCTGGCGGAGGGTGCCGCCGTCGCGGTCATCGGCTTCCGTCCGCCAAGCCCGGCCGGCTACGGCCGATTGATTGAAAAGGGCGGTCATCTCATCGCCATCCGCGAGGAGAAAGATTGTTCCGATGACGAGAAGAAAATCGGCTTCTGCAATGCCGGCATGATGGCGGTGGCGGGCAAGCATGCGCTGCGGCTGCTCGACCAGGTCGGCAACAAGAACGCCAAGGGCGAATTCTACCTCACCGACATCGTCGAGATCGCCGGCGCGGAAGGGCTCAACGTGGTCGCCACCGAGGCGAGTTTTGAAAGCGCGCTCGGCATCAATAACCGGGCCGAGCTCGCCGAGGCGGAAGCGATCTGGCAGGCGCGCCGCCGGCGCGAGGCGATGCTGTCCGGAGTTACGCTGATCGCGCCCGAAACCGTCTATTTCTCGCACGACACCGAGATCGGCGCCGATACGCTCGTCGAGCCGAATGTCTGGTTCGGGCCGGGCGTTAAGATCGCATCGGGCGCCAAGATCCATGCTTTCAGCCATATCGAGGGCGCAACGATCGCCTCAAATTGCGATGTCGGGCCATTCGCCCGGCTGCGGCCGGGCGCGGACCTTCGAAACAAGGCAAAGGTCGGCAATTTCTGCGAGGTCAAGCAGGCGACGATCGAAGAGGGCGCCAAGGTCAACCACCTGACCTATATCGGCGATGCACGCGTGGGTGCCGCGGCCAATATCGGCGCCGGCACCATCACCTGCAATTATGACGGCTACTCGAAATTCTTCACCGATATCGGCGAGGGCGCCTTTGTCGGCTCGAACTCCTCGCTGGTGGCGCCGGTCTCGATCGGCAAGGGCGGGTACATCGCTTCCGGCAGCGTGATCACCGAAAGCGTGCCCGACGACGCGCTGGCCTTCGGCCGCGCGCGCCAGAAGACGATTCCGGGCAAGGGCAAGGAATTGCGCGAACGCTTGGCCTCGGCCGCCGCGGCGCGGAAGAAGGCTGCCGAATAGGCTGGCAGGGACTGAGGATCAGGAAGAACAGCGGCAGCGCGGGCCAGCGTGGATCGTCATTTGGAGGATGACGCACCGCCGCGGCGAATGATATTCGCCAGCGCAGCAGCACCTTATAGCGGAGACGAACGGCAATGCGCGTGCACGCTCCGGCGCTGAGCGGCCGAAAAACCGAGCAATTGCGGTAACTGGATCGCAATGGCCCTCTGCCATGGTGGTCTTCGAACAGGGTTCCGGTTAACACGGAACGAAACGCAAAGTGACTTTCGCGACGGCCCGGCAATCCATAGATAACGCTGGGTTTTTTGCTGGGAATCGGGGGCAGCGCCATGTGCGGTATCGTTGGAATCGTGGGCCGAGAGCAGGTCGCGCCGCTCATCGTCGATGCGCTGAAGCGGCTTGAATATCGCGGCTATGACTCGGCCGGCGTCGCCACTATCGAGAGGGGCGAGCTCGGCCGCCGCCGCGCCGAAGGCAAGTTGATCAATCTTGAGCGCCGGCTGAAGGACGAGCCGCTCGACGGCACGATCGGTATCGGCCACACGCGCTGGGCGACGCATGGCGTGCCCAACGAGACCAACGCGCATCCGCATTTTTCCGAAGGCGTCGCCATCGTCCACAACGGCATTATCGAGAATTTCGCCGAATTGCGCGACGAGCTCACCCGCGACGGCTACTCCTTCTCCTCGCAAACCGACACCGAGGTCGTCGCGCATCTTGTGGCGCGCGAGCTCGCCAAGGGGCTGAGGCCGGTGGAAGCCGCGCATGCGGCGCTGAGGCGCCTCTCGGGCGCCTTCGCGCTGGCGATCATGTTCAAGGGCGACGAGGACCTGATCGTCGGCGCCCGCAACGGCCCGCCTCTGGCCGTCGGCCATGGCGAGGGCGAGATGTTTTTGGGCTCCGACGCCATCGCGCTGGCGCCTTTCACCAATGCGGTCACCTATCTGGAAGACGGCGACTGGGCGGAAGTGCGCCGCAACGGCGTCACCATCTATGACATCGACGGCAACAAGGTAGACCGCAAGCGGCAGCAGTCGCTGTCGACCAGCTTCATGGTCGACAAGGGCAACCGCCGGCATTTCATGGAAAAGGAAATCCACGAGCAGCCGGAGGTGATCTCGCATACGCTGGCCAATTACGTGGATTTCGTTTCGGGCAAGTCGAAGCCGCTCGACCTGCCCTTCGACTTCGCCAAGATCGGCCGGCTGGCGCTTTCGGCCTGCGGCACCGCTTATCTCGCCGGGCTGATCTCGAAATACTGGTTCGAGCGCTATGCGCGATTGCCGGTCGATATCGATGTCGCCTCCGAGTTCCGCTACCGCGAGATGCCGCTTTCGGCCAATGATGCCGCCTTCTTCATCTCGCAGTCGGGCGAGACCGCGGATACCCTGGCCTCGCTGCGCTATTGCCGCAAGGCCGGCATGAAGATCGGCGCTGTCGTCAATGTGCGCGAATCGACCATTGCGCGCGAATCCGACGTCGTGCTGCCGACGCTTGCCGGGCCGGAGATCGGCGTTGCCTCGACCAAGGCTTTCACCTGCCAGCTGTCCGTCTTGGCTGCGCTCGCGGTCCGTGCCGGCGTGGCGCGCGGCACAATCTCGCCCGATCAGGAAAAGCAGCTGGTGCGCGAGCTTTCCGAAGCGCCGCGCTACGCCACCCAGGTGCTGAAGCTCGACGAGCAGATCGAGCGCATCTCGCGCGAGCTCTCGCGCTACAAGGACGTGCTCTATCTCGGCCGCGACACCAATTTCCCGCTGGCCATGGAAGGGGCGCTGAAGCTCAAGGAAATCTCCTACATCCACGCCGAAGGCTATGCCGGCGGCGAGCTCAAGCACGGGCCGATCGCGCTGATCGACGAGAACATGCCGGTGATCGTGATTGCGCCGCATGACCGCATCTTCGAAAAGACCGTCTCGAACATGCAGGAAGTGGCGGCGCGCGGCGGCAAGATCATCCTGATCACCGACAAAAAGGGCGCGGCGCAGGCCGGCATCAAGACGATGGAGACGATCATCCTGCCCGAGGTGCCGGAGATCATCTCGCCGATCATCTATGCGCTGCCGATCCAGATGCTGGCCTATTTCACCGCCGTTTTCATGGGCACCGACGTCGACCAGCCGCGCAATCTGGCGAAGTCGGTGACGGTGGAGTAGGTTGGGTATGCTGCCTCAGCAGGAGGCCGCACTTTAAAAACTTCGCAGTTCCAAACCGGCTCGCTGTTCACTAGTCTCAGCGTTGCAACCTGCGCCGCGGTGAACTCATGTCCGACGCCCTGAAGACCTCTGGCATGACCCGGCTAAGGAACTATTTCTTGACCGGCTTCATCGTCTGCGCGCCGCTGGCGATCACGGTCTATATCGCCTGGTCGCTGATCGGCTGGGTTGATTCCTGGGTAAAGCCTTATATCCCGGCCCGGTACAATCCCGACAGCTATCTGCCATTTCCGGTTCCAGGCTTCGGGCTGATCGTGGCGCTGGTGCTGATCACGCTGATCGGCTTCCTGACGGCGAACATCGTCGGCCGCGCCATCGTCAATTTCGGCGAGCGGCTGCTTGGCCGGATGCCGCTGGTACGCGGCATCTATGGATCGCTGAAGCAGATTTTCGAGACGGTGCTGTCGAACAAGGGTGACATGTTCCGCCAGGTCGGCCTGGTGGAATATCCGCGCAAAGGCGTCTGGTCGCTGGTTTTCGTCGCCAACGACAAGGAAACGGAGATCAACCAGAAGCTCGACCAGGAAGGCGATCCGCTGATCGCGGTCTTCATGCCCTGCACGCCCAACCCGACTACCGGCTTCCTGATGTATGTGCACAAATCCGAGATCGTGCCGCTCGACATGTCGATCGAGGACGGCGCCAAGCTGATCGTTTCTGCCGGCATGGTGGCGCCGGAAGTCAAGGCCAAGCTGGTGACACTGAATGGCGAACCGGTCGAAGGATCGCTCGCCAATCCGCCGCTCGCCGCTCAGCCGGCGCGCAGCAGCCGCACTGCCTCGTCGCGGCCGAATAGGTAAAGCAGCAGCCGCAGCGCTTCGCCGCGCTCGGATTGCAGTTCCGGGTCGCGCGACAGGATCAGCCGTGCGTCGTCACGCGCAGCTTCGAGCAGATCGGCATGAAACTCGAGGCGCGCCACCTGGAAGCCTGGCGTGCCGGACTGGCGGGTGCCCAGCAGCTCGCCTTCGCCGCGCAGTTTCAGGTCCTCCTCGGCGATGCGAAACCCATCCTCGGTCTCGCGCATCACCGAAAGCCGGCGCTTTGCCGTCTCGCCGAGCGGCTCCTTGTAGAGCAGGACGCAGGATGACGGCTTGTCACCGCGCCCGACCCGGCCGCGCAACTGGTGCAACTGGGCAAGGCCGAAGCGCTCGGCATGCTCGATGACCATGATCGTGGCGTCGGGCACGTCGACACCGACCTCAATGACGGTGGTGGCGATGAGGATGCGGGTTTCGCCCTGTTTGAAGGCGCGCATCGCCTCGTCCTTTTCCGCACCCTTCATTCGGCCGTGCACGAGGCCGATCCGATCGCCGAAGAGCGGTTTCAGCGAAGCAAAACGGTCCTCCGCCGACATCAGCTTGATCTCTTCGGATTCCTCGACCAGCGGGCAGATCCAGTAGATCTTTTGGCCATCGGCGACGGCATCGAGCATGCGTCCGACCAACTCATCCAGCCGCTCCATCGGCAAGGTGACGGTGCGGATCGGCTGCCGGCCGGCCGGCTTTTCGGTGAGCTTCGAGACGTCCATGTCACCAAAGGCGGTCAGCACCAGCGTGCGCGGGATCGGGGTCGCCGTCATCACCAGCATGTCCGGCGCGTCGCCCTTGGCGGTGATGGCCAGCCGCTGGTGGACGCCGAAGCGGTGCTGCTCATCGACGACGGCCAACACCAGGTCGTGAAACGTCACGCTTTCCTGGAACAGTGCATGCGTGCCGACGACGATGTCGATCGCGCCGCCGGCAAGACCTGCAAGCGTCTCCGTGCGTTCGCGGCCCTTCTCGCGCCCGGTCAGGATGGCAAGGCGCAGGCCGGCCTTTTCCGCCAGTGGCGCGATGGTCGCCAGATGCTGGCGCGCCAGGATCTCGGTCGGCGCCATCAGCGCGGCTTGGCCGCCGGCCTCGACCGCGCGCGCCATGGCGAGCAGCGCCACCACGGTCTTGCCGGAACCGACGTCGCCTTGCAGCAGGCGCAGCATGCGTTCGGGATCGGCGAGGTCGGCGTTGATCTCGCCAAGCGCGAATTCCTGGCTGGGGGTGAGCTTGTAGGGCAGGGCGGCGCGCAATTTCTCGACGATGCGACCATCGCCGGTGAGCGGCCGGCCCGAGAGGCGGCGAATTCTCGCCCGCACCAGCGCCAGCGAAACCTGCCCGGCCAGCAATTCGTCATAGGCAAGGCGTCGCCAGGCCGAGCCTTCGACGGCAACGTCGATCGGGTCCTTCGGATATTGGATGCGGGCGAGCGCGTCGCCGAAGGCCGGGAAGGTGTGGCGGCGCATAAAGGCGTCGTCCTGCCACTCCGGCAGTTCCGGCAGGCGCCCCAGCGCCTGGCCGATGGCGCGGCGCAGCACCTTTGCCGAGAGGCCGGCAGTCAGCGGATAGACCGGCTCGACCAGCGGCAGCCCCTCGGCCTCATCGATCGGCGCGATATGGTCGGGATGGACCATGGTCGGGCGGCCGTTGAACCACTCCATGCGACCCGAGATCACCACACGCTCGCCTTCGGGAAGCATTTTCTGCAGATAGGCGGCATGAGCATGGAAGAAGGTCAGCGCGACCTCGCCGGTGTCGTCATGGGCGTAGACGCGGTATGGAACCGACCTGTTGCCGCGGGGTGGCGGCTGATGGCGGTCGACCCGCACTTCGAGCGTGACGATCTGGCCTTCGGCCGACAGCGCGATGCCGGGCCGATTGCGGCGGTCGATCACGCTGTTGGGCAGCACGAACAAAAGGTCGGCCGCGCGCGCGGCGCGATCGCCGAGATCGGCCGGCACCACGCGCTCGATCAGCAAACCGACTTTCGGACCGACGCCGGCAAGCGAAGTGATCGGGACGAACAGGGGATCGAGGATGGTGGGACGCATCGTGTCAGCTTATGTCGCGACGAGGGCAGCGCAAAGGCTGACACCGCTCTCTATCCACGCTATATGCGCCGCTTTGGACAGGGATGCGGCGAGATGACCGGAACACAGCGATCAAGCGAGGGGCTGGACGCTCGCCGCCGCAAGCTCCTGTTCCGCTCCTGGCACCGCGGCATGCGCGAGATGGACCTGATCCTCGGTTCCTTCGCCGATGCCGAGATCGGCGTCTTGACCGGCGATGAAATCGACCAATATGAGAGACTTCTCGAAATTCCCGACACCGATTTTTTCCCGATGGTCACCGGCGAGCGCCCGGTTCCGCCCGATATCGATTGTGCGGTGCTGCAAAAGATCCTGGCGTCGCGCCTAACCATGACATTTTGAAAAACGCCTATCCATGAGCCTTATCCCTACAATCGGCCTGCCCAAGGGCCGCGCCGGCCAGTTCATCGTCGACGGCGTCGCCGACGGCTACGAAGCCTTCGCCCTGGTGCGGACCGCGCAGGAGATCGCGCCCGACAAGCCGGTGCTGTTCGTCGCCCGCGACGGCCAGCGGCTGCCGGCGATCATCGAGGCGCTCGCCTTTGCCGCGCCCGGCCTGCCGGTGCTGGAACTGCCGGCATGGGACTGCCTGCCTTACGATCGCGTGTCGCCCGGCGCCGATGCCGCCGCGCGGCGGCTCGATGCGCTTTCGGCCATGATCGCGCTGGCCAAGAAGCCACATCGCGCCGTCATCCTCACCACCGCCAATGCGTTGCTGCAGCGCATTCCGCCGGCCGAATTGATCGAAGCGCAGACGTTTCATGCTCGACCCGGCAACCAGATCGATATGAACGCGCTGATCGCGCGGCTCGAGATCTCCGGCTTCGAGCGCGTGCCGACCGTGCGTGGCCTCGGCGAATTCGCGGTGCGCGGCGGCATCCTCGACCTCTTCGCCCCCGGGTGGAGCGAGGCGCTCAGGCTAGACTTCTTCGGCGATACGCTGGAATCGATCCGCGTCTTCGACGTGGCGACCCAGCGCACCACCGGGCAGCGCAAGTCGATGTCGCTGCAGGCGATGAGTGAGGTGGCGCTGACGCCGGAGACGATCAGCCGCTTCCGCCGCTCTTACATCGAAGCCTTTGGCGCGCCCTCGCGCGACGACGCGCTCTATGCGGCGGTCAGCGAAGGCCGCCGTTTTGCCGGTATGGAGCACTGGCTGCCCTTCTTCTACGAGCGGCTGGAAACGGTGTTCGACTATCTGCCGGATGCGCCTGTGGTCTTCGACCATCTGGCGCATGAGGCGCTGGCCGAGCGGCACACGCTGATCCTCGACCATTACGAGGCGCGGCGGAAACAGGCCGACAGCGCGCTCAAGGATGCCATACCTTACAAACCGGTGGCGCCGGATCTGCTGTACCTCTCGCCCGAAAACCTCAAGGCGTCGCTCGGTCCGCGCGAGGACATCGATTTCACCGTTTTCGACGCGCCGGACGTCGGTGGCAAAAAGGTGTTCCATGGCGGCTCGCGGCAGGGTCGTAGTTTCGCGGAGGAGCGCGCCGACCCGAACATCAATGTCTTCGACGTCGTCGTAAAACACATTGCCGACGAACGCGCGGCGCATCGCCGCGTCGTCGTCGCCGGCTGGACTGAAGGCTCGCTCGACCGGCTCGGGCAAATTCTCGCGGAGCACCATCTCGGCAATCTGAAACCTGTCGCGACGCTTGCCGAGGTCGAAAAGCTGGAGCCGGGGCAGGCAGGCCTTGCCGTGCTGCCGCTCGAATCCGGCTTCGAGACCGACGATCTGGTCGTCGTCGCCGAGCAGGACATCCTCGGCGACAGGCTCATTCGGCGTTCCAAGCGCAAGAAGAAGGCCTCCGATTTCATCGCCGAAGCATCGTCGCTGTCGGCAGGCGACATCGTCGTCCATGCCGACCATGGCATCGGCCGCTTCGTCGGGCTGCGCACCATCGAGGCGGTGGGCGCGCCGCATGACTGTCTCGAGATCCACTATGCGGGCGACGACCGGCTCTTCCTGCCGGTGGAAAACATTGAGCTGCTTTCGCGCTATGGCTCGGATTCGGCTGAGGCGACGCTCGACAAGCTGGGCGGCGGCGCCTGGCAGGCGCGCAAGGCAAGGCTGAAGAAGCGCCTGCTCGACATGGCCGGGCAGCTGATCCGCATCGCCGCCGAGCGGCAGATGCGCGCGGCGCCGGCCCTGATCCCGGCCGAGGGACTCTATGGCGAGTTCGCTGCGCGCTTCCCCTATGAGGAGACCGACGACCAGCAGACGGCGATCGACGCGGTCATGGACGATCTCGGCGCCGGCAAGCCGATGGACCGGCTGGTCTGCGGCGATGTCGGCTTCGGCAAGACGGAAGTGGCGCTGCGCGCCGCCTTCATCGCGGCCATGGAAGGGTTCCAGGTGGCGGTCGTCGTGCCGACGACCTTGCTGTCGCGCCAGCATTTCAAGACCTTCTCGCAGCGCTTCTCAGGCCTGCCGATCCGCATCGCGCAGGCCTCGCGCCTGGTCGGCTCCAAGGAACTGGCCGAAACCAAGAAAGGCATTGCCGAGGGTACGGTCGACATCGTCGTCGGTACGCACGCGCTGCTCGGTAGCTCGATCTCGTTCAAGAATCTGGGGCTTTTGATCATCGACGAGGAGCAGCATTTCGGCGTCAAGCACAAGGAGCGGCTGAAGGAGCTCAAGAATGACGTGCATGTGCTCACGCTGTCGGCGACGCCGATCCCGCGCACGCTGCAACTGGCGCTGACCGGGGTGCGCGAGCTGTCGCTGATCGCCACGCCGCCGGTCGACCGCATGGCTGTGCGCACCTTCATCTCGCCCTTCGATCCGCTGGTCATCCGCGAGACGCTGCTGCGCGAGCGCTATCGCGGCGGCCATTCCTTCTACGTCGTGCCGCGTATCATCGATCTGGCCGAAATCCATGATTTCCTGAAGGAATCCGTGCCGGAATTGAAAGTGGCGGTCGCGCATGGCCAGATGCCGGCCGGCGAGCTCGACGATATCATGAACGCCTTCTACGACGGCCAGTACGACGTGCTCCTGTCGACGACCATCGTCGAATCCGGCCTCGACATCCCGACCGCCAACACGCTGATTGTACATCGCGCCGACATGTTCGGCCTGGCGCAGCTCTACCAGCTGCGCGGCCGCGTCGGCCGCTCCAAGGTGCGCGCCTATGCGCTGTTCACGCTGCCGGCGAACCGCAAGCTGACCGACACGGCCGAGCGCCGGCTGAAGGTGCTGCAGTCGCTCGACACCCTCGGCGCCGGCTTCCAGCTCGCCAGCCACGACCTCGACATACGCGGCGCGGGCAATCTGCTTGGTGAAGAGCAGTCGGGGCATATCAAGGAGGTCGGTTTCGAGCTTTACCAGCAGATGCTGGAGGAGGCGGTGGCCGAGGTGAAGGACACGGGCGAAGCGCAGGACGGCGGCTGGTCGCCGCAGATCGCGGTCGGCACGGCCGTGATGATCCCGGAAAGCTACGTGCCGGACCTGCAGCTCAGGATGGCGCTCTACCGCCGCCTGGGTGACCTCGAAACCACCGAGGAGATCGACGGTTTCGGCGCCGAGCTGATCGACCGCTTCGGGCCGCTGCCGGAAGAGGTGACGCATCTGTTGAAGATCGTCTTCATCAAGGCGCTCTGCCGCAAGGCCAATGTCGAGAAGCTCGATGCCGGCCCGAAGGGCGTCGTCGTCCACTTCCGCAAGCGCGAGTTCCCCAATCCGGTCGGGCTGGTCAAGTTCATCGGCGAACAGGGCTCGCTGGCCAAGATCAGGGCCGATCACAGCGTCGTCTTCATCCGCGACTGGCCGAATGCGGAGAAGCGGCTCGCCGGCTCGGCTGTTGTCATGACCCAGTTGGCAAGATTGGTCGACAAAGCCGCCTGACGACGTCCCCATTGGGAAGCCGAGCAGCTCAACGCATTCGCCACCACTGAAAAACCCGGCTAGAATAGGTAATCGGCTTCGTGTAAGGAGCCGCGACCTCGTATCGAGGCTGGAATGGTGGGCAAGCACGCTCGCCGGTTTGTTTGACGCAATTCCGGGCGGAAATTTTCACATTTTTCCTGGAGTTGCTCTGGAAGGGCGTTGGGTGCAGCGATGACGAAATGGTCGCCGAATTCGTGGAGAGCAAAGCCGATCAAGCAGGTCCCGGCCTACCCGGACCTTGGGGCTTTGCAAGCCACGGAAGCGCGGCTTGCAACCTATCCGCCCCTGGTTTTTGCCGGCGAGGCGCGCAAGCTGAAGAAGCAACTGGCGGCCGTAGCCGCCGGCGAAGCCTTCCTGCTCCAGGGCGGTGACTGCGCCGAGAGCTTTGCCGAGCATGGCGCCGACAACATCCGCGACTTCTTCCGCGTCTTCCTGCAGATGTCGGTGGTGCTCACCTTCGCCGGCGCGCAGCCGGTGGTGAAGGTCGGCCGCGTCGCCGGCCAGTTCGCCAAGCCGCGCTCGTCAGACAACGAGACCAAGGCCGGCGTGACGCTGCCGAGCTACCGCGGCGACATCATCAACGGCATCGAATTCGACGCCTCCTCGCGCATTCCGGATCCGGCGCGCCAAGAGATGGCGTATCGCCAGTCCGCCGCGACACTCAACCTTCTGCGCGCTTTCGCGCAGGGCGGCTATGCCAGCCTTGAGAACGTGCATCGCTGGATGCTGGGCTTCGTCGCCGACAGCCCGCAGGGAGAAAAATACGAATCGCTCGCCAACCGCATCACCGAGACGATGGATTTCATGCGCGCGGTGGGCATCACGTCCGAAACCAACTTCGCGTTGCGCGAGACCGATTTCTACACCAGCCATGAGGCGCTGCTGCTTGGCTATGAGGAAGCGCTGACACGCGTCGATTCGACCTCCGGCGACTGGTACGCAACCTCCGGCCATATGATCTGGATCGGCGACCGCACCCGCCAGCCGGACCATGCGCATGTCGAATATTGCCGCGGCATTAAGAATCCCCTCGGTCTGAAATGCGGTCCGTCGCTGACGCCGGATGGCCTGATCGAACTCATCGATCTGCTCAATCCCGAGAACGAGCCGGGCCGGCTGACGCTGATCGCTCGCTTCGGCTCCGACAAGGTCGCCGAGCACCTGCCGAAGCTGGTGCGGGCTGTGAAGAAGGAAGGCCGCAACGTCGTGTGGTCGTCCGACCCGATGCACGGCAACACGATCGAGGCAGCGGGCTACAAGACGCGGCCGTTCGACCGCATCCTCAAGGAAGTGCAGACCTTCTTCGAGGTGCACCGCGCCGAGGGCACGCATCCGGGCGGAATCCATGTGGAGATGACCGGCAAGAACGTGACGGAATGCACGGGCGGCGCCCGCGCCATCACGGCGGAGGACCTGCAGGACCGCTACCATACCCATTGCGATCCGCGCCTCAACGCCGACCAGGCGATCGAGCTCGCCTTCCTGGTGTCGGACCTGCTCAAGAAGAGCCATCCGGTGCAGCACAAGCAAGCCGCCAACGCCTGAACAGAGACTTGACGCCCATCATTGGAGGCGCTGGCGGCAACGCCAGCGCCTCTTGACGTCGGGCTGATAAACTTCAATCTGGATCGGGCGGTCCGGGCGGGTCGCCCGGGAAATTGGCTCTGCCGGGCGGAATGACGGCAAAGCTGATCTGCAAGGGCGGTGCTTTGAGCGACCAGTCGAACGGCACTGTCTTGACCGGCAGGCCGGCAATCCACGCCTGCTGTTGCGGGGAGAGCCTCCAATGGGTCGGCCACACCAGCAGCATGCCCTGATCCCGCAGCCGCTGGTCCGTGATCCAGGGGGCAAGGCGCCTGTCGAGAGTCGTGAAGATAGAGGGCTGGTCCGCAGCTTCCAGCCCGGCAAGCTGGGCCACGCCGTCCTCGCCGCCGACGATGCCTAATGGTCCTGGCACCGTCTCATGCCAGATCGCCTCGGCCGTCTGCGAGATCGATCGTGCCGGCCAGCACATCGGCTGCAGGCGACCGAGGACGTTGCAACCCGTCCAGCGGGTCACCGCATAGGCGCTCGATACGCCGACCACGCACAGCAAGGCCAGCACCATCAGCCGGCGCAATTCCACAGGTCCCAGTCGCTGGCCCAGAAGCGCGATCGCCAGGGCGCCGACGAGATTGTACATCGTCGCGCCCCAGGACTCGCCGGTGCCGGTAAACAGCGAGGCGACCATGATCAGGAGCGCCGGCCCCAGGCCCATCCATGCCAGGTAGACGACCGCGCGGCGCTCGGGGGCGGGGTGGGTCAGTAAGGGGTCTTGTGCGGGGGCGGCCTGCCGTCGCAGCAGGCCGGAAAGAGCAAGAACGACCGGAAGAGCGGCAAGCCCGGCAAGCTGAACGCCGATATAGTAAAGCCGGGCGCGGTTGGCGAGCACCCAGGCGTTGCGATTCGCAGCATAGGTCAACGGCAGGAAATCGAGGCGAACAAGCTCAATTGCCAGCGGCGCCGCGACGCCAAGAAAAACTGCGAGGCCGAGCCACGGCCATGGGGTGGCAAGCCGGCTTCGAGCACGGGTGTCGTACAAGATCCAGATGCCGCCGAAGGCGAGCAGCAAAGCCGTCGAGAGCTTGGCATAGAGTCCCAGGCCGGAAACGAGGCCGAGGGCGAGCCACCAGGCCGGCCGTCCGTCGCGCGCCGAGCGCCACAACAGCCATGAGATTGCCGCCCAGAAAGGCATCTGCGCGTAATCATGGTTGAATTGCGGGGTGGGCCAGCCGAAGAAGTAGATCGAGGGCATCAACAGTACGGCGGCGAGCGCGCGGGTCGAGCCCATGATGTCGCGCGCAAGCAGATAGACCAGGACGAAAGTCGTCGAGACCATCAATTGCGACAGCATGTATTGCGGCCAGCGGAACGAGCCGGTCAGGAGATGGCTGATCTCGAGCAGCCAGCACGGGAGCTGCGGGTGCTTATAGGTCAACAGCACCCATTCGCGGCCCCACATGAACCCCTCGACGACGTCGCGAGGCGGCCCAACATTGACGATCGCCGGCATGACGGTCCAGCAAGCGATCTGCGTCAGGCATAAAAGCGCCAGCAATCGCCATGGGTGCCGGACCAAGCCGTTCCAGATCGAAGGCAGATTGCCTTCCGCGGCGATTGCCGGCGGCCAAAGATGAACGGATTCCGTGGTTCTCGACATGCGGGCCTAAAATCATACCGGTGGATTGCTGAACAGTCCGATAGCAAAAGCTTACGAAAATGTATTCTTCCGCAACATTGTAAAACCAAGATTGCAATGGAACCCACCGCCGGCGCTTCGGGCAGGACCCGCCGGCTGATGGTTGCCTGAGCCGGCCCGCTGTTCGGAGCGCCGCGGTTCCAGAGTGCATGGTGCCGTCCGAAAACCGCTTTCCGCTTTCGGCATCATGCTCCAGCCATTCAGGTGCCTCCATGCGTCACCAGCACGCCGTCATCCATCACCGTGGGCTCGACTTCTGGTCGGCGCGCGCGGCGGTTCTCGTCATCATCTGCCTGCAGCTTCTGGTCATCAACAACCTGTCCTTCGGCCCGCGCTGGCTGGCCCCGACGGTCGAGGCGGCGCTGCTGGCGCCCCTGTCGATCGCGACGGCATGGACGCAGATGGCCACCCGCAAGGCCGTCGACCATGAGCATTGGTACGCGATCGGCCGATTGCGCCTCTATATCCGCCGCACGGCATTGGTAATGACCGGCGTCATCAGCATCATGAATTGCGGATCGCTGGTCTTCCTGGTGCGGGCGTTGCTGGAAGGGCATGCCGGCGCCGGCACGACGCTGCTCGTCGATGCGCTCAACATCTGGGTCACCAATGTGATCGTCTTTGCGCTGTGGTTCTGGAGCACCGATCGCGGCGGTCCGCCGACCTGCGGCCTCGTCAAGCGCGCGCAGGCCGACTTCCTGTTCCCGCAAATGACGCTGCCCGATCGCGAGATACAGGGCTGGCTGCCGGGCTTCGTCGACTATGTCTTCCTGGCCTTCACCAACGCCACGGCGTTCTCGCCGACCGACACTCTGCCGCTTACGCAGCGCGCCAAGCTCCTGATGATGGCCGAAGCGATGATCTCGCTCCTGACGATCGCGCTGGTGGCGGCACGGGCCGTCAACATCCTGGCCTAAAACTGTATCGATATTCAGGTGAGGTCGGCCTGCGAATGGTGGCCTCCTGCGCTTCCGGTGCTCAAGTATTTGAAGTACGCTCCGCTCCGGCCTTCGCCGGCCGGAGCCCTCATAAGTGTCTCCCTCCATGAAGGCTACGGCCGGTGTAGGCCGGTTCTCGGAGGCCACCATTCTCGGCTCGTCCTGACCCTGAATCTCGATACAGTCTTCGGAGTTCAGTAGCCGCGCTCCCAGCGCATTCCGGCAAGCCTTGGGTCCGCAAAGGCAGCGCGTGAGAATTCCAGCCTCTTCTCCGGGAATTCGCAGATCGCCTGCAGGCCGAAAGAGCCGATCCGGATGCGCCAGGTCTGCGGCTCCAGCGGCCTGGCCTTGGCAAAGCCCTTGCAGGTCAACAGCGCGATGTTGGCGCCCTTGGGATCGCGCACCGAGCGATAGCGGATCGCCTGCAACTCGGCTTCGCGCGCGACATCGGCGATCGCCTGGCAGGCGGTGTAGTCGGTAGGCTGGGTCCAGGCCTTCTCGTCGCGGTCGAGCGGCGGCCGTGTCAGGTCGATCGCGCGGTCGCATTTTATCGCGGCAGCGAAGGCAGTGTATTCCGCTGCGTCGTTCGGCCATGGCGTCGCCGGCGACTCCGCAAAGAACAGCAAGCGGTAGAAGGCCATTTCCGCCACCGCCGTCAGCACTGTCTCGGCGGCATAATAGACGCCTTTGGTCTTGCCGGCGCGGCGAAAACGCGAGCCGTATGGATAGACGGAGCCATAGCGAAAAGGCGTCGACAACAGGTAATGGAGGTGGCGGCACTCCAGCGGGATATGCGGCTTGGTGGCCTCGATGAGGTCTTCCAGCAGCGACTGCTCGTCGAGCGTATCAACGAGCTTGAGGGTCGAGACGCGGTGCTGCGCCTCGACCATGCGCCAGTACTTGCCGTCGAGCCTGACGGCCTCAGACGAGAGCGCGCCGGGAGTCCAGGTAGGCAATGACATCGACAAGTCCGGCAATCGTCAGGATTTTTTCGAGCGGCGTGCCGTCGAGCGTGGTGTTGGGGTTCTTCAGCCAGGCCCGGGCAACGGTCTCGTCCCCGCCGACGATGGCGTCGAGCGAGCGGAACAGGCGGACGAACAGCACCGCCAGCTCGAACGGCTTGGTGCCCCGTTCAAGCAGGAATTCCTGCCGGCGCATGCGCGAGACCGTTGCTTCCGACACACCGATGACCAAAGCGAGCGTCCTGGCGGTGATGTCGAGCAGATCGGCCGCGCGCAGCGTGGCCTTGGTGATAACGGCGTTTTCGGCCGCCGTCGCGGCCGCGACTGGACGTTGCATGAGTGCACCCTTTCATTTCTGTGGAAAATATAGTCCACAAAAATTCTTCTGGAAAGGGCAGTGTCAGTCTTTCTTGTAAAGCAGCCAGCCTTTGCCGGCCCGGCCGGCCGTAGCCGAGTGCTTTGTCACACGGTTGCGGCCGCCGACCTTGGAGCGATAAAGCGCCCGGTCCGCCTTGGCATAGAGATCTTCAGGGTTTTCCGCCTCCGAGGCCATGCAGATGCCCAGCGACACGGTAACGGTGCCGTAGTTCATGCCGGTCTGGCTGCTGGTGAACGGGGTCTGCTCGATCAGCGCGCGGATGCGCTCGGCGATCTCGCATGTGGCTTCCTCGCTGGCGCCCTCGACGATAAACGCGAACTCCTCGCCACCGGTGCGCGCGACGAACGTGTCGGAACGGACGCTGGATTGGAAGATCTCGGCGATGATCTGCAGGAACCTGTCGCCGACCGGATGGCCGTAGCGGTCGTTTATGTCCTTGAAATGATCGATATCCGCTAGGATCAAGGCGTTGAACAGGATGCCGCGATCGCTGTTGTAGATCCGGGTGATCTCCTTGTCGAAGGCGCGGCGGTTCCACAGCTGCGTGAGCGGGTCGGTATCGGCAAGCCGCTTGTATTCCTCGAGCTTCGACTTGACGCTTTCAAGCTCGGCCGTCTTTTCACTGAGCGTGCTGGCGACCTGGCGGCCATGGTCGATCGTCGAGCTGGTGGCGGCAGACATCGCGCCGGCGATCTTCTGGAGGATTTCCTGCGAAAGCAGGCTGCGGTTGCTGAGGCCGGTCGAGGTCTCATCGAGAATTCGGCCATACTTTTCGATATGCGAACGCTCGCTGCGCAACAGCGCGGCGATGTCCTCGAGCTCGTTGGCGACCATCTCGCGGGCATGCTCGACGATGGCCGGACCATGATGCTGGGGAAAGAAGGCGCGCCCGATGCCGTCGAGGTCCTCCTGGGTCGGGCGATTGCTCAACGAGACAACGGCAAGGCTGAGCTCGTGATTGCTGCCGGTGAGTGCCTCGTAGAAGATTTCGTAGTTGCGCGGCAGTCCGAGCACGCCGAGCTGACGCATCGTCCCCACGACGGTGCTGGCGATGTCGGTGTTCCTGTCAGTCGGAATGGCTGCCGGCTGCATATCGTGTTCACTGCCCCTTCAGTGCGACCGCAGACCTGCCTCCGCCGGGAGTCGCTCGCGGGGATTTGACTCGGAACCTTAAATGCGATGGCGCGTCCCCAACACGACTTTCGCTTGCAGGAATCATAAATGCAGCTGCGCTAAAGTTTCCTTAACAGCCTGCATTTCCTCGATGTCTTTGCTATCACAACGTGTAATTTCATGCAGGAGCAGCTTTCGAAAGGCGCCGCTTCGGTGTCGCATTTGCCTGCGACCGGCGGCCTTAAACCTGGAATTCTATCCTGCAGCGGACGATGTAGGAGGCCGGGATGGACGAAAATCACAGCGGATCATGCCTGTGCGGGGCGGTGCGCTTCAGGACGAGGGGCCCATTGCGCGGGGTGATCTATTGTCACTGTACGCAGTGCCGCAAGCAGAGCGGGCATTTCTACGCCGCGACCAATGTTCCAGATGCCAATATCGCGATCACCGGCGCGGAAAACCTCACCTGGTACGAAGCCTCCACCTTTGCCAGGCGCGGCTTTTGCAAGACATGTGGATCGGCGCTGTTCTGGAAGCCGAGGGACGACGCATATGTGTCGGTTCTGGCCGGGTCTTTCGACGAACCGACGAGCCTGCAGGGCGAGTGCCACATCTTCGTCGGCGACAAGGGCGATTATTATTCGATCGAGGACGGGTTGCCCCAGTTCGAGAAGTCGACGCCGTCGATAAAGGTGGCGGACGAATGATTTTTGGTTCGGCTGCCTTATTCCCTTGATCCGGCCGTTGCGATATCCCCCTGACGGTTACTCGAAACGGGGCTGGGCATGCAGCGGCTGATCGACGCTTTCATCAATTCGGTACGGGCCTTCCGCAAGCTTGCCGCACATGAGAAAGCATTCCAGCAGGAACTGATGCTGCTTGCGCTTGCCTTGCCGGCCGGCTGGTTCATCTCGGTCTCCTGGCGGGGCTATGCTCTGCTGATCGGCGCTGTGCTGCTCCTGATCATGGTCGAGGTGCTCAACACCGGCATCGAGGCGGCTTGCGACGCGATCTCGCGGGAATTCCACATCGATATCCAGCTCGCCAAGGATTGCGGGTCGCTGGCGGTGCTGATTTCCATCGTGATCGCCGGCGGCGTCTGGGGCATCGCCTTGATCGAGCGCCTTACCGGCGCGCCGATCTGATCCTCGCGATTGATCACGATCCCGCCTGGTCTTCCCTGGCGCGTTCACGCTTTGCGAAGTGATGGCCTATCAACCAGGCTACCACGGCGACAACGATGCCGACGCCAAGGGCGATGAGCAGGCGCTCATGGCGTGCAAACGCCTGGCCCACCATTTCCTCCGCGCCCAGGCCGAAGACAAAGCCGATGCCGCAGAACAGGGCCGCCCAGACCGCGGACGAGGTGGCATTCAGGATGACGAAACGCGGCACGGACACGGTCGACAGGCCGGCGGCGACGCCGCCGACCAGGCGCATGCCGTAGATATAGCGGTTGGTCAGCACGAAAATGTTGGGATGGGTGTTGAGCAGGCGGTAAGCGCGGCTGAAGCCCGGACGCCTGCGCAACAGTCTCACATAGCGATGTTCGGCGAAGCTGCGCCCCATGGTGAAGAAGAAGGTGTCGCCGGCGAAGGCGCCGACAAAGGCGGCGAGGAAAGTCTGCCACAGCACGAAAACATGCTGATGGGCAAAGAAGCCGCCAAGGATTGCCGCGCTTTCGCCTTCGGCGACGCAACCCAGGAAGACCGCGATCAGCCCGTATTGCTCGATGAGATGGTGGACGGTCTCGCTCATTCCGTTGCGGGCCGCGCCGACAGTTTCTCGTCGATGCGCCTGATCTGCTCGGCCATGCGCATGATCTCGTCCCGCATGCCGATGATCTCGCTGTGGCGCAGCTCGTCCAGCTTTTCATGCAGGGCCATGATCTCGATCTCGGCCTTCAGATTGACCTCGTAGTCGTGGGCCGCGTCGATGCGGTCACGCTCGGTCTGACGGTTCTGCGACATCATTATCACCGGCGCCTGTATCGCCGCGAGCATCGACAGCACCAGGTTGAGGAAGATGAAGGGGTAGGGGTCGAAAGCGTCGCGCGTCAGCAGCCAGGCATTGCCGACGGTCCAAACAACCAGAAAGGCAAGGAAGCCGAGGATGAAGGACCAGGAGCCGCCGATCCTGGCGATGGTATCGGCGACGCGGTCGCCATACGTCGCGTGGAAGGCGACGGCCTTGTTGGTGTCGCGGGTGATGGTGGTGCGCTCAAGCGTCGACTGGAGGACGCGGCTCTCGAGCGGACCGAAACCTTCCGGCTTCCGCTTGAGCAAACGGTTCGCCATATCCTCGACGATCTTGTTCATCTGTCCTCTCCTTCGCCCGAGCATCAATAGACGTAGAGGCTGCCGGGCCGGGCGTGAAGTGCTAGATTGCGGCGAACAGGCGAGGACAACGATGCTCGATTTCCAGAAAATCCAGGCGCGGGCGGCAAAGCGCAAGGGTGGCGAGGCGGTGCTCGCTCCGCTGCTTGGTCCTGCGCCTGACAACCAGGCGGTGGCGAAAGTCCCTGACGACCGAATTCTCTCCACCATGGCCGAGCGCGTTTTCGCCGCCGGTTTCGTGTGGCGCGTCATCGAACAGAAATGGCCGGGTTTCGAGGAAGCGTTCCTCGGCTTCGAGCCGAAGCGGCTTTTGTTCCAGCCCGACGATTTCTGGCACGAGCTGGCGTCCGACAGCCGCATCGTGCGCAACCCGCAGAAGATCAAGTCGGTGCGCGACAACGCCGCCTTCGTCGATCGCGTCTCGAAGGAACATGGCAGCTTCGGCGAATTCATCGCCGGATGGCCGGCGGACGATCAGGTCGGCCTGACCGCGTATCTCGCCAAGCATGGCAGCCGGCTGGGCGGCAACACCGGCCAGTATTTCCTGCGCTGGCTGGAATGGGACACGTTCGTCGTCTCCGCCGATATGGCGGCGGCATTGCGCGATGCCGGCCTCGATATCGCCGAGAACCCGACCTCGAAGCGGGACCTCGACAAGATCCAGGCGCAGATCAACCAATGGTCGGCCGAGACCGGCCTGCCGCGCCGCCACATCTCGCGCATCCTGGCGATGTCGATCGGCGAGAATCGCTCGGCGGAGGCGTTGCGCGAATATATGGGCGATTAGGTGGTTGGGATACGAACGTCGTCGATCGATCAGGGACATAGTCGGCTCTGCCGATTAGTCAGGATACGATCTTCGATCGATCAGGGACATAATCGGCTTCGCCGATTAGTCGGGATACGATCGATGTCCCTCGATCGATCCTAAGTGGCACAACCAAACGCCATTGCGGCGCGATTTGAGCCACGCTAAATCCGTTCCATGACCAAGACCGCTCCCGATATCCTGCGCATCGCCGTTGCCCAGCTCAACCCGACCGTCGGCGACGTCGCCGGCAATCTGGCAAAAGCGCGCGAGGCGAGGGCGGACGCGGCGCGGCAGGGCGCCGATCTGGTGCTCTATACCGAGCTCTTCCTTGCCGGCTATCCGCCTGAAGACCTGGTGCTTAAGCCTTCCTTCCTGAAGGCATGCGAGAAGGCCGTGCAGGATGTCGCCAACGACACGGCCGATGGCGGTCCCGGTGTCATCATCGGCACGCCGCTGAAGCGCCGGTCCGGCACGCATAACTCCATCGTCTTCGCCGATGGCGGCAAGATCATTGCAGAACGCTACAAGCTCGATTTGCCCAACTATGGTGAGTTCGACGAGAAGCGCGTCTTCCAGGCCGGGCCGGAACTGCAGGGTCCGGTCAATTTCCGCGGCGTGCGCATCGGCATTCCGATCTGCGAGGATATCTGGGGCGATATTGCCGTCTGCGAGACGCTGGCCGAAAGCGGCGCCGAGATCCTTTTGGTGCCGAACGGCTCGCCCTATTACCGCGCCAAGATCGACGTTCGCCACCAGATCGTCATCCGGCAGGTCATCGAAACCGGCTTGCCGATGATTTACGCCAACCAACTCGGCGGCCAGGACGAGCTGATCTTCGACGGTGCTTCATTTGCCATCGGCGCCGACAAGACGCTTGCCTTCCAGATGAGTCAGTTCGAGGAGGCGGTCGACGTCACCACCTGGAAAAGGAAGGGAGACAGCTGGGTCTGCTCGGAAGGCCCGATGTCGAAGATCCCCGATCGTGAAGAGGCCGACTATCGCGCCTGCATGCTGGGCCTGCGCGATTATGTCAACAAGAACGGCTTCAAGAATGTGGTGCTCGGCCTCTCCGGCGGCATCGACTCGGCGATCTGCGCGGCACTCGCCGTCGATGCGCTGGGCGAAGAGCGGCTGCGCACCGTTATGATGCCATATCGCTATACATCGAAGGATTCGCTGAAGGATGCCGAGGACTGCGCGCGCGCGCTTGGCTGCCGCTACGACATCGTGCCAATCTCCGAGCCTGTCGAAGGCTTCAGGCATGCGCTGACGCAGCTCTTCGAGGGCACCCAGGAAGGCATCACCGAGGAGAACCTGCAGAGCCGCGCGCGCGGCACGATCCTGATGGCAATCTCCAACAAGTTCGGCTCAATGGTGGTCACCACGGGCAACAAGAGCGAAATGTCGGTCGGCTACGCTACGCTTTACGGCGACATGAATGGCGGCTTCAATCCGATCAAGGATCTCTACAAGATGCAGGTCTACGCGCTGTCGCGCTGGCGCAATTCGCATGTGCCGCCGGGCGCGCTTGGGCCGTCGGGCGAGGTCATCCCGAAGAACATCATCGACAAGGCGCCGTCGGCGGAGCTGCGCGAGAACCAGACCGACCAGGATTCGCTGCCGCCCTATCCGGTGCTGGACGACATCCTGGAATGCCTGGTGGAGAACGAGATGAGCGTCGAGGACATCGTCGCGCGAGGCCACGACCGGGCGACGGTGACGCGCGTCGAGCACCTGCTTTACATCGCCGAATACAAGCGCAGGCAGGCGGCGCCCGGCGTGAAGATCACACGGAAGAATTTCGGCCGCGACCGCCGTTATCCGATCACCAACCGGTTCCGGGACCGCGGCTAGTCCGCCAGATTGCGCCGCGCATGCAGGATGTTGAAATCAGTTTCGACCTGTCGCGGATCGATTTCCGGGCAACCTCCGATCTGCTCATGCAAAGCTATTGGGGTGCGTCGCGAACTGACGAGGCCAACCGCCGCGCCTTCGACAACTCGCTTTGCGTGGGCGCCTATCTCGACGGCGAGCAGGTCGGGTTCGCCCGCGCAATCACCGACTACACGGTCTTTGCCTATCTTGCCGATGTCATCGTCTGGCCGGAGCGTCGTGGGCATGGCATCGGAAAACGGCTTGTGCAGGCACTCCTCGATCATCCCGATATGAAAACCGTTTCTCATTGGAGCCTTACGACCAGCGACGCTCACAGCCTCTACCAGAAGTTCGGATTCCGGGCGGAAGGACGCTACATGCGACTGGATCGCTCACCCGCTGCCTGAGGCCCGGCCACAACCCGCCGTTGTTGCAAATTCGTCTCAGTGCTTGGACCAAATGTCGTTTTGGCGACGGGCCGGCTTGGCGATCGGCTGATGCCTGCCTATAACGGCCTCTCCGCGATTCCCTTCCGGGAGGACCGTATGGCAGGATTTGACATCGTTATGCGAGGCCGCGAGGCCTAGGTCGGCGCCGGCCCTCCGATGGTTTCTCGGAGAGCCAGACGCGGAACAGGCATTTGCCGCTGCCGGCTGCCGCCTCAGGGCAGACGGCCTACCATACTGAATCTCCCGCTCTTTTGGGGCGCCGCAGGCGCGGATGCGGGTTTTCCAATTTTGATTTTACCGGGACCGGGCTCGTTCGCGCCCGGATGACATCATGGCTCGTTTCAAGATCGATCTGCGCGCGAGCGCCTTTCGCAGCGTGCTTGGCTTTACGTTCGGCCACTGGCGGCGCCAGCCGTGGCGGCTTTCGCTCATCATGGGCGCATTCCTGCTCTCGACGCTGGCCGACGTGCTGACACCTTTCTATTCCGGCCGCCTGGTCGATGCGGTCGCCAGCGGCGCCGGAACCGAGGCAGTTGCCTGGAATGCGGCGATGACGGCGTTCTCGATGCTGATCGCGCTGGCGCTGGCTGGCGTCGTGCTGCGCAATGTCGCCTTCCTGTGTATCGTCGAGTTGACGCTGAAAATGATGTCGGACATTGCCGCCGATGCCTTCCATCGGGTGCAGCGCTTCTCGACGGACTGGCACGCCAACAGCTTTGCCGGATCGACGGTACGCAAGATAACGCGCGGCATGTGGGCGCTGGACCTGCTCAACGACACGATCCTGATCGCGCTTCTGCCGTCGGTCGTCATGCTCGTCGGTTCGACGCTGCTGCTTGGCTGGTTCTGGCCGTTAATGGGGGCCGTGGTGGCCGCCGGTTCGGTGCTGTTCATCGCCGTCACGGCGATGCTGTCGCTCGGCTATGTCGCGCCTGCCGCGCGGCTCGCCAACAGCTGGGACACGCGGCTGGGCGGCTCGCTGGCAGACGCGGTGAGCTGCAACGCCGTCGTCAAGGGCTTCGGCGCGGAGACCCGCGAGGAAGCGCGGCTGGCGCGCGTCGTCGCCAAATGGCGCCTGCGCACCGGCCGCACCTGGATGCGCGGCACCGCCAACGGCACCACGCAAGGGGTGCTGCTGCTGCTGATGCGGGCGGCGGTCGTCGGTCTTGTCCTCATGCTGTGGGCCTGGGGCCAGGCGAGCGCCGGCGATGTCGCTTTCGTGCTGACCTCATTCTTCGTGCTGCAGGGCTATCTGCGCGACATCGGCACGCATATCCGCAACCTGCAGCGCTCGATCAACGACATGGAGGAACTGGTCGACTTCCAGTCCGAACCGCTCGGCATCGAGGACCGGTCCGGCGCCCGGCCGATCCGGATCACCGATGGGCACATCGCCTTCGACAAGGTGACGTTCCACTACGGCAATCACCTTCTGCCGCTCTACCGCGATTTCTCGGTCGATATCGCGACGGGCGAACGCATCGGGCTGGTCGGGCATTCGGGTTCGGGCAAGACGACCTTCGTCAAGCTGATCCAGCGCCTCTATGACGTGAACGCCGGACGGATCCTGATCGACGGGCAGGACATCTCGCAGGTCGAGCAGGCGTCGCTGCGCAGCCAGATCGCCATCGTCCAGCAGGAGCCGATCCTGTTCCACCGCTCGCTCGCCGAGAACATCGCCTATGCCAAGCCCGGCGCCAGCCAGGCCGAGATCGAGCATGCGGCCAAACTCGCCAGCGCGCATGATTTCATCACCAGCCTGCCCAAGGGCTATGGAACCCTGGTCGGCGAGCGCGGCGTGAAACTGTCGGGCGGCGAGCGCCAGCGCGTGGCGATCGCCCGCGCCTTCCTGGCCGACGCCCGCATCCTGATCCTGGACGAGGCGACGTCGAGCCTCGATTCGGAATCGGAGGTGCTGATCCAGAAGGCGATGGAGCGGTTGATGGTCGGACGCACGACCCTGGTGATCGCGCACCGGCTCTCGACGGTGCGGGCGCTCGACCGGCTGCTGGTCTTCGATCGCGGACGTATCGCCGAGGAAGGTTCGCATGACGAGCTGATCCGGCTGAACGGCGGCATCTACCGGCGGCTGTTCGAGCGTCAGGCACTCGAACTGACCAAGGGCCTCGTCGCCTGAGGAAGGATGGCGCCCGGCCTCTGCCGGGCGCCATCAGCCGCAACGCGGTTGCAACCGCTCTCCCGTTATGCGGTTAGAGTGGCTCAATATGTTTGTCAAAACTTTACACATAGAAGTTTAGGAGATTTTATTTCAGATTTTAGCTATTCACGCGCTTTCAGGCAATGATTTGACTGTATTTACAGAAAAGAAAATCAGATATGGCAGAAGAAGGCCTCTTGGAGAGATTTTTGCAGGAAGCCGACCGCATGGAGACTTCTTTGGGAAGAACGGCAGCCTTTAGCGTTCTGGTCTAGGCATTCACGATGAATCCGGTTTCCGCAAAAGCGAGCCCGGGCAAGGTGGTTGGGCCGTCGGCGCTGGAATCCCATGGTTCGGTCCGGCCTTTAGCCGCCGAGGATCTCGAGCACGTCGCCGCGTTGTTCCTGATGAAATTTCGCCATCGTCGCCGCCAGCGCGATCGCGCGATCGCACAGACGGCGGACTATATGAGGAAGCTTTACCTTGATGGGGATAAGAGCAAGGCTCTTGTCCAGATCAATCCACAGGGCCGATTGGGGGGCTTCATGGGCGTTCTGAAAGCTCGATATGAGCTTAACAGAACGGCATTGAACGCTGCCATCATCGGTCCGTTCATGACCGACTCCAGCATCGATCACGGTTGGGCCGGGCCGCAATTGCTGCGTGCCCTGCATCAGAGCGAATTCGACCTGTACCTGACCGATTCCGCCAACCGGACATCCTTGGCCTTCGCGCGTCCGATGAAGTATCAGCTCCTGCCGGTGCATTGTCTGGAATGGACCTGTGTTTTCCGGCCGGGCGCCATGGCCGTCGCCACAGTGCGCCGCAAATGGCCGGGGCTGCCTCGGCTTGCGCTCGATCCCTTCGCGGGAGCATTTGATGCGCTTGCACGAAGACGGTTCGATCCGCCGGCCCAGCATTCGTCAAGCCAACGAATCCACAGGGAGCCGATCGATGTGGCCCAATTTGCGGAGCGGCTGCCCGTCCTCATGGCCGACTATTCCCTGCGTCCGAGCTGGAAGGATGGCGAGCTGCCGCGGTTGCTCGCGCTGGCGGCTGAGAAGCGGGCCGACGGGCCGCTTCATTTCGGCGGGATTGACGACGAAACGGGCAAGATGCTGGGGTGCTACGCCTTCTATGGCGAGGCCGGCGGTATCGCGAACCTGTTGCAAATCCAGGCGTCCGGATCCCACTGGGGCGCAACGCTGGATGCTCTCATTGCGGCCGCGCGGGATTTGGGCTGCGTAGGCATTACCGGCCAGACCCAGAGCAGGTTCATGCCTCAGCTCTTCGGCTACAAGAACGTCTTCTTCCATTATGCCGGAGGCACCATGGTCCGCTCGCGCGTTGCCGAGGTCACGGAGGCGGTCCGCTCCGGCGACATCTTCATCGGCGGGCTGATGGGCGATCGTTGGACCCGGCTCAGTTCCGATGATTTCGGCCGCGTCTGACGATCCACGCAATTCCGGACGGAAGGCTAAGACGAAGCCGCCGAGCCTAACCGCTCACACTTTTCCTGGGATTGCTTTGAATCAGGCGAACTTGTGCGGCGCGGCGCAGAAGCCGGCGATGATCTGGCAGAGGTCGGGTTCGTTGACCATACGGACGGCTTCGTTCGGGCCGACCCATTTGCGGGTGCGCGCGCGCTTCTCTTTCCAGCGATCCGCCACGCGCTCGACATGCAGCGGAAAGACCAGCACCTCGCAAGGCACTTCCTCGCCTGAGGCAAGGACCTTGGCATAGAAATAGCGGCCGGCTTCAAGATGCGAGACGGTGCCGCGCAGCCCGGCTTCCTCGCCCGCTTCGCGCGCGGCGGCCTCGCAAAGCGGTTCCCTAGCCTCCGGCCAACCCTTGGGCAGCACCCAGCGCCCGGTGTCGCGACTGGTGATCAGCATGATCTCCACGCCGTTCTCGCCCTCGCGCCAAGGCAACGCGGCCACCTGCAGGCGACAAGGCGCGACGCCGAAGAGTCGCCGGACTCTCTCGGCCATCTGGTTGTGCGTCGTCGACCTCGTCAACATAGTAAGAAGCTGCCCCAAGCCTCCAGAATCGTTTGCCACCTTACAAATCTTAGGGCGAATTATGGGCTTTAAAAGTAAAAAACTTCACTCAATCGGGAAATGCCACCAGAAAAGGTCATTTGCCCAAGTAGTTGCGCTCATTGGCGCGGTTACAGGACCTGCCTTTGAGGCAGTTCCTCTCGAAACGTGAAGGCCGCTCAGCCGGCGTGATCGTCCGCGATCGGCTTCTGGTAAGTGAAGCCCATATCCCAAGGAAAGTAGATCCAGGTGTCCTGGCTGACCTCGGTGACGAATATGTCGACCAGCGGGCGGCCCTTCGGCTTGGCATAGACGGTCGCGAAATGTGCCTTCGGCATCATGGCGCGCACTATGCCCGCAGTCTTGCCGGTATCGGTCAGGTCGTCGATTATCAGCACGCCGGCCCCGTCATCGACGAGCAGCGGAGGCGAAATCTCCTTCAGGACCTGCAACTGACCCTGACTGGTGTAGTCATGATAGGAGGCAACGCACACTGTTTCGATGACGCGGATGCCAAGCTCGCGCGCGATGATGGCGGCGGGCACCAGCCCGCCGCGCGTGATGCAGACGATCGCTTTCCATTGTCCCTTGTTGGCGCCGGACAGCCGCCAGGAAAGCGCGCGGGCGTCGCGGTGGAACTGGTCCCAGGAGACGGGGAAAGCTTTTTCGGGAAGGGACATGGTTCGCGCACTCCGCAAGGCGCGCCGTCGGCGCGCAGAAACACTGGAATGCAGGCGGAATTAGCCGGAAAGCGCTGGGCTTGGCAAGGGGGAGGGCTGTGGACTCGATGCGCGGCGCGCTGAGACGAATTGAAGCGACGCGTTTTAGCATGACACAGGTCGCGGCCTCGAAACCGCTACGGGTTCGAGACCTGCGCTCACCGCGACAAGAAGGCCGCGACATTAGTCGTGCGCAGCACCGTGCGGGTGACCCCGCCGAACAGAAGCTGGCGCAGCCAGGAGTGGCTGTAGGCGCCGAGCACCAGAAGATCGGCGCCGGACTCAGTTATTCGCGACTGGATGATATCGTCCACCGAGGAGCCGTCCGATTTCTGCACGGAGACGCTGACATTGGCACCGTGACGCGACAGCGCCGCTGCGATCTCGGCGCCGGCGGCTTCTGCAGATTCATCGAGTGTCTCCGGCGGGTCGATGACGAGAATGTCCGTCTTGTCGGCCTCGGCGATGAAGGGCAGGGCATCGAACGCGGCCCGGGCCGCTTCCTTGCTGCCGTTCCAGGCAAGCAGCACACGTCTGAAGGTGGTGACCAGCGGCCCGGCATGGGGCACGACCAGAACCGGCCGGCCGGCATCGTAGACCAACGTGTCGACGTCGGCGGTCGGATCGCCGCCGGTGTCACGCTGCGCGGCAATGATCAGATCGGCGGCGCGCACGCTCGATATGCCGGTCAGCGCGCTGTCGCCGGAGAAGCTTTCCAGGCTCCGCCACTCGAAGGACAGGCCGGATTCCTCGATCCGTTTCAAAAAATAGGCCTGCAACTTGTCGGCGCGTTCCTTGTTCATCTCAGCCGAGACCTGGAGGAATTCGGTATCGGGAAAGCCGGTGGCCGACGTGTAGGGCAGGGGAAGCGCCTCGGCATGGATACCGACGAGATGGCTCTCAAACCTTTCGGCAAGCGGAAGGGCGTAATCGAGGACGCGCTCGGCGTCCTGCTCGTTCTGCAAAATGGCGACGATTGTCTTGAAGCGCATGACCGGTCCCTCAATTGTTTGCGCTACGCGTGCGCGCGGCAAGGGAACGCCTCAGCGCGTTGACTGGTTCCAGCCGAATGGCCCGGTCAGCCTGCCTTGGCCAAGCCCGCCACCATCGCCTCGACGTCCTTGCGCGCGGCCTCCAGCGCTTCCTCGCTGCGGGCTCGGACGACGAGTTCGGTCCAGAACTTGCCGTCGCCATATTTGGGATAAGAGCCGATGATCGTGTCGGGATGCGCCTTCTGGATCTCGGCCAGCGGCCCGCCGATCAATCCTTCGCCGAAGGGACAGTGCACCGTGGCCGACAGCATCTTCGTGCCGGCCCTAAGTGTCGGCACGACATTGTCGAGCATGGCCTGGAAGATCGACGGCACGCCGGCCATGACATGGACATTGCCGATGCGGAAGCCCGGCGCGACGGAAATGGGATTGTCGATATGGTCGGCGCCGCGCGGCATGCGCGCCATGCGCTTGCGCGCTTCGGTGAATTCGATGTCGCGCCCGGCATAGCTTGCTTCGAGCAGCGCATAGGCCCTGGCGTCGTATTCGCAGGGCACGCCGAAGGCCTTGGCGATCGAATCGGCGGTGATATCGTCATGCGTTGGGCCGATGCCGCCGGTGGTAAAGACGTAGGTATAACGGGCGCGCACGGCATTCACCGCCGCAACGATCTCGTTCTCCTCGTCGGGGACGATGCGCACTTCCTTAAGATCGATGCCGATCGCCGTCATGATGTCGGCGAGGTGGCCGATGTTCTTGTCCTTGGTGCGGCCGGAGAGGATCTCGTCGCCGATGACGAGCATGGCGGCGGTGACGATTTCAGGCATGGCGGGCTCCGGCACAATAGGTCGCCTGAGATAACTCGGCCGGCGGCCGGCGGCAATGCGAAACCCGGATGTGTCGGATGCGCGCTTATGGCGGCTGCCGTTGCCGATATGGTGCGGTCGGTCGGGCCGGATGAAAACATGCTGATATCGATTGTCTTGTGGCTGCTTGCCGGCTTGCTTGCCGCCGTCGTGCTTGTCGTCCTCGCCGTGACGCTTGCGACCTGGCGGATCGCGGCAAAGGCCGAAGAACTGGTGCCGGCTTGCGGAAAATTCATCGAGGTCGACGGCACCGCATCCACTATGTGGAAGAAGGCGAGGGCAGGCCGATCGTCTTCGTGCACGGGCTCGGCGCTCAACTCCACCATTTCCGCCGCACGCTGTTCGGACGCTTCGGTCCTGGTTACCATTTGATCGCGCTCGACCGGCCGGGCTCCGGCTATTCGGTTCGAGCAAGGGGTGCGACGGGCCGATTGTCCGAACAGGCCGACATCCTGCGGCGCTTCATCGAGGAATTGCGCCTGGAACGGCCACTCATCGTCGGCCATTCGCTCGGCGGAGCCATCGCGCTTGCTCTGGCAGCCGGGCATCCGACGGCGATTTCCGGCATTGCGCTGCTCTCGCCGCTGACGCATCTCGAAGCGAGGATACGTGAGCGGTTTGACCTGCTCTATGTTCCTTCGGGGCTGTTGCGCCGCGTCCTGGCCCATACGGTGGCGGTACCACTCAGCCTTCGTTACGCGCAGCCGACGCTGAGGTTCATTTTCGCGCCGCAAGCGGTTCCTGCGGACTACATGGTCGCCGGCGGGGGCTGGCTCGGGCTGCGTCCCTCCCACTATTTCGCCATCTCCACCGATGTCGTGGCGGTGGAACAGGACCTTGGCGAAATCGAACGGCGTTACCGCGATATAGCGCTGCCGGCAGGCATTCTGTTCGGGACCGACGACCGGGTGATCGGCGAGGCCGTGCATGGCGAACCGATGCTGGACAAGATCGGGGGGCTCGACTTCGAACGGGTCGAAGGTCTCGGCCACATGCCGCAATTCGTGGAACCCGAACGGGTCGTCGCTTTCATAAAACGTATCGCCGCGCGTGCTTTCGCCAACGCGCAATGATTTCGGGCGACGCCCTGCGTGTCCCCCTACAACCGTTCACGAAGCGTCACACAAAAGTGTCGTCTCACCCGCAATTTCCGGTGGAACTTTGGCCCCTGCCGCAGGGTTTCGTCTGTGTCGCTGTGGGGCTTCGGCCCCATATATTTTGCGATCGAGAGAATGGAGAAATCCGATGCTTACAAGACTTATCGCAGCTTCGGCGCTGGTGCTGGCCATGGGCGGCGCGGCCATGGCGCAGTCATCAGATGACTGGTGGTGGTGGCACCGCGACCATCGCCCCGACGTGAGCGAGCAGGTCGATCCTTACACGACCGGCAGCATCTATGGAGGCTCAGGGTTGAGCACCTACGGTAACAGCAACGGAGCCATGGGGCCGTGCGCTCACAATACACCCGGCCCGGACGCCAACTCACAGCAGAACGTCAACGACAATTATTGCGGCAAGTAGCTCCGCCCAGCCGCCGGCGGCCGGCATGAAGCCTTAGGGCTTTGCCGGCCGGGGCGGATTTCAATTTTTAGTCAGATACTTCGGTCTGCGGCCGGTCGCGGCCATCGGCCAATTCGTCGTGCCACTTTCCTTCAGCATCCTCGTACTGGATGCCGTCCGTGGTGCCGGCGACCTGCTGCTCGGCGGAGGCGATTTCGGCGGCGCGCAGCGCTTCCTGGTGTGTGCGGAAAGTTTCAGAGAATGTCGAACCGACCTTGTAGGCCCAGCCGCCATCATGCTCGACGATCTTGTAAGTCAGCTTCGCCATGGAATCCTCCGGTTAAGAAACCCGCTCAATGCAGCTTTCCATCGGGCAGCCTGTCTTCAGGAACCAGCACTTCCGATTCCCTGGCTGCCTCGACGAGGGCGCGACGCGCGTCCGCTGTCGAACGATAACCTTCCAGCGCCTTGAGGCAAGTGTCCAGAGCATCACGATGGCGCTCGCCGCGATTGAGCGGCCAAACGGTCATCAGGCACTCGGCTGCTTCGCGGGTGCTTCGGATTTGGCGATATTTGCCGACGTGGCCGAGTTCGACCACCACCGGCTTTTCAAAGGGCTTGTTGTCTATCATGGCCGCCAACGTAAAACGGCCAAATTGGTTGCGGTTGTGGCGAGGATCCTGCGCCCAAACGTCTCAGCACTCTGCTGATTTCGAGTTTTGTTTTGACGCAATTCCGGACGGAAGGCCCCGGCGAAGCCGCCGAGCCTGACCGTGTCACGCTTTTCCTGGAACTGCTCTAGGCTGCGTTGACATTCAGATGATGCCGGCCTGCGAGCGATGGTTCCTGCGCTTCCGGTGCTCACGTACTTTAGGTACGCTCCGCTCCGGTTCTCGGAAACCATCGTTCTCGGCTCGGCCTGACCTGAATCTCAACACACCCTAGCCGGCGGCCTTCATCCAATGCCGCATCGTCGTCACCGAACGTGCCAGTTGAGGCGCGGGATGGATTTCCTCGCCGAAGGCAGCCGCCGCGCGCCAGCCCCAGCGCGGGTCGGCAAGGAATGCGCGTGCCAGCGCCACCATGTCGGCACGGCCGTCGGCCACGATCGCCTCGGCCTGGCTAGGATCGTCGATCAGCCCAACGGCGCGCGTCGGAATGCCGGCGCCGTTGCGCACGGCTTCCGCCAGGTGCACCTGATAGCCGGGGCCGGGCGGCACCTGCTGCAGGGGCGAATTGCCGCCGCTGGAGCAGCAGATATAGGCGATGCTCTCGGCCTTCAGCGCCTTGGCCACCTCGATTGCGTCCTCGACGTCGAAACCGCCTTCGACCCATTCCTTCACCGAAAGGCGCGCGCCCAGCATCATGGACGGAGCGGCCTTCCTCACCGCCCTGGCGATTTCGACCGCAAAGCGCATGCGGTTTTCCAGCGACCCGCCCCAGCGGTCTGTCCGCTGGTTGGAGAGCGGCGAGAGGAACTGGAAGATCAGATAGCCATGCGCGGCGTGCAGTTCAGCAAAGTCGAAGCCGGCGCGTTCGGCGCGCACGGCCGCCTGCGCAAAGCGCGCAATGAGCTCCAGGATCTCGTCCTCTTCCAATGCGTGCGGCACATTCCAGCCCGTGTCATAGGCGATAGCCGAGGCGGAAACCGTCTGCCAGGGATCCTCGCCAGCCTGCAGCGGACCGCCGCCTTCCCAGGGTTTGCGGTTGGAGGCCTTGCGGCCGGCATGGGCAAGCTGGACGCCGAATTTCGTGCCGCGTGCGGCGACGCGCCTGGCGGCGTCGAGCGTGCGCTTGGCGGCCGCCTCGTTGTCGTCGGAATAGAGGCCGAGGCAGCCATGCGAGATACGTCCGCGCCGCTCGACATCGGTCATTTCGACGGTCACCATGCCGGCGCCCGACATTGCCAGGTTCATCCAGTGATAAAGATGCCAGTCGCTGGCCGAGCCGTCCTCGGCCGAATACTGGCACATCGGCGCTACCGCGATGCGATTGGGGAAAGTGAGGCCGCCGAGGGTGATCGGCTGGAAAAGCGATGACGTCATGAAACGAGCTCCTGGCGAGATACCGCTATCTAGGCAGCCGCGGCGCGTCGCGCCAGTCACGAGCCGGTGAAACTCCCGCTGGACCAGTCGGTTTCGATGCCAGTCAGTTTCGAGGCCAGCCGGTTTCCAGGATTGCGTGCGCCACCTTTCGTCGTTACCCCTTTGCCACCAATACGGAGATCGTCATGGAAGATCGCGTTCGCATCCGTTCGGAGGAGGTCCTTTCGGACGACTGGGCGGTGCTGAAGAAGACGGTGCTCGACTATCGCCGCCGCGACGGGCGATGGGAGACGCAGATCCGCCAGACCTACGATCGCGGCGACGGCGCTGTGATCCTGCCCTTCGATCCGCAGCGCTCGACCGTGCTCCTGGTGCGGCAGTTCCGGTTCCCGGCTTACGCCGTGGGCCATCGCGAGCCGCTGATCGAGGCCTGCGCCGGCTTGCTCGACGAAAACGATCCCGAAACCGCCATCCGCAAGGAAGCGGAGGAGGAACTGGGTTACCACCTGAAGGATGTCGAGCGGCTGTTTTCGCCGTTCATGAGCCCGGGCAGCGTGACGGAACGGCTCTGGTTCTTCACCGCGCGCTATTCGCCGGCCGACCGCATTTCCGATGGCGGCGGCGCACCGGAGGAAGGCGAGGACATCGAGGTTCTGGAAATGCCGTTGGACGAGGCGCTGGCCGGTATCGCCGGCGGCCGCATCGTCGATGCCAAGACGATCATCCTGATCCAGCACCTGAAGCTCAACCCGATCGAGGTTTGACCGGCGTCATCGCGTTACGGGCTCATTGGCCGGCAACGGGACATTGCCCGGCGGGACCGCCTGCCGCCGGATATCGATAGATTCGCAGCGGCCCCGCGACGGGACACTCCTTCAACCAGTCCGGGGGCTTTCCCGTGGCCAGCCGGCTGGCCAATGGAAACCGAGCTTCGATCGGCTGGAGGGTTGTTTCCTCGATACGGCAGACTGCGACATGAGTGGCCTTGGTCTGATCAAGGAACTGCGTCGGGTCGGACGTGGCGGGATCGAAAAATCTAATAACGCGCTCAATACCCTTGGCCGATGTGTGAAAAGGGACGGCGACGACGTCGAGTTCGACCAGCGACCCCAAGGCGGTGATCCCCGTATCCGGAGACGCAAACAGCCGCGCACCTTTTGGCCAGACGAAATGCGGGCCGTCGCCGCTCTTGTCGCAGGCATCGGCGATATCGATGCCCAAAAGCCTCGTTTCTCCGGGAGGCCAAAACAGATGGCTCACAAAAAGGGCAGCGACAATCGCCACGCCGGGAGCGGCCAGCAGCGCAACGCCCGGCAACTGGTTGTCGGATCCCGGGCCGAAATAGCGCCTTAGCGGCAACCGGACGGGAATGGCTTGATGGACGATCAGGGCGACCCCCGGGCCGACGAAGAGCGGGAAAAAACGCAGGTATCGCAGATAGAGCAGCCCCTGCAGCAGGCCGATGGTCGAGAAGAGTGCAAGAACCACCCAGGCGCGCCGTCTTGTCGTGCTGGAACAGGCCAAAATGCATGTCGCGGCCGCGCCCAGAATGGCGGGGAAGAACCTGGCGAAGCGATCAAAGCTCAGAAAGTCCGAGCTGGAAAAAATGCTGCGTTCCTGGTCGATGCGCGCCAGCCAATTGTCGCGAACGTAGTCGCTCAAGCCGACGAAAGGACCGCCCGCGCACTGGGGGAAGAAGGAGACGAGCAGCGCGGCGGTCGCGCCGGCGCCGGCCAGAAGGCATGTGGCACGTATCCGCCAGCTTCCAGCCTCTCCCGCGGCGGCGGCCGCCATGACGACGCCCGTAACCGCAAGCGCTGTTAGGTGCAAAAGCGAATAACGGTCGCAGGCAGTGCTTGTGTAGGCATTGGGCCCAACGACCACAAAGAATGCAGCAACGCCGGCGACCGCCAGCGCCAGACCATACGTCCTGAGGTCTTTTGCTGCATCTTTCGTTCCGGCGATGAACGCCCATGCGCAAAGGCCGGCAGGCAAGACAAGGAACGGCGCCATTTCGGCGCTGATTGCCGTAGACAAAGCCATCAAGGCGCCGTTCAGCCCGGCGGCAACCGGGCCGCCACGGATTGTCAGCAGCGCCGCACCCAGGAGGATGACCATCTGCAGGTTGTGGTAGTCGATGCGCCAGGGTTGAAATTCCGAAAGTGCCGGCAGCCCGGCGAAGGCCGCGATGGCCAGTACCGCGCCCGGATGGTCGAACTCGAATTCTCTGATCACTAGGAACAGCAGGATCAATGCGACCAGGAGGAGGAGAAGCGGCACCGCGAACGCGGCAACGGAGACGGCAGCTTCCATCCCGATGAAAGGCGCGGTCGCGATGGCCAGCAGCGCATAGGGCGAATCGACGACCCACGGCCAGTGCGAGACCATGGGCTCGGGCTGGGCAATACCGATCATTGTTCTGTCGAACGGATTGCCTGTTTGCAGAAGATGCCTGATTTCATGCAGCTTCATCAAATCGTCGACGTCGCCGTTGGGCATTGTGCCTTGCAACAGTAATAGGCTCAGAGCAGTGGCGAGCGCCAGCCAGACGATAATGACCGGGGCGGGGATGCGGCGGTAAATCGCCCCGATTGTCGACATCCCGAACCCTTCCCATGCCCGCCAGCCATGATGCGTGGAAAAGCTTTCGATCGTGTAACCTCGCTGGAAGATCGAACCGATAGCCGAATTTCACTTTCGCCCAGGCCGGCGGCATGGCTGGTGCGACTTAGCGGCATCTCCTACGTCAGGGCTTCGGAGGATACTCCTTCGCTCGACGAACCTGGTGTGGTCGAAGCTCGAAGAGCGAAGGGTGGTGCGGACGACGGGAATCGAACCCGTACGATCAGAGATCGAGGGATTTTAAGTCCCTTTTTCTGCGGTGCTTCCCGCTCAATGGTCTGGAAAACCAAGACTTCGAGCTGATGGTGAAGTCCGGTTTTCTCCCACATGGGTGGGAAATCCCCACGATTTTTCCCACACAATCAGGTGTGCGAGCCTGTTCCCTTGCTCTTTGCAAAATCCCACACCACGCGTACATGTGCGGGCACTGCGGGCGTGGTGAAATTGGTATACACACCGGACTTAAAATCCGGAGGCTTCGGCCATGCGGGTTCAAGTCCCGCCGCCCGCACCATGCCTCCCATAGGATCGAACGCATCACGGCACGGAGGCAATTTAAGTATGGCCAAGCGACCAACGAAAAAACCTGCGAAAAAGATGTCGGCTGGACCGCACAGCTTGGCGCTGCGATTGGATGTCATGGGCGTAACCGCATACATGACCAAAGCTGCAATTGAGGAACTCATCAAAGAGCTCACCAGGATCAGCGCGTCTGACCCGGAGGAACTCCAAGATGTGCATATCGCGATGCACTTCGGCGGCTGGACGCCCTCAGGCGAGTACGTCGCGCCGAGTTTCGGCCATCACCATGAACTTGGATCAATCCTGACCAAACTGCGCAACGAGCAACTGAAGGACGGCATGACGAAGGCGGAAATCGAACGCGGCATTACGCCAGATGAGGCTTATCGGGCTTTCGATATTACCATCATGCATGTATCCCCCGAGGTGGTTCAGCGCGTGGCCATCGAAAATGAAGCGGTCGAGAGCGGCAGTACTGACTAAGCGTGTTCCCACAAGATTTCCCACATTTTCTCTTTTCGTGGGCATCGGTATCGGGAGTGGGAAGATCGCTTCAATGGAGGAAATATAGCGGCGCGATTTCAATAAGTTGGCACGGCAAGTAGGGAGGCAACGCGAGATTCTGCAATGAGTTGAAACCAGGATTTCGGCTACATGAAAGCCGCAGGCTCGCGCGAGTGCGATGAAAGGCTGACATTATCGCTGCAGACGGACCTGTGAAGAGGTAGCAGATGCAATACGCGACGGGGCAGAAGATGAAAGTTGGCGACGAGGTAGTCGCCGATGGGATGAGAGGCTTGATTGTCTGCGATTTTGATAGCCGCGAGTTTGCAGAAGGCTATGAGACTTGGGACATGCCCACGACCGAAATGCTCGGCGGCGGCACTCTGTCGTCCGGCGTCATGATCGAGACCGCTGAAGCGGGCTTGATCCACTATGTGGACGGAATCGGCGTGATCGACCGCGTCTCATCCCGAAACCGGTAGTCGGCAAACCGCTGCCAACTATCGGAGTTTATGAGTTCACAGCCTAGTTCGTGGCATTTGTCCCACAGAAACTCTCACATTATCCGTTGCGCGCTGCAAAGGTCGCGCGTGTGCGCTGGTCGCCTCTATGCATACGAAACACTGAGAAGAAACAGCAGGTTATGCTCTCAACTGGAGGTGGCGAAACTTGCCGGCGCAACCAAACCATTCGCTTGGTCCTAATTTTTGGGCAAGTGATTGATTTTGTTGAAGGCAGCGGTGTCATTTTTTAAGTCCCTTGCGTCTACCAATTCCGCCACGTCCGCAGGCGTGCCCCTTTTCAAATGCCTGATATGAGCCGTCAAGCGATGTTTCCGATCGTCCGCAGTTTGCGCGGGCGGCGATCGCGCAGATTTAATATTAGTGATATTTAAAATTCCAAATTGTCCAAACCGATCCCATTAGCCTTTGTGTGCTATCATCGGGCCGGCTTTGATGGTGGACCATGCGTGGGCCAGGCTGGATCAGGGGACTGCGGGAGGCGGAGGCGCGGCAACTGCGCAGCGAAATCGATCGGCTCGAGCGGGGTGTGATAGATGCCGCCAACTCGAAGGCCAAATGGAACTTGCATGAGGTCGCGCACACGCTGCGCTGGCAAAAGGCCCGGCTGCGGCGGCTGGAGGAGTGCCTCGACGCCATGCCTGGAGGAAAGAGGGCTTCGGACCGATCCTGAGGCAGTGGCAAGCGTTCAGCCAAGCATGTCCGCCATATCCGCCACGGCGGGGCAGGGCGGTTGGAAAGTGGCGCGATCACGGAATTACGGTCTGCCAAGGGAACGCTAGGTTTCGCGACGCGGCGGATCGATCCGCCGAGGCCGGCGTCTATCAGGCCCCTACCCATTCCCCCCGCCCCCTGCGGGCGCCGGCCACGCTATTTCGACACATTGATGCGTGAGAGGTCTTCCGCATCGACGCGGTGGCGCAAGCCTCAGAATTTATAGCTGAAATTCACGCCCAGCGTCTGCAGCTTCACGTCCTGATCGCGCTCGGTGAAGGTGTTCGAAGCGTCGAAATGCTCCTTGCCGAAATCGTAGTAGCGATATTGCGCGCCGACGACGACATTATTGGTCAAGGCGTAGTCGACGCCGGCGCCGAGCGTCCAGCCGGTGCTGGTGTGGGTTTGGGTAAAGCCGGTGCCCGCCGCCTGCGAGGTCTCGATGCCGGCGAAAGCCACGCCGCCGATGCCATAGATCAATACGCGATCCATGGCGTAGCCGGCCTTGGCATCGATGGATCCGAACCACTTGACGTCGGTACCGAATGTGTTTGACGGGCCGGCGTCGGCAGTGCCGTCGATCGAGGCGTAGTTGAGATCGGCTTCGGCGCCGATCACGGCCTGGTCGAACTGCCAGAGCCCCGCGACGTGGCCGCCGACGAAACCGCCATCGATGTCGGGCTTCACCGAACCGCCCTCGACGCTGATGTCGGACCGGCCCCAGCCATAGCCGGCCTGCATGCCGGCATAGTAGCCGGTCCAGTCGAAGCCGGGCGCGGTCATCGGCAGATTGGTGCCTAGGTCCGCCGCCCAGGCAGAGCCGGACAGCAGGGCAAGAAGGCCGGCACTGGCGAGCGTCAGTCGACGCATAGGGCGCTCCGAAATGGCGGTTTCGAAAGATTCCTTCGGGCAGACTAGCCCCAATCACCGCGAAACGGAATTGCATTTCTGCAACAGTGGTTTACGACCTTACGCTCTGGCTCCGGGCGCCGACATTTGCCAAACTGGCCCATGCAGAGGACTCAGCCATGACGAACGCCAAGCCGACAAGCGCCACAAAGCCAAAGCCGTGGACCGAGGTGGCGACATATCTGGTCGATGTCGCGATGGGCCGAAAGCCGGCCGATGTGGTCATCCGCAATGGTCGCTGGTTGAATGTCCATTCGGGCGAGGTCATCCCCGGCACCGATGTCGCGATCGCCGCCGGCCGCTTCGCCTATTGCGGGCCGAATGCCGGCCATGCGATCGGGGAGGGGACCAAGGTCGTCGACGCCGGCGGGCGCTATCTCGTGCCCGGCCTTTGCGACGCGCATATGCATGTCGAGAGCGGCATGGTGACGGTGACGGAGTTCTGCCGCGCGGTCATCCCGCACGGCACCACCTCGATGTTCATCGATCCGCACGAGATCGCCAATGTGCTTGGATTGCCGGGCGTGCGCCTGATGCATGACGAGGCGGTCGCGATGCCGATCAACGTGCATGTGCAGATGCCGTCCTGCGTGCCCTCGGCGCCGGGGCTGGAGCATGCCGGCGCCGAGCTGACAGTCGCCGACGTGGCAGAGGCCATGACCTGGGAAAATATCATCGGGCTTGGCGAGGTGATGAATTTCCCCGGGGTCGCTGCCAACGATCCGGTGATGTCGGGCGAGATCGCCGAGACGGTCAGGGCCGGCAAGACGGTCGGCGGGCATTATGCATCGCCCGATCTCGGTCTGCCGTTCCACGGCTATGTCGCCGGCGGGGCGGAGGACGATCATGAAGGCACGCGCGCGGAGGACGCGATCGCGCGGGTGCGCCAGGGCATGAAGGCGATGCTGAGGCTTGGGTCGGCCTGGTACGACGTCGCGGCACAGATCAAGGCGGTGACCGAAGGCGGCATCGACCCGCGCAACTTCATCTTGTGCACCGATGACAGCCATTCCGGCACGCTGGTGCATGAAGGCCATATGGATCGTGTGGTGCGGCATGCCATCAGCCAGGGACTGAAGCCGGTGACGGCGATCCAGATGGCGACGCTCAACACCGCGCAGCATTTCAGGCTGGAGCGCGAGATCGGCTCGATCGCGCCCGGACGCCTGGCCGATCTGCTGATCGTTTCGGACCTTGCCCAGATGACCATAGATGAGGTCTATGGCCGCGGCCTCAGGCTGGCCAAGGCCGGCAAGCTCGAGGTCGACATCGCGGCCTATGACTATCCGCAATCCGCGAAGAATACCGTCAGGCTCGGCAAGAAACTCGCGGCGGAGGATTTTGACATTTTTGCGCCGCAGGGCGCCAACGAGGTGCGGGCGCGGGTCATCGGCGTGATCGAGAACCAGGCGCCGACTCGGGCTCTCGAGGCCGATCTGGCGGTCGAGGACGGGCTGGTCGCCATGGATCGGCGCAACGACATCTGCCAGATCGCCCTGGTCGAGCGCCATCGCGGCACGGGCGGCGTTACCAACGCTTTCGTGTCCGGTTTCGGCTATGTGGAGGACTGCGCGATGGCATCCAGCGTAGCGCATGACGCGCACCACATCATCGTCGTCGGCACCAACAAGGAAGACATGGCTTTGGCCGTCAACCGGCTGGGCGAGGTGGGCGGCGGCGTCGTGCTTTATTCCAGGGGCAAAGAACTGGCGCTGGTCGAGATGCCGATCGCCGGGCTGATGTCGGACGAGCGCGCCGAGATCGTCGCGGCCAAGGCCGAGCAACTGACCGAGGCGATGCGCAAGGTCGGCTGTTCGCTCAACAACGCTTATATGCAGCACTCGCTGCTTGCGCTGGTGGTGATACCAGAGCTGAGGATTTCGGATGTCGGCCTTGTCGACGTGACGACGTTCCGGAAGGTCGACCTGTTTGTTTAGGGTAGGTCACCCGCCGGTCGCGATGGTCAATACCTTGAACGGCGTGGTGATGACAACCTCGGCGACCGAACCGACCGCTTTGCCGAGGCCTTGGCCGATATCGTTGAGCTGCGCCGGGTCCGGCTCGTCCGACGCAAGCCCGGCCGGTGTGCGCAGCCGGTTGCCCAGCAATTGCACCAGGATCGGGTTGTCGGCGAATTTGGCATGGTTCAGGCCGTCGCCGCCCTTGGCGTGGGTCAGGTCGACGACCGTCACGCCGTAATCGGCGAGATCGGCGGCGTTGCCGTAGTCGCCGACGCGCGGCTTGTCGCCGGAAATGAAGCTCGACAGCTTCAGCGCACGATCGTCGCCCGAAAGCAGGATGGCGAAGGGCTTGTCGGGCTTGCCGTAGCGGATCATCTGCTTCTTGAAGACATCGACGTCGATGTCGGGCGAGGCGAGGATGACATAGCCGAGCTTGCCGCCGAGATCGCGGTCGCCGGTGATGGCGAGCTGGCGCAGCGCCTCCATCGTCAGCCAGGTGCCCATTGAATGGGCGATGATGTCGATGCTCTTGACGCGTGTCTTGGCGAGCGTCCTGAGCGTCGCCTCGAGGTCGTCGCGCGCGGCGGTCGAGCTGTCCTTGTCGTAGATATAGCCGGTCGCCTTGGCACTCGATGCCCATGAGAACAGCACCGGCGTTCCGGGATATTTGGTGTCATGCGCTATCTGCGTGATGCGATAGATACCGTCGTCGAAACCGTTGTTGAAGCCGTGCACGAACACCAGGGCGCGGTCGCCGCGCATGGAAATGTCGGCTCCGACCGCCTTGGCGAATTTCCGCGCGTCTCCATAGTGGACGACGTCGGTGGCGGTGAACTGCTTGGTCGGATTGGAGTCTGCCGAGCCCTTGGCACGTTCGATCGCGCCAACCTGATGGATCTTCGGCACGGTGACGTCGACGCGGGCGTAGCTGGTGGTCAGCGAACGGTCGCCGTCGAACACCTGGCGCGGATCCTTGGTCGCCTGCTGGCGGGTGGTGGCGACGAAGATTTCGTGCCTGGCGGCGATGTCAGAGGCAGGCGCCGCAACCGCCTTGCGGTTGAGCAGGTCATGCGTGGGACCGGCGCAGCCGGCGAGGGCGAGCGTGAAGGCAAGGCCGACAACGATCTTCACATGCACAGTCACCCGGGGTCCCCCAAGGGCGGCAACCTCTCCTGCTACTCCGATAAAGCCAGAGAGCGGCCGGGTCCAGTTCAAAGTCCCTGCGGCGGAACCCGCACCGATGCGGTTACTGCGCAGCGAGCTGGCGGATGCGGTCCGTCACGTCGCGGTCGCTGGCAAAGCCGTCGTCCTCGCGCAGCCGCTGTCCAATCATCTGCACCATCATCGGGTTGTCGGCGAATTTGGTGTGGTTGAAGCTGTCGGCGCCCTTCACCTTCGAGAGGTCGACCACGGTGACGCCATAGGAGGCGAGGTCGGCAGCATCCCTGTAGTCGCCGACGCGCGGCCGAGCGCCGGCGATCAGGCCGGAGAGCCTCAGCGCCCGGTCGTCATCCGACAACAGCAGGATGAAGGGCTTGTCCGGCTTGCCGTAGCGGCGCATCTGGCTCTTGAAGACGTCGACATCGATGTCGGGCGAGGCGAGCACCACGTCGCCGAGCTTACCGCCGAGATCGCGATCGCCGGTGATGGCGAGCTGACGCAGCGTTTCCATAGTCACCCAGGTTCCCATCGAATGGGCGACGATGTCGATGCGCCGGGCGCCGGTCTGTGCCAGCATCCGCAGCGTCACCTCCAGCTGGTCGCGAGCCGCTGCGGCACTTTCCTTGTCATAAACATAGTCGGTGGTCTTGGCGCCGGAAGCCCAGGAGAACAGCACCGGCGTGCCCGGATAGCCGGAATCATGGACGATCTGGGTGAGCCGATAGACGGCGTCGTCGAAGCCGGTGTTATAGCCATGGACGAAGACCATCACACGTCCGCCGCGCGCGTCGATGTCGGCGTTGAGGGCGCTGGCGAATTTCGGCTGCGTGTCGTAGCCGACGACTTCCGAGGCCATGAAATATTTCGTCGGATCGTTCGACTTGCCGCGCGAACGGCGCTCGATCTGGCCGGTCTGATGAATAGGGGGAACGGTGACGTTGACGCGTGCGTAGTTGAGCGTCGCGGAGCGTTCGCCATCGAAGACCTTGTTCGGGTCGTCGGACCGCTTGCGCGTGGTAGTGATGAAGATCGAGTGGTTGCCGGCGATCTCGGTCGCCGTCGTCGGCACGACGACGCTGCCCAGGATTTCCTGCGTCTGGTGGCCCGCGCAACCTGCCATCAGCAGGGCAAGGGCAATGATCAGAATTGTCTTCAACCGCACGTCGACACTTTCACTGCAATTCCACCGCAGCCACAATTGGCCGTCCACTCCGCGGAAATCTCCCGGACAGGCGAAGTGCGGCTAAAGTAAGTCGTGTCCAGCGGAAATCCGCTCAGTGCCGAACGACCGTCATCGCAGTGTTGCGCGAAAGCCAAAAGGGCGGCAGGAAGGTCTGCCGGCACGGGACATGGCTGTCCTGGCGTACCGCCGAGACAAATGAGGGACTTCTGGTGAACAGCTTCTCTTCTCGCGTCGCCGCTGCCGCCGAGGCGATCCGCGAAATCTTTCCGGAAACGCCGCTCCAGGAGAACGACTATCTGTCGAAGAAAACCGGCGCGCGCATTCTTTTGAAGCGCGAGGACCTGACGCCGGTACGCTCCTACAAGATCAGGGGAGCCTTCAACTTCTTCCGCAAGGCGCTCGCCGCCGGCAACAATGCCGAGCTGTTCGTCTGCGCCTCTGCCGGCAATCACGCGCAGGGCTTCGCCTTCGTCTGCCGGCATTTCGGCAAGAAGGGCGTCGTGTTCATGCCGGTGACGACGCCGCAGCAGAAGATCGACAAGACGCGGCTGTTCGGCGGTGATTTCGTCGAGATCAGGCTGGTCGGCGACTTCTTCGACGATTGCTACCGCGCCGCCTTCGAATTCACCGAAAGCGCCGGCGCGCATATGGTGCCGCCCTTCGACCACAAGGACATCATCGAGGGCCAGGCGACCGTCGCGTACGAAATCGCGGCGCAGATGCCGGGTGGACGCGTGCCCGACATCGTCATGCTGCCGGTGGGCGGCGGCGGCCTCGCCGCCGGTGTGACCCAATATTTCGCCGACCAGCATCGCGACCCGCGTTTCGTGTTCTGCGAGCCGGCGGGCGCGCCGAGCCTGCGTGAAAGCCTTGCCGGCGGCAAGCGGGTCAAGCTCGCCAAGGTCGATAATTTCGTCGACGGCGCCGCGGTGGCCGAGATCGGCCGCGAGCCGCTGCGCCATCTCAAGGACTTCACCGCCGATGCCGTGCGGCTGGTTCCGGAGAACCGGCTCTGCGCCACCATGATCGAGATGCTCAATGTCGAGGGCGTCGTGCTGGAGCCGGCCGGCGCGCTGGCGATCGACGCGCTCAAGGATTTTTCGCGAAAGGAGATCAGGGGCAAGACCATCGTCGCCGTCGTCTCCGGCGGCAATTTCGATTTCGAGCGGCTGCCGGACGTGAAGGAGCGGGCGCTGCGCTTCGAGGGGTTGAAGAAGTATTTCATCATCCGCTTCCCGCAACGGCCGGGCGCGCTGCGCGATTTCCTCGAAATGCTTGGTCCCGACGATGACATCGCCCGCTTCGAGTATCTGAAGAAGTCGGCGCGCAATTTCGGTTCGGTGCTGATCGGCATCGAGACCAAGGACCGACGCAATTTCGACCTGCTGAAGGCCAATTTCGACGCCGAGGGCGTGCAATATCAGGATATCACGGACAACGAGACGCTGGCGGGGTTCATCATATGAGCGCAAAACAAAGCACGGTTTTCGTCGCGCTGTTTTCCGGCATCAACGTCGGCGGCAACCGCATCGTCAAAATGGCGGAGCTCAAAGCCTTCTTCGAAAGTCTCGGCTTCAGCGATGTTGCGACTTATCTGCAGAGCGGCAATGTCGTGTTCCGGGCGAAGAAGAGGGATGCGGCGGCGCTGACCAAGGAACTCGAGACGGCCTTCGAGAAGAAATGGGGCTTCAACTCGCGCATCATGGTGCGCGATGCCGGCTGGTTCGAGCGGCTGGTGATGGACAATCCCTATCCCGAGGTCGCCGGCGAGCCGACCAAGCTGCATGCCTATGCGCTGGAACGGGAGCCAACCGCCGAGGAGACGAAGCGGCTCGCCGACAAATGCACCGGCTCCGAGCGCTTCGAGATCAAGGGCGACGTGCTTTACCTGCATGCGCCGGACGGGCTCGGCAAATCGGTGTTCGCCACCCTCATCCCGCGTACCTTGAAGGTGCCGAGCACGGCGCGCAACTGGCGCAGCGTGCTGGCGCTGCTCGACATGGCCGGCAAGGCCGGCGGCTGACTGTTTGAGGCAGTTTTCCCGAATTGCTCCGGCTCAGGCGGCCTTTTGCCAGTCGAAGCTCAATTCCTCGCGGAAGGCGAAGCGCTTGATATGGTCGGCGACCACGCTCTCCAGCCGCTCCAGCGAAGCTTCATCGTCGGCGGCTAAAGCGATGTGCAGCGCCTGATCGTCGGCATCCATCACGGTGCGGCCAATCGAGAGCTGGATGGCGCCGTGTTGCGGGTCGAACTCGACCGGGAATTTGTGCGACCAGTGCTTGCAGAGCTGCTGCAGATAGCGGCTTGCATGTTCGGTGGCGACATCGGCGCGGCTGGTCGGCATGAAATTCTCCTGGCGGATGAAGAAACGCCAGCCTGGATAAGCCTGGCGCCGATTCCCGATATAGGCAATGCCCGGCGAAACGCCAGCCGCCCCGGTCAAATCGGGGTGGATTTACCAGACGCCCTCGTTCGGCATCGAGGCCCACGGTTCGGCCTTCGCCTTGGCGGGGCCCTTCTGCAGCAGCTCGATCGAGATGCCGTCCGGCGAGCGAATGAAGGCCATGTTGCCGTCGCGCGGCGGGCGATTGATGGTCACGCCATTGTCCATCAGCTTCTGGCAGGTGGCGTAGATGTCGTCGACCTCGTAGGCGAGGTGGCCGAAATTGCGACCGCCCTTGTAGTCCTCCGGGTCCCAATTGTAGGTCAATTCGACCAGCGGCGCCTTCTCGTGAATGCCGCTTTGCTCGTCTTCCGGCGCGGCGAGGAAGATCAGCGTGTAGCGGCCCTGCTCGTTTTCGTAACGGCGCACCTCCTTCAGGCCGAGCTTGTTGCAGTAGAAATCGAGCGACTGGTCGATATCGGCGACGCGGACCATTGTGTGCAGATAGCGCATGGCGGCTTCCTCGGGCTATTGGGGTTGCCAGGCAACATAGGGGCCACCCGGCGAAAGGGCAATCGTCCGACAATTGCGGCGCTGCGGCTGATTTCGGACCTCGCCGTTCGTCTTTGGGAAGCGCCGGCAAACAACATTTCAGCCTTTCCGGTAATGAACGGTGAAAAAAGGCACGTCAGCCCTTGCACACCCCGGAAGCCGCAGTGTTAATCTCTTGGCAAGAATCAGTTGTAGTTCAGTTGGAAAAAGGGGGCATTCTTATGGGGGAAAAAGCCTCTTTTACGAGGCGGGACGGAAGCCTTGACGACGCCTTGCAGCGGGACAATGGCGGCGATCCCGCCGAGCTTGTCGAAATCGCCGGCGCGATCAAATGGTTCGACGTGGCCAAGGGCTACGGCTTCATCCTTCCGGACGACGGCGTCTCGGGTGATATTCTCCTCCATGTGACTTGTCTTCGAAGGGACGGTTTCCAGACGGCGCTCGAAGGCGCGCGGGTCGTCTGCCTGGTGAAACAGGGCGAGCGCGGCTTGCAGGCTTTCCGCGTCCTGTCCATGGATGCCTCGACCGCGGTGCACCCGGCAGAGCAGGAACAGCGCACCCACGTTACCGTGAGCCCTGAGAGCGGCCTCGAGCGCGCCCTGGTGAAGTGGTTCAACCGCACCAAGGGTTTCGGCTTCCTGACGCGGGGCGAGGGGACGGAAGACATCTTCGTCCACATGGAGACGCTGCGGCGCTACGGCATAACCGAGCTCCGGCCGGGCCAGGTCGTGCTCGTCCGCTTCGGACGCGGCGACAAAGGCCTTATGGCCGCCGAAATCCACCCCGATATGGGCACCTTGTCGGTCTCGCACTAAGGTCTCTCGACTCAGTCGAGAAGTCCCTGTGCCGCGGGCCGACCATATTGTCCGAAAACCGGTTCCACTTCTCCGGATCATGGTCTAGGACGAGGGTTTGGTCGAGGTACCCCATGGCTCATCGCAATTGGCTGACTGCGGGCGCGCTCTGCGCCGCGATCGTTTTCGCCGCCTGTTTCATTGCCGCGAAGCCGAGTTCGGCGGATGCGATGCTGCTGCCCACCGACCGGACGCCGCTGGTGGTGTCGACCGGCTCCGGTGATCGTTCCTTCTCCATCGAGATCGCCGATACCTCTGCCGAACGAGAGGCGGGACTGATGTTTCGCCAGACCATGGCCGACGATCACGGCATGTTGTTCGTCTTCGAAAGAACCGACGAGGTGGATTTCTGGATGAAGAACACGCCGATGGCGCTCGACCTCATCTTCATCGGCCAGGACGGCAGGATCAAAGCCATCAAGCGCGGCGAGCCCGAATCCGAAGCGATCATCTCGCCCGGACAGCCAGTGCGCTTCGTGCTTGAACTGAAGGCGGGTACGGCCGCCAAGGACGGCATCAAGGAAGGCGATCTCATGCGCCATCCGGCTATCGGCTCCAGTTCCAACTGAGAAGCAGTTCCGCCGATGGATTTCTTTTCGCATGACGGTTTCGAACTCGCCTATCTCGATCGCCAGCCGGCCTCGGGGCAGGGCGACCCGGTGCTGATGATCCATGGCTTCGCCTCCAGCCACTATGTCAACTGGGTCTCGCCGGGCTGGTTCAAGACGCTGAACGACGCCGGCTACCGGGCGATCGCCTTCGACCATCGCGGACATGGCTCGTCGTCGAAGAGCTATGACGAGGCCGATTACACGCCTGAAAAGATGGCGTCCGACGCGGCCGCGTTGCTCGATCATCTCGGCATCGAGCGCGCGCATGTCATGGGCTATTCGATGGGTACGCGCGTCTCGGCCTTCCTGGCGCTCTCCGATCCGGAGAAGGTCGCGACGCTGGTGTTCGGCGGCCTCGGCATCGGCATGGTCGACGGCGTCGGCGACTGGGATCCGATCGCGGCGGCCCTGCTGGCGGAAGACCCTTCCCAGACCACTCATCCGCGCGGGCGCTCCTTTCGCGCTTTCGCAGATCAGACGCGCAGCGACCGTCGCGCGCTTGCCGCTTGCATCGTAAAGTCGCGCGAGTTGCTCAGCGAGGATGACATGGCCCGCATCGCCCAGCCGACATTGATCGCCGTCGGCACCAAGGACGATATTGGCGGCTCGCCGGACGAGCTTGCCGCCCTCATGCCTAACGCCAGGGCCTTTCACATCGAGGGACGGGACCACATGCTCGCCGTCGGCGACAAGAGCTTCAAGCAGCGCGTGCTCGAGTTCTACGCCGAAAACCCGCTCTGAGCGCGCGGGGCTCCTCGGCTCGCAATGGTCGATCTTCTCGTCACCTATATGGAGATGCTGGCGCCGCCGCAGGGCGCACCGCTTGCGATGCGCGGGATTCAGGATCTACACCCAGAGGATCGAGACCTTTCAGGATTAGCCGGAAAGGCGCTATGCGCTTTTCCTGTAATCGCGCTAGCCGTGCGCCCTCCTGTCGGCGAGGGATCTCGCCATGACGCACAGCAGCTCGAACATCATCGTCGCGCCGGCCAGCGCCGTCATGCCGCCAACGTCAAAGGGGGGCGCGACCTCGACGACATCGGCGCCTGCGAAATTCAATCCGCCCAGCAATCGAACCATCTCCTGCGCCTCGCGTGTGGTGAAGCCGCCGAGCTCCGGCGTTCCGGTGCCGGGGGCCATGGACGGATCGATGCAATCGATGTCGAACGTCACATAGGTCGGGCTGTCGCCGACAAGATCGCGCGCTTCTTGCATGACGGAAGCGACGCCGCGCCGGACGAATTCTTCCATATAGATGATGCGCACGCCCTGGGCGGTCGCCCAATCGTGTTCGCCCGGTTCATAGATCGAGCCTCTGATCCCGATCTGGACAACCCGTTTCGGGTCGAGCAGCCCTTCCTCGATCGCGCGGCGGAAAGGCGTTCCGTGGGTGTAGGGATTGTCGCCGAAATAGCGGTCGTTGGTATCGGAATGCGCATCGAAGTGAACCATGCCGACAGGCGCTTTGCGGGCCACGGCGCGCAGCACCGGCAGCGTCGTCAGGTGGTCGCCGCCCGCCGCCAGTGGGACGGCGCCCTCGGCAACGATCGCGGCAATGCCGTCCTCGATCCGCTTCAACCCGTCGAGCAGGTTGATCGGGTTGACCGAAACGTCGCCGACATCGGCAATATTGGCGATGCTGAACGGTTCTGTTCCCGAGACATGGTGGACGCGGCGCATCAGGCTCGACTGGTTCCTGATTTCGCGCGGACCGTGGCGGGCGCCGGCCCGGTTAGTCGTGCCGCCGTCCCAGGGAATTCCGACAAGGGCGATGTCGAGCCCCTTCGCGCTCGGCACGGCCGGCAGCCGCATGAAGGTGGAAAGCCCGGCAAAACGCGGGACCTGTGCGGCGTCGACAGGTTGGTGGAAGCTGTTTTCCATGGTCTTGGTCATCTCAGACGAATTCACGTTCGATAGTGATCGCAGGGCCCTGGATTTGGGCATAGGGGCAAAGTCCTGCGGGAGAATGGGCCTATCAGGGCTGGTCTTGCAGGGCTTGCAGTGAACGGCCGAGATTTTCCCTGGCCTGCGCCTCGAACCGATCCCGGAATTCGGTCGTATAGAAAATGTGCGGGCGGGCGAGGAAACTCTTCAGAACGGCCGCGCGGCCCGCGCGCCACATCGGCTCCTCCACCCAGCCATATTCCAGCCGGACCGCCGTCTCATAGGCATCGAACACCGCCGGTTCGGCGCCGAGGATCGCCAGATCCATGTCGAGTAAAAGGGCCGCATCGTTGAGCGCGTCCTCGTCGCGGAACGGCGGCAACTGGTGGGTGGCGGTGGCGTTGATCATCGCCTCTATGCGGGCAAGGCGATGAGGATCGACGTGCCCGGCGAGCCTTTTCTCGGCCAGCTCGGCGCTTTTTGCCTCATTGTCCCTGGCGCTGCTGTCATAGATCGCGTCATGAAACCAGATCGCCGCTTCGACAGCGCCCGGGTCGTCGAGCAGGCCCTGGTATTCTTGAGCCAGCGCCAGCATGGCCTTGATATGGACGAGGTTGTGATAGTGCCGGTCCCCGGCCTGATAGAGCGCGGAAAGCTCGGCCTTCAGCGGATCGTCGATCAGCGTCTGTTTTTCCATGACGAATTTTCCGGGCGGCTAACGCTGGCAGGACAACGCAAGTCGCCGCCAGCTTCAAGAGCATATGCGCTCCCGATCAAGGGTTCGTTTTCCATCGTCGCTTGAATTTGCGTGAACCAGGTCCATTTGACAAAGCACTAAGGAAAATTGAGTTCAACCGTGCTATGATTTGGCCTATATGTGCCGCCGGAGAATGAGCAAGGCCGGAGAGCGTCGATGAACAGCGTTACGATTGCCCGCCCCAGCATGGTGCAGCCGGTCGATCCGATCTGGCGGTCGATCCGCGACGAGGCGATGGAGGCGGTGAACCGCGATCCGTTGCTCGCGGCCTTTCTCTATTCGACCATCCTGAACCAGGAGAGCCTCGAAGAAGCGGTGATCCACCGGCTGGCCGAGCGCCTTGCGCATCAGGATATCGGTTCCGATCTCATCCGCCAGACCTTCAAGGCGATGCTGAACGACGATCCGGAATGGAGCTCGACGGTTCGCGTCGACATTCAGGCCTATTACGATCGCGACCCGGCCTGCGACCGCTTCATCATGCCGGTTCTCTATTTCAAGGGTTTTCACGCCATCCAGACGCACCGGCTGGCGCATTGGCTGTGGAACCAGGGCCGCAGGGACTTCGCGCTCTATCTGCAGAGCCGCTCGTCCTCGGTGTTCCAGACCGACATCAATCCGGCCGCCCGCATCGGCAAGGGCATCTTCCTCGACCACGCCACGGGCCTGGTCGTCGGCCAGACCGCCGTCATCGAAGATGACGTCTCGATCCTCCACGGGGTGACGCTGGGCGGCACCGGCAAGGCCAGTGGCGACCGCCACCCGAAGATCCGCCGCGGCGTGCTGATCGGCGCCGGCGCCAAGATCCTCGGCAATATCGAGATCGGCCATTGCTCCAAGATCGCGGCCGGCTCGGTCGTGCTGTCGCCCGTGCCGCACAACAAGACGGTCGCCGGCGTGCCCGCTCGGGTCGTGGGGGAAACCGGCTGCGACCAGCCTTCGCGGCAGATGGACCAGCTCCTGCCGTCGCAAAGCATGGACCACGTCGTGAGCTTCGATATCTGACCGACCGTTTGCCGGCGGCCGCCGAGCGGGCCGCCGGTTCGCTTGGCTGTTCTCCCATGTTATCCTGCCAGCTTGCCTTTACATGGCCATCGTTGGCGTGTCAGAAGCGCGTTCCCACGAACAAGGCCGACATTTCGGAGAAGACTTTTGAAGCCTGACGAAATCAGAAAGCTCGACGCTTATTTCAAACGCGTCTTCCAGAATCCCAAGCTGCAGGTGAAAGCGCGTCCGCGCAAGGAAGACTCGGCCGAGGTTTATGTCGGCGACGAGTTCCTCGGCATCGTCTTCAAGGACGAGGACGACGGCGACTATAATTTCTCGATGGCCATTCTCGACATCGATCTGGGCTAAGCCACAGCGAGTTGCTGTCCGGTCCGGCAATGCGGCCGGATGTGCGCCTGCGGCCAGTTGGTCGAGCCTCCTGCGACCAACCGGAGGCGGCGATACTCTCTCAAAGAAGGCTGCGAGCGGAGGTGACTTAAAGCCGTGTCGCGCCCAGCGGGCAGCTATCCGACGATTTCGCTGGCCAACCGCAGGAAGCTGTCTGGTAATGTGATTGCCATTCTCCGCGCAGCGTTCAAATTGACGATCAACTCGGGCCGGCGGACATATTCGACCGGAAGCGCGCCAGCGTCGGCACCGTTGAGGACGATATCGACTTGGCTGGCCATTCGACGAGCGGCAAGGGCAAGGCTCGTGCCGTAGGCCATCAGCGGACCATATCTTGCGTGATCCCTGCCGAAGATGGCCGGCAGCCGCGCGGCGTGAGCCATTTCGACGATCTTGGCCCCATATGTCGTGGTTCGCGGAACCTCCAGGCACAGAAGACCGCCGGCCTTCGCGGCCGCGAATGCGGCGAAGGCAGTCTCCAGGTCTTCCTCGCGGCCAAGCAGGTGAACCGAAATGTCGAGGCCTTCCGCTTCGGCGACCGCCTTCGAAAGCCTCGGCAGCAAGTCTGGAACCCCAGCGTCGCCCAAAATCGCCAAGCATCTCAGGCCTGGCACCACCTGCTTCAGCATCCGCACTTGCTCGCCGATCTGGCAAGGGTCGAAGTTCGTGCATCCCGTTGTGTGGCCACCGGGGCGCTCGGCACTCTGGACGATTTTCACCGATACCGGATCGAGCACGATGGCAAAGACGATCGGCAAATCGGGCGCCGCTTCGCGAGCAGCCCAGTAGCTCACTGCCCCAATGGCGACGATGATCTTTGCCCGGCGCTGAACAAGCTCGGCGGCAAGGCCAGGAAGGCGATCGAGATGTCCATCGGCAAAGCGAGGCTCGATCTGGATGGTTTCACCGTCCCTGTAGCCCAGTTCCCGGATTGCATCGCAGAAAGAGCCGAAGCTCGGATACGATCGGTCGCCGGCAAGCAGCATGCCGACAACGGGGACGTCTGAAGGCCGCATTCCTCGGATTCCTGTCAGTTCGTCGCGCCCGCTGTGTTTCGACGTCTAAGCTAACACAGGTGGAATGCCGAAAGGTCGGCTTTCTGTCCGCAGATGCAACAATTCCGGTCGACCCTACCCCACGCAATGCTGCGGGATATACACCCGCTTCCAGCTGGTCGAACCTTCCCGCACCACCACCCGGCGCGCCACTGTCCCATATGAGGGCGGGATTTGCCGGATGCGTACCTGCTGCGGACGCACCAGCACTTCGTGGGCAACCGCTTCAAATTCCGCCGGCTGAACGACGCGCCGGACGCGCTCCGGCTGGACCACAACCGTCTCGGCAACGCGCGCATAGCGGGCTTTGCGCCACACCTTGCACAGCACCTTGCGGCCGTGAATGACGCGCCACTCCCAGGCATAGCCGCCATCCTCGACCTTGACTGTGTGGTAGACCGTGCGTGTGACTGCCGGCACTGTCTCGTAGGTGACGCGCGCCGGAGCGATCCGGTCCACGCTTTGATAGGTGCCGTAGATCGGCGCGTCGTAATCGACCACCTGTCCGCCGGGGCTCACCATCACATCCTCGTAGACGGTGTCGTAAAGTGCCGGCCTATGGATCGGCTCATAGCATTCGAGCGCGCGGCCGCCGGCGGCGGTTTCACAGACGCTGGCAAGCATGGCGACGGCCGCCAGCGATGCGGAGCTTTTGCGGATCATGACATTCCCCCGTTGAAAAAGGACGCCCTCACAACGCAGGACTGTAGCGGAAGGTCCGGGGGCCGGCAGCGATTTCAAGGCTTTTCGTTAAGCGGCGCGGTTAAGGAATTGCTACCTTGCCATGTCTTCGGTTCGGCCAACCGGACCGAGCCCGCCTCGTCGGCCTATTCGCCTCGGGTTTTTGCCGACACTGCGACGCTTGATTCGGCTTAACCAGATGGCTAGGAGAGGCGGCCTTGCGCTAGGGTGAGCCGGCATCCTATTTAGATCGTAACCGATCCAGAACGATTCCGCGCGATTGCTGATAATACCAAGGTGCCGGAATCCATCTCCAACAAGGGTAGTCCATGAAGAACCCCGTTGAAACCTACATGAACCTCGTTCCGATGGTGGTCGAGCAGACCAATCGCGGCGAGCGTGCCTATGACATTTTCTCGCGCCTCTTGAAGGAACGCATCATCTTCATCACCGGCCCGGTGGAGGATGGGATGGCGACGCTGGTTTGTGCACAGCTTTTGTTCCTCGAGGCGGAAAACCCCAAGAAGGAAATCAATCTCTATATCAATTCGCCGGGCGGGGTCGTCACCTCGGGCATGGCGATCTACGACACCATGCAGTTCATCAAGCCGGCGGTGTCGACGCTCTGCATCGGCCAGGCGGCCTCGATGGGTTCGCTGCTTCTGACCGCCGGCCACAAGGACATGCGTTTTGCCACGCCGAACGCCCGGATCATGGTTCACCAGCCGTCCGGCGGCTTCCAGGGGCAGGCTTCGGACATCGAACGTCATGCGCAGGACATCATCAAGCTGAAGCGCCGCCTGAACGAGGTCTATGTCAAGCACACCGGCAAGAGCTATGACGAGATTGAGAGGACGCTCGACCGTGACCATTTCATGACCGCGGACGAGGCCAGGGACTTTGGTCTGATCGACAAGGTCATATCGAGCCGCGAGGCCGTCGAGACAGTCGCAGCCTCGGCCTGACATCCACAGCAAATGACAGCATAACGCGGTTTTGGCGCGTCTTGCGGCATTTCGGCCACAATTGGCTGTTCCCTCAGGCGTTGGGATTGCCTACGTTAAGGCTATGTTGATTTTCGACGGCTTAGCTTTGCATGGGGTTGCTGCGAATCGTTGCCGCGTTTTCTGAATTGTGTTTCGTACGGAATGCGCTGTGCGAGCCGGGACACTGGCGGTGGCGGATTCCCGCGATAGATTGGTGAGACGTCACTCAAAGCCAGGCGATCGGCGGGCGACGGTGAAAGGACAGAAAAATGAGCAAGGTCAGCAACGGCGGCGGCGATTCAAAGAACACGCTTTACTGCTCGTTTTGCGGCAAGAGCCAGCACGAAGTCCGCAAGCTGATCGCCGGACCGACGGTCTTCATCTGCGATGAATGCGTCGAACTGTGCATGGACATCATCCGCGAGGAGAACAAGACCTCGATGGTGAAGTCGCGCGAAGGCGTGCCGACCCCGCAGGAGATCCTCAAGGTCCTCGACGACTACGTCATCGGCCAGCCTTACGCCAAGCGCGTGCTGTCGGTGGCGGTCCATAACCACTACAAGCGCCTGGCGCATGCCGGCAAGAACAACGACGTCGAACTGGCGAAGTCGAACATCCTGCTGATCGGCCCGACGGGCTGCGGCAAGACGCTCCTCGCCCAGACGCTCGCCCGCATCATCGACGTGCCCTTCACCATGGCGGACGCCACGACCCTGACCGAGGCCGGCTACGTCGGCGAGGACGTCGAGAACATTATCCTGAAGCTGTTGCAGTCGGCCGACTACAATGTCGAGCGCGCCCAGCGCGGCATCGTCTATATCGACGAAATCGACAAGATCTCGCGCAAGTCTGACAATCCGTCGATCACCCGCGACGTGTCGGGCGAGGGCGTGCAGCAGGCGCTGCTCAAGATCATGGAAGGCACGGTCGCTTCGGTGCCGCCGCAGGGCGGCCGCAAGCATCCGCAGCAGGAATTTCTGCAGGTCGACACCGCCAACATCCTGTTCATCTGCGGTGGCGCCTTTGCGGGTCTCGACAAGATCATCTCGGACCGTGGCCGTAAAACCTCGATCGGCTTCGGCGCGACCGTTGCCTCGCCCGAGGATCGGCGCACCGGCGACATCTTCCGCCAGGTCGAGCCCGAGGATCTGTTGAAATTCGGCCTGATCCCCGAATTCGTCGGCCGTCTGCCGGTTCTGGCGACGCTGGAAGATCTCGACGAGCCGGCGCTGATCCAAATCCTGACCGAGCCGAAGAACGCGCTGGTCAAGCAGTATCAGCGGCTGTTCGAGATGGAGAATGTCGACCTGACGTTCCACGAGAACGCGCTGTCGGCGATCGCCAAGCGCGCCATCGAGCGCAAGACCGGCGCGCGCGGCCTGCGCTCCATCATGGAAGCGATCCTGCTCGACACCATGTTCGAGCTGCCGGCGCTGGAAGGCGTGCGCGAGGTGGTGATTTCGGAAGAGGTGGTGTCCGGCAACGCCCGGCCGCTCTACATCTACTCCGAGCAGAAGGAAAAGAAGGGCAATGTCAGCGCCTGAAATGGCACTGGGCCCGTCAATTTTCATGGAACGGCGCCCGCGTGGCGCCGTTTTGCTGTCAAAGGCGGGGGAGGCGGGCAGTGGAAGGGCTCGAACGACCGTGTTAACCCTTGATCTTTGCCTCGGCTACATCCACCTAACAGCAGAAGGCCGAGGCGCCGAATTCTGTGCTGTAAAATTCCCGTCACAAACGGTGGTAGGCGGAACGACGCTCGGTCGTTAATATGAGATTCGCGGTTGGCTAAATAAGCGGCCGCGACATGAAAGGTTGGACAATGGCCAAGATATCCAAGGCTTCCGGCGACGGCGTTTTCGCAGTTCTCCCACTGCGCGATATTGTCGTGTTCCCGCATATGATCGTTCCGCTCTTCGTGGGCCGTGAAAAGTCGATCAAGGCGCTGGAAGAGGTGATGGGTCAGGAAAAGCAGATCCTGCTCGCTACCCAGATGAATGCAGCCGACGACGATCCTGAGCCCGATGCGATTTTCGACATCGGCACGCTCGCCAATGTGCTGCAGCTTTTGAAGCTGCCCGACGGCACCGTGAAGGTTCTGGTCGAGGGTGCCTCGCGCGCCAAGATCGTTTCGTTCACCGATCGTCCCGACTTCCATGAGGCCCGCGCCACAGCGCTCGCCGAGCCGGAAGAGGAAGAGGTCGAGATCGAGGCGCTTGCCCGCTCGGTCGTCACCGACTTCGAGAATTACGTCAAGCTGAACAAGAAGATTTCGCCCGAAGTGGTGGGCGCCGCCAGCCAGATCGACGACTATTCCAAGCTCGCCGATACGGTTGCGTCGCATCTCGCCATCAAGATCCCCGAGAAGCAGGAGATGCTCGCCACGCTTTCCGTCAAGGAACGGCTGGAGAAGGCGATGGGCTTCATGGAAGCCGAAATCTCCGTGCTCCAGGTGGAAAAGCGCATCCGCTCGCGCGTCAAGCGCCAGATGGAGAAGACGCAGCGCGAGTACTACCTCAACGAGCAGATGAAGGCGATCCAGAAGGAGCTCGGCGAGGGCGAGGACGGCCGCGACGAGGCCGCCGAGATCGAGGCGCGCATCAAGAAGACCAAGCTCTCCAAGGAGGCCCGCGAGAAGGCGGAAGCCGAATTGAAGAAGCTGCGCTCGATGTCGCCGATGTCGGCTGAATCGACGGTCGTGCGCAACTATCTCGACTGGCTGCTGTCGATCCCGTGGGGCAAGAACTCCAAGGTCAAGCAGGATCTGAACTATGCGCAGGACGTGCTCGACGCCGATCATTTCGGCCTCGACAAGGTCAAGGAGCGCATCGTCGAGTATCTCGCCGTGCAGAGCCGCCAGAAGAAGATCAAGGGGCCGATCCTGTGCCTGGTCGGACCGCCCGGCGTCGGCAAGACGTCGCTCGGCAAGTCGATCGCCAAGGCGACCGGCCGCGAGTTCATCCGCATGGCGCTTGGCGGCGTGCGTGACGAGGCCGAGATCCGCGGTCACAGGCGGACCTATATCGGCTCGATGCCCGGCAAGGTCATCCAGTCGATGAAGAAGGCCAAGAAGTCCAACCCGCTCTTCCTGCTCGATGAGATCGACAAGATGGGTCAGGACTTCCGCGGCGATCCGTCGTCGGCCCTGCTCGAGGTGCTCGATCCGGAGCAGAACTCGACGTTCATGGACCACTACCTCGAGGTCGAATACGACCTGTCGAGCGTGATGTTCGTGACGACGGCGAACACGCTGAACATCCCTGCGCCCCTGATGGACCGCATGGAGATCATCCGTATCGCCGGTTACACCGAGGACGAGAAGATCGAGATCGCCAAGCGTCATCTGATGCCCAAGGTGATCCGCGACCATGCCCTGCAGCCGAACGAATTCTCGGTCGGCGAGGACGCGATCCGCGGCATCATCCAGACCTACACGCGGGAAGCCGGCGTGCGCAGCCTGGAGCGCGAGCTGATGAAGCTCGGGCGCAAGGCGGTGACCGAGATCCTGCGGACGAAGAAGAAGACGGTGAAGATCACGGCGGACAACCTCGCCGATTATCTCGGCGTGCCGCGCTTCCGCTTCGGCCAGGTCGAGGCCGACGATCAGGTCGGCGTGGTCACGGGTCTTGCCTGGACGGAAGTCGGCGGCGAGCTGCTGACGATCGAAGGCGTCATGATGCCCGGCAAGGGCCGCATGACGGTGACCGGCAATCTGCGTGACGTGATGAAGGAATCGATCTCGGCGGCGGCCTCTTATGTCCGCTCCAGGGCAATCGATTTCGGCATCGAGCCGCCGCTGTTCGACAAGCGCGACATCCACGTCCACTTGCCGGAAGGCGCGACCCCGAAGGATGGCCCGTCCGCCGGCGCCGCGATGGCCACGGCTATCGTGTCGGTGCTGACGGGTATCCCCGTCCGGGCCGATGTGGCGATGACCGGCGAGATCACGCTGCGTGGCCGCATCCTGCCGATCGGCGGCCTGAAGGAGAAGCTGCTCGCGGCATTGCGCGGCGGCATCAAAAAGGTCCTGATCCCGGAAGAGAACGTCAAGGATCTGGCGGACATTCCGGACAACGTCAAGAATGGCATGGAAATCGTCCCGGTCTCGCGGGTCGGCGAGGTGCTCGCGCACGCGCTGACCAGGATGCCGGAGCCGATCGAGTGGGTCGAGCCGGTCAATGCGCCGGCTCCGGTCGACACCGGCGACGATGCCGGAAAGTCGCTTGCTCATTAGAATATTCTAACGTTGCAATGCACAAAGAGAGAGCCGGGCCTTGAGCCCGGCTTTTTTCATGTGAAAAAGCCATGAAAAAATGCAAAAAAGCCCGGAATTCTGCGGTTTTCGGCTTGGGTTCCTGTAAGCTTCTTTCTAAAGTCCGTTTCCTGCCGGACGAGTCGTAAGTTCCGGTTTTCTCATGGAAGGGAATTTTGATGAACAAGAACGAACTGGTGTCCGCTGTCGCCGACTCCGCAAGCATTTCGAAGGCTGATGCGCAGTCCGCCGTCGATGCGGTGTTCTCCGTAATCACCGGCGAACTGAAGAAGGGCGGCGATGTCCGGCTTGTCGGCTTCGGAAATTTCACCGTGTCAAAACGCGCTGCTTCGACCGGCCGCAATCCGCAGACCGGCGCGGAAGTGCAGATTCCGGCGCGCACCGTGCCGAAATTCTCGGCCGGCAAGGGCCTCAAGGACGCGGTCAACTAAGACCTTTTTCGTTAAGTGCAGAAAAGCCGGGCTTGCCCGGCTTTTCTTTTTCTGGCGATCGGCCCTGCACTTTTGCTGGAATTGCTCAGGCCGTCGGCGCGTCCGCGCGCATCAGGCCTTCCTGTTTCAAATCCGCCCAGAGCGCCACCGGTATCTTGGTGTCGAGTAGCGCGCGGTTGCTCTCGACCTCGGCAGGCCGCTGGCCGCCGGGGATCACAGACATCACCGAAGGGTGCTGCAGCGGGAATTGCAGAGCCGCCTCGATCAGGCGCACATTGTGGCGCTTGCAGACGGCTTCGATGCGCGCCACGCGGTCGAGGATCTCCTTCGGCGCCTCGCTGTAATTGTAGAAGGCACCGGGCTTCGGTCCGGTCGCCAGCACGCCGGAATTGTAGGGGCCGCCCAGCACGATGCCGATGCCACGCTTCTGGCAAAGCGGCAGGAAGGATTGAAGCGCTTCCTGTTCGAGCAGCGTATAGCGGCCGGCAAGCAGGAACAGGTCGAAGTCGCCGCGCTCGGCGAGCGTCTGGGCGACTTGCCACTCGTTGATGCCGCCGCCGAAGGCCTTGATCACGCCCTGGTCGCGCAGCGCCAGCAGCCCGTAATAGCCGGACGACATGAACTCCTCGATGCGGGCGTCGGAGGCTTCCTTGCTGCCATGGGTGAAGATATCGACATCGTGGACGAAGAGGATGTCGATACGGTCGACACCAAGACGCTCCAGCGAGGCCTCGAAGGAGCGCATAACGCCGTCATAGGAGTAGTCGTAGACTTCCCGGCGCGACGGCGTCTCGAAAAACTTGCCGATGCCGGTGCGCTGGTCCGGCGGGGCGACGCGCATGATGCGGCCGACTTTGCTCGACAGCACATAGTCGTCGCGCTTCCTGCCGCGCAGGAACGGGTTGAGGCGGGTTTCCGACAGGCCGAGGCCGTAGAGCGGCGCCGTATCAAAGTAGCGGCATCCGGTCGCCCATGCCGCTTCCAGGGTGGCATTGGCGTCCTCGTCGGAGATGGCGCGGTAGAGATTGCCGAGCGGCGCCGTGCCGAAGCCGAGCTCGGTGAAGGTGATGCCGCCATTGCCGATGCGGTCGAAGTGCCGTGTCTTCATGTCTGACGATGTCCCGGAGTGATTTGTCTGACATGACACTATCATGCCCGTGGCCCAGCAAAAGTGCCGAGGCTCATTGGACAGCGATTTTCGCAATGGTAGCATGAACAAAAACAAGCCTTTCGCGGCGCGCACCGCAAATCGCGATATTGCGCAGGAGGGTGAGCCATCATGATCAAAGCCGGATCCGGCATGTTCGCGACCGCGCTGGACGAGCTTGGCGCGGTGCTGGCGCGCACGGATGAAGCTCGCATCGACGCTGCCTGCGCAATGCTGGCCGGCGCCGGCAAGATCGCCGTCTATGGCTGCGGCCGCGAGGCCCTGCAGGTGAAGGGCTTCGCCATGCGGCTCTACCATCTCGGCCTGCCGGTCTCGATCGTCGGCGACATGACCGCGCCGCCGCTGGGGCAGGGCGACGTCTTCCTGGCGAGCTCAGGGCCGGGCGAGACCACCACCGTGCTGACCTTGATGCGCGTTGCCCGCGATGCCGGCGCGAAGGTGCTGCTTTTGACGGCAGAACCGGAAAGCAGCGCCGCCAAGCTCGCGGACTTCACCCTGCTCATCCCGGCGCAGACAATGGCCAGCGACCAGGGCGCGGCGAGAAGCTCGGTGCTGCCGATGGGCTCGCTGTTCGAAGGCGCGCTGTTCCTTCTGTTCGAAATCATGGTGCTGAAGCTCCAGGCGCTGACTGGGGCGACGCCCGAAGCGATGCGCGCCAGGCACACCAATATGGAGTAGGGGATGCGCTACGAACTGATGCTGCCGCACCAGATCCGCAAGGCGATCGAGGAGAACTGGCCGGTCGTGCTGCCGCTCGGCGTGCTCGAATACCACGGCGAGCACATGGCAGTCGGAATGGACACGCTGGCCGTCATCAAGACGGTGGAGCTGATCGAGAAGGAGAGGGACCTCGTCATCCTGCCGCCCTTCTACTACGGCGCGGCAAGCTACGCGGTCGCGGCGCCGGAAGGCAGCGGCTCGGTGCAGGTCGGCGGCCCGGCGCTTTCGCCCTTCGCGGAGGAATTGTTCTACGGCCTGCTGCGTATCGGCTTCCGCAACATCCACGCCATCATCCATCACCAGACCGAGAATTTCGCGGCAGGCATGCCGACCGATCTCGCCTTCAAGACCGCCGGCCGGCAGGCGATCTTCCGCTTCCTGGAAAAGGAGCGCGGCGAGGGCTGGTGGGGTTCCAACACCATGGCCGATTACTATGCCGGCCATGCGCAGGGCGAGAATGTCTTCAATTGGGTGCAGGTGCATCCGTTGATGCCGGCCGCGATGACCGGCAAATTTCCGTTCGACCATGCCGGCATCGGCGAGACGTCGCTGATGCTGGCGCTGTGTCCCGAGGCGGTGGATACCGGGCGTTTCGCGGACAATACCAGCTGGTACACTAAGAGCGCGTCGGAGGCCTCGGCGGGCCTTGGCAAGATCGGCGTCGCCATGATCCTCGATCATTTGCGCTCGATTCTGGTGCGATAGGCGCGGTTCTTCCTTCTCCCACAAGGGGAAGGAAAGGCGCCGCCTACTTCACCGAACCGGCCGTCATGCCCATGATCAGATAGCGCTCGAGCGCGATGCCGATGATCGCCAGCGGCGCGATCGCGGCGGTGGCCAAGGCTGCCATTGACCACCAGTTGATGCCTTGCGAGCCGGTCTGGCTCGCCACCATGACGGGGATGGTCTTGGCATCGGTCGATGTCAGAAGCGCGGCGAAGAAATACTCGTTCCAGCACAGCACCATCGCCAGGATGAAGGCGGCGACCATGCCGGGCAGCGCGATCGGTATGACAATGCGGAAAAAGGCGCCCCAGATCGACAGCCCGTCGACCAAAGCCGCCTCCTCCAACTCGACGGGTATCGAGTTGAACTGGTCGCGCATGATCCAGATGACGATCGGCAGCACCATCAGCGTGTAGAGGAGCACGAGCCCGATGCGGGTATCGAGGAGCGCCACTTCCCGGTAGAGCACCAGGAAAGGCAGCGCCAGAACGACCGGCGGCAGGATCAACTGCGACAGGAAGAAGAAGGAGATGTCCTCGTTCTTGAACCAGGCGAATTTGTAGCGGTAGCGGACAAGGCCATAGGCGGCGAGGCTGCCGATGATGATGGCGAGGCTCGATGCGCCGACCGAGGTGATGACCGAGTTCATGAAGCGCTTGAGGAACTCGTCGCGCACGGTCGAGGTCTGGAAGATGGAATCCGGCGACAGGCCGAGCGAGCGCCAGCCCTTCCAGTCAGGCGTGAAGTCGACGAAGGGAACGAGGTGGCCTTGCGTGACGTCGACCGCCGATTTGAACGAGGTGGTGATTGTCCAATAGATCGGGAACAGGCAGACGAAAGCCCAGAAGATAAGCGCGCCATAAATGAAGACGCGGCTGGCGATGAAGGCCGCCGGCGAGCGGATTTCGGAAACAGTGTAGTCCGTGGTCTGGACGCTCATGATGCCGCTCAGTTGACGTTGCGCACGAAGCGACTGGCGAATTTCAGGAGCCAGGTCACGAACACGATGATGATGACCAGATAGGCCATGGCCAGCATGGTGCCGTAGCCGACATTCGAGCGGTCGCGGTATTCGCGATAGATGAAGCTCGACACGGAATCCGTGGCGCCGCCGGGTCCGCCGGAGGTCAGGGTGATGATGATGTCTGCGAGCTTCAGCTTGAAGATGATGCGCAGGATCACCGCCGTCACCGATACGGGCAGCATCAGCGGGAAGGTGACCTGCCAGAAGGTCTGCCATGCGGTCGCGCCGTCGACGCGGGCGGCCTCCAGCACCTCGCGCGACATCGCCTGCAGGCCAGCAAGCAGCATGATCATCATGAACGGGATGAAGGTCCAGGCATCGAGCATCATGATCGAGATGCGGGCGGTGATCGGGTCCGAGAAGAAGGCTGGATTGTTCCAGCCGAGATGACGCGCCAGTGTCGCCGCAGGGCCGAACCGGTACTCCATCAGCGATTTGCCGACCATCCAGGACACGCCGACCGGCGACAGCATCAGGGGCAGCAGGAAGACGACGCGGAAAAATTTGCGGGCCCGGATCTGCGCATTGAGCAGCAGCGCCAGGCCGAAAGCGATGACATATTCGACCAGCACCGCAAGCACATAGAGCACCATGTTCAACAGCGCGTTGCGGTAATAGGGGTCGGCCAGCATCTGCCAGAAATTGTCGAGGCCATTGAAACGGCGGCCTGAGAACGAGCTGAGGTTCCAGTCGGTAAGCGCGATGTAGAAGCCGAACAGCGTCGGGAAGATCACCATGGCGATGGTGAAGAGCAGGGCCGGCAAAAGGAACAGCGCGCGCTGCCCGTCCTCGCCGCGCGTCAGCACCTGCCAGGCGCCAAGCGCTGCGCCCCACAAGATGTAGGCGTAGACCACAGGGCGCCATGTGTCGAAACCGACTGTGGACATCTCGGTCTTGTAGAGGATCTGCACGACGATGATCGCCAGCAGGCCAAGCGTTGCAATGGCCAGCAAGACCCAGCCGAGGCGCTTGCGGCCTGCCGGGATCAGGTCGGCCGGATGTGCCGGCCACGCATTCGCGGTCGAAGTCTGCTCAGCCACGCCTCTCGCCTTCTAGAGCGCTTCACCGTTTCACGGAAACGGCGAACCGCTCTATCTCTTTGTTTTTACGCAATTCCGGACGGAAAACCGCTCACACTTTTCCTGGAATTGCTCTAACGCATCAAACCGGCCGAGCCGGTAAAGATGCGGCCCGGTGACGATGTGCCACCGGGCCGCGATGTCTCATAAGCCAGCCTACATGCCGAGCGAGGCTTTGTAGAGCTTGACCTGGTTTTCGCGGCCGATCTGGTCGGTCAGCTTTTCCCAGGCCGCGGCGATTGCATCGGCGCCTTCCTGCGCCTTCATCTTGCCGGCGAAGGTGTTGGCCAGGATGTCCTCGGCGGCCGAATAGTACTGGAAGATGCCGGGGATGCGTGGCTCGATCGCCGCATTCGGATGGTTGTAGGAATCGCCTTCCGACTTGAGATAGGAGGTGATGAAGGCTTCGTCATAGCCGGCCGCAACCCATTCGGGAATGTTGAAATGGGAGTTGCGGTAGGGCTGGAAGCCCGACGGATACATCGCCGTCCAGATCGACAGGTCCTTGCCGCCGAGATGGGCGGCCGCCGACCATGCCGCCTTCTTCTTCTTTTCGTCGGAATCGACGCGGGCCATGACGTAGACGCCCCAGCCGAGATAGGCGCAGTTCGGCGCATAATTCGGGCCGCTGGCGAGCTTTTCCCACTTGCCGGTCTTGGAGTTGTAGACGTCGTCGGAGCCCGGCAGGATCGAGAAGCCGGTGACGTCGCCGATGACCGATGAGTCATTGGTCTTCACGTTCGAGCCGACGTCGCCCCACCAGGGGATCATCGAGCCGGTGCCGGCCAGGAACTGCTGGAAGGCGGTCGTGTTCGGATCGGCGTTGATCTGGTCGGCGGGCTCGGAGGGCAGGGCGTCGATGACGTCCTGGATGGCGCGCACCCAGGCCGGGTTGTTGATGCGCGGCTTCATCGTGTCGGCATCGAACAGCCAGGCCTTGTCGTCGGGATGCTTGGCATAGGCCGTGGCGCGGCTGCCGAGGAAATAGAAGCCGAAGCCGCCCCAGGGCTTGGGCGCGTCGAGGTAGCCGTAGACGTCCTGGCCCTTGAATTTCTTGCCCTTAAGGAACTTGGTGACGGCCTGCACTTCCTGCCAGGTCTTCGGCACGCCCCATTCGGTCGTGGCGCCGCTTTCCTTCCAGGCCTTGGCGAGATCGGCATCCGCGAACACGTCAGTGCGGTAGTTGAAATTGTGCGCGTCGCCGTCGATGGTCACGCGATACTGCTTGCCGTTCCACGTGCCGACCGGGGGCTTGAGATAGTTGACCAGATCCTCGAAATCGATCTGTTTCTTGACCCAGTCGGGCATCTCGGAGGTCAGGCCCTTGCCGCAGACGTCGCCTTCGAAGGGCGCGCCCATCTCGATGATGTCGAAGTCGACGGTCTTGGTCGCAATGGATTGCTGCAGGCGGGCGTTGTAGTCGGCCTGGGCAAGGTCGATCCAGCTGATCTTGGCGCCCGTATAAGCCTCCCATGGCTTCAGGAAGCCACGGAACAGCACGTTGTGCAGGTTCTGGTTGTTGAGGCCCATAAAGGTGAGCTCGACACCGGCGAACTCGCCTTCCTTGACATTGGCCTTGGTCGCTTCGAGGCAGAGCTCTCCGACCTTCTGGAAGTCTGCATCGGTCGGCTGGCCCTTGCCGACGCCCGGAATCTGCAGGATTTTCGCGCGCACACTGTCGTCGGCGGCCGCAGGCTTCGTCAGTGCTCCGAGCCCCGCACTGGAGGCGGCGGCGATTGCGGCCATGCTGGCCGCACCCTTCAGCACATCGCGGCGGCTCGCGCCGGCGCGCATCAGTTTTTCATACAAATCGACTCTCATCTACAGGTTCCTCCCAGAACATCAGCGATTGAATTGAAGTGGCCAATCTCTCGGACGTCGAAACGTCTCACGGTTCTCCTCGATCATACCGGACGTGGGGTCCCACCCTGCGTCGCCGGAGCTCCGATCTCAGGGTAGCAGGCCTGCTGTCGGATTGGCACTCGCCACTATTCGCGTAATCGATTACCTTGTCAACAAGATTGGCTTTTTATCTATAAGATACCGACTTGCCGTTGCCGTTCGCAATGGCTAGCTTCACCGCAAACGCTAAAGGGGAGACGATGGCTCAAGTCGCGATCAGCAGTGTGGCCAAGGCGTTCGGAACCGTCAAGGTCCTGCATGAGGTCAGCGTCGATATTGCCGACGGACAATTCGTCGTGCTGGTCGGCCCGTCGGGATGCGGCAAGTCCACGCTGCTCAGGATGGTGGCCGGGCTGGAGACGGTTTCCGGCGGCACGATCTCGATCGGCGACCGGGTCGTCAACAACCTGCCGCCGGCGAAGCGCGACATCGCCATGGTTTTTCAGAACTATGCGCTCTATCCGCACAAGACGGTGGAGCAGAACATGGCGTTTGCGCTGAAGCTGCGCGGCACCGATCCGGCCGTGGTTGCCGAACGGGTGAAGCGCGCCGCCGACATCCTCGACCTCGCGCCTTATCTCAAGCGCTACCCGCGCCAGCTTTCCGGCGGCCAGCGCCAGCGCGTCGCCATGGGCCGCGCCATCGTGCGCAACCCGCAGGTGTTCCTGTTCGACGAGCCGCTTTCCAATCTCGACGCCAAGCTACGCGTGCAGATGCGCACCGAGATCAAGGAACTGCACCAGCGGCTGAAGACCACAACCATCTACGTCACCCACGACCAGATCGAGGCCATGACCATGGCCGACAAGATCGTGGTGATGCGCGACGGCCGCATCGAGCAGGTCGGCGCGCCGCTGGAGCTGTTCGACCGGCCGGCCAATCTGTTCGTCGCCGGCTTCATCGGCTCGCCGGCGATGAACCTGCTCAAGGGCACCGTTAAAAAGGGCGGGAAGCCCGTGGTCGACATTGCAGGCTCGGCGTTTCCGATGCCGACCAATATCGCCGCGGCGGACGGCCAGGCCGTCATCTATGGCGTGCGACCCGAGCACCTGGAAATCCATCCCGACGGCGTAGCATCCACGATTTCGGTGGTCGAACCGACAGGCTCGGAGACGCTGGTGTTCGTACGGTTCGGCGAGGGCGACATGGTGGCGCTATTCCGCGAGCGCCACGACTTCAAGCCGGGCGACACGCTCAAGCTCAAACCGCGCCTCGACCAGGTCCACCTCTTCGACGCCGGGACCGGCAAGCGTCTCTGACCGCATCAACCCTTCAAGAGGAAACCATGCTCAAAGGGATCAATCCGCTGCTCAATGCCGATGTGCTCCAGGCGCTGCGGGCGATGGGCCATGGTGACGACCTGATCATCGCCGACACCAATTTCCCGTCCGATTCCGTGGCCAGGCAGACGGTGCTCGGCAAGCTGTTGCGCATCGATGCGACGGCGGCAGAGGTGGTGAAAGCGGTGCTGTCGCTCTATCCGCTGGATACTTTCGTCGACGATGCGGCAGCGCGCATGGAGATCGTCGGCAAGCCGAACGAAATCCCGCCGGTGCAGAAGGAAGTGCAGAAGGAGATCGACGCGGCCGAGGGCAAGCCCTGGCCGATGATCTCAATCGAACGCTACGCCTTCTACGAGCGCTCCAAGAAAGCCTATTGCGTGATCCAGACCGGCGAGCGCCGCTTCTATGGCTGCTTTGCCTTCCGCAAGGGCGTCGTGCCGCCGGACGCGGAGTAAGGACATGGCTATCGGCAAGCCCATCGTCATCCTGGGCGTGTTCGTCGCCGACACCGCCTATCGCGCCGACCGCCAGCCGCGCCTGGGCGAAACGATCCTCGGCAATTCCTTCAAGCTTGGCCCTGGCGGCAAGGGCTCGAACCAGGCTGTCGCCGCCGGCAAGCTCGGCGCCGACATCACCTTCCTGGCCAGGCTCGGCGTCGATGCCTTCGCCGATATGGCGAAACGGACCTGGAAGGATGCAGGCGTGAAAAGCGCCGTGATCGATACGCCGGACAGCTATACGGGCGCGGCCTATATTTTCGTCGAGGAAGGCACCGGCAACAACGCCATCATCGTCAGTCCGGGCGCGGCAATGCTTGTCTCTCCGGCTGACATCGAGGCGCATGCCGAGCTCATCCGTTCCGCCGGCGTCTTCGTCACCCAGCTCGAACAGCCGATCGATGCGGCCTTGAGGGCGCTGGAAATCGCGCGCGGGGCAGGGGTGACGACCATTCTCAATCCCGCGCCGGCCGCCAGCCTGCCCGACCGCATCTACGCGCTCTGCGACTATGTCACGCCCAACGAGACCGAGGCAGAAGGGTTGACCGGCATCAATGTCTCCTCGATCGACGACGCCCGCCGCGCCGCCGACGCGTTGCTCGCCAAGGGCGTTGGCGCCGTCATCGTGACGCTGGGGGAAAAAGGCGCGCTGCTGAACACCAAGCACCGCTCCGAACATGTCGGCGCGGTCAGTGCCGGCCCGGTGGTCGAGACGACCGGGGCGGGTGATGCGTTCAACGGCGGTCTCGCAGCCGCCTTGGCAAGAGGCGTCGAGCCGCTGGAGGCCGTGCGCTTTGCCTGCGCGGTCGCCGGCATCTCGGTGACCCGCCCCGGCACCGCGCCGTCCATGCCGACCCTCCAGGAAGTCGAGGCGCTGCTCGCCAAGGCCTGAGACCTCCCGCCTTCCATTTTTTCACGGCTTTTTAGCGGCCCCTTATTGCGGAACGCAACTGAGGCGAGCGCGTTCATCGTCCTGTCGGCGCGCCGATTTGGAACGGTAGGATGAAAAAACTTTACGAAAAGCCCACACTGGTAAAGCGCCAGAAGCTCACCGAACGGACGGCCCAGATCGTCGCTTCCGGGGTTATCCTGGGCGAATGATTTCCAGTGGGCAGCGCTAAAGAATCCTGCTGGTCAGTTCCAACATCGTCGTTGCGCCTTGCTCGCCGCCGGGCATATGCACGACGCGAAGCACGCGGAGGTCCCTGTTCGATCCTTCGACCGGTATCGACACGCTTTCGCCGACCCGCGGCAATTCCTGGACGGCAAGCTCGTCGACATCCCTCTCATCGTCGATGGAAATCCGACATCTCACAGCCATCTGATCTCTCCCGTTTTTCGCCCGAGGGCTGAACGAGACAAATTTGGAATGGTTCCGGGATCAAAGGCTTAGAGCGGACCACGGTCTACTGGCGCGGTACAAAGCGCCGGATTGCCGGGGCAAAGGCCGCAAATTGCTCGGCCAAGAACGCAAAGTTGAAACTTGAAAAGATGGCGCGAGTGACGGGGCTCGAACCCGCGACCTCCGGCGTGACAGGCCGGCACTCTAACCGACTGAGCTACACCCGCGCACTGACGAGCACGTGTCAGGCGTGTTCGTCGTTGGGGCGGTGGATAAGGGGTTCGCCCGCGGGTGTCAAGCGCGGCATTCAAGCATTACAGCAATCAGGAGAAGGTTTTTTGACAGCGGCGCCGAGGCTGGGGAAATCCGCACCGCGACAGGCGCGCCTCCTATTCATTTGGCCTTGCGAATGCGGCCCTAACTGCTTAAAGGTCCGCGCTCAAGCGGGCGATTAGCTCAGTTGGTAGAGCGCTTCGTTTACACCGAAGATGTCGGCGGTTCGAGCCCGTCATCGCCCACCAGCCTGCCGGACAAGCTGAAGCAGAGTGCGGTGACGGCCCTTGCTGGGGCCGCCACCTTATTGCGCGCCGGGTTTAGGCGCGGCTACTGCCTGACGTAGCAGCGCTTGTGAGCGCCAGGGGCGGGGTCATCGCCAAAGGCGTCGGTGCCGCATCTGACGCCGTTCCTGAAAACATCCTGCGTGTACTGGCCGCGTGCGCCGTATCTGACCATCGCGCGGCCGCTGAAATCGCAGAACTCACCCTCCCTGGCGCAGGCGACCCATTCGCCACGGTAGGGGCGTGAGCCGTAATCGTCGTCCCCGTAGTCGTCGTCATCGCCATAGCCGCCGCCACGCGCCACGAAATAACAGGCCTTTTCGCGGCCGGGGGCCGGGTCGCCAAAAAGGCGATTCGAGCAGGGCACGGACCGACGGTCGAAAAACCGAGCGGTGGTTCGGCCCCGGGCGCCGTAGATCACCTGGGTGGGGTAGGGCAAGCGGCATATGCCGCCTTCATTGGCGCATCGCCGCAGCTGTTGGGCCGAGGCAGTGGCGGGGAAAAGGGCAGTGGCGGTCGCCGCCAAGCCGACGAAGCAAATGACTGCCAACGCCATTCGGATCAAGAAAATTGGGGTTTTTGACACGATACGTCCTCCGTGCGCTTCAGGCTCACCATGCTACAGCAGACCGGTTGAATAGGCGATGAACGAGCCGGTCATTGCAGCGGCTGTCGCCGCCAACGGTGGACGGACGCCGGAGTTGCAGCGAATCACGACGGTGTCAGGCGGAAATCCTGGCCTTCCGGCAGGAGCTGGCCGCCATCGACGACAATGGTCGTGCCGGTGATATAGCTGGCGTCGTCCGAGGCCAGAAACAGGAAGGCGTTGGCGACGTCGCGCGGCGTACCAAGGCGGCCGAGCGGCACGGCGTCCTCCATGCTCTTGATGAACGCGGCATCGCGATGCAGCTTCATGCCTTCGGTCAGGATGTTGCCGGGCTCGACGCCGTTGACGGTGATGCCATAGCCGGAAAACTCCAGAGCCGCGGAACGGATGAAGCCGTTGATGCCGGCCTTGCTGGCGGAATAGTGACCGTGGCCGGGGCTGCTCACCTGTGGACCGGTAATCGAGGATGTGAAGAGCATGCGGCCGCTCTGCTGTGTCCTCATCGGTGTCAGGGCGGCGCGGGCGGCGTTGAAGGTGCCGCGCAAATTAACTGCCATGACGCGGTCCCAATCGTCGGGACTGGTGTTCTCGATTAATTGCCAGGGGTAGATGCCGGCGTTCTGGACGATGATGTCGAGGCGGCCATGGCGCTCCAGCGCCAATGCCACAACGGCTTCCGCGTCGGCCATCCTCGAGATGTCGGTGTGGATGAAAGCGGCGCCGAGCTCATCGGCGCTCGCCCGGCCGGCCTCGGCCTCGCTGTCCGCGAGCACCAGCCTTGCGCCTTCCTCGGCAAAGCGCTGGGCTATGCCCTTGCCGATGCCGCGCGCGGCGCCGACGATCGCTGCCACCTTGCCTTCGATGCGTCCGGTCATGCGAGCGGTCCTGTCATGCGAGTTTTTGACGAATGGTTTGCTTGAAAGCGTCCAGCAGCACGGCCGCCAGCACCAGCAGACCATGGATGACCTGGGTGAAGTTAGCCGGCAGGCCCATCAGGTTGATGGCCGTGTTGATGGCCGACAGCAGCAACACGCCGGCGTAAACCCCGGGTAGTGTGCCGACGCCGCCCTTCAGGCTGACGCCGCCGATGACGACGGCGGCGAATGCGTTGAAGAGGAGCCCGACGCCGAGATTGGCGGTGGCGCCGGAGGTGCGGATGGCAAGCAGCCAACCGGCAAGCCCGGCAATAGCGCCGGCGAGCACGAAGGCGACGATCAGGTTGCGGTTGACGCGGATGCCGGCGCGGAAGGTCGCCGTCTCGTTGCCGCCGATCATCACCAGATGCCGGCCGAAAGGCGTCTTGGCCAGGATCAACGAAAAGATGACGAAACAGGCGATCGCGATCCATGCGGTGAGGGGCAGACCGGCAAGGCGCTGGATGCCGAACCAGCGGATCGCGGGGGCGAGGTCCTGTGCGGAGCGGCCGCCGGAGATGACCAGCACGAGGCCGCGCGCCCAGATGTAGGAAGCAAGCGTGATGATGAAGGCGCTCATCTTCAATCTGACGATGAGGAGCCCGTTGATAACACCGATGATCGCGCCCACCGCCAGCGCGATGGCGAGCGATACCGGCACCATGAGCCAATCTGGATGCAGTTGCACGCCGAGGCCGATGCCGGACGAGCAGAACATGATGCCGACCGCCATGGCGCTGAGCGCGGCGACCGATTCGACCGAAAGGTCCATGTGGCCGGCAATGATGACCAGCGCCAGCCCGATCGACATGACGCCCAGCACGCTCGAAGCCTCGACGATGTTGGCGAAGATGCCGAGCTGGAAGAAGTTCGGAATGAACATCGAGAACACCGCCAGCACGAAGACCAGCATGAACCAGACGAGATTGTCGAGCACGAGCTCGAGACTATGGCGAGTGCGCGGACTCATGGGGCGATCCGGTTGGCGTCAGGACGGGATGCGCGACCGCTTCTGTGCGGACGCACCGCAGGGCCCCGAGCCATGGCGGCCCGGAGCTCTGCTGGGAAAGCCTATTCGACCGGCTTGACCGTATCCGTCGGCGGCTTCTGGTTGCCCCAGAAGGCGGGATTGTCGACGTTTGCCTTGGTGATCGCGGCGCCCGGGATCTTGATGTTGGGTCCCCAGGCTTCCTTGGTCACCACCGACTTCAGGCCGAGCACGTCGTAGTCACCGGGCTTGATCTCCTGCTTGTTGGCGACCTTATCCATGAACATCGCGACGGCTGCGGCCTGCGCGTAAAGCGGCTGCTCGACCTCGACGTTCAGCCAGCCCTTCCGGATGAGGTCGAGGCCGACAGGCGCGCCGTTCGAGCTCATCAGCATAACATCGCCCGGCTTCTTGCCGGCGGCTTCGAGCGAAGCGACCGCGGCGACCGAGAGGTGGGCGGCATGGCTGAAGATCAGGTCGATGTCTGGATTGGCCAGCATCTGGTCGGCAACGATGGTGCCGGCATTGCTCGCTTCCCACTGCATGGCCGGCAGCGAAATGATCTTGACGTCCGGAAACGCCTTCATCTTCTCCTCGAAACCCTTCTGGATATCGAGCGTGTAGGGATCGCCCGGATCGCCGAGCACCTGGAGGATCTTGCCCTTGACCGAGCCGTTTTTGGCCTTCAGCAGAGCCTCGGCCTGATCGGCCGCGATGTGGCCGATCTCGACCGTGCCTGCGACCGAGGTGAAGTCGGACGGCGTTGCGGTGATCTGGCGGTCGAACTCGACCACCGGGATGCCGGCAGCGCGGGCGGCTTCAACGGATGGCTTCAATGCGTTGAAATCGACCGCGGCGAGGATGATCGCCTTGGGCTTCAGCGCGATAACGTCATTCATTTGCGATTGCTGAGCATCGGTCTTGTTGTCCGCGTTCAGCGTTTTCATCTCATAGCCGACCTGCTTCAGGAACAGTTCCAGAGCGCTCACCGAGCCGGTCTGGAATTCGTCAAGCAATGTCGGCACCAGGTAATAGACGGTACCCTTGGACTGGGCGAATGCCGGCGTTAGCGTGGCAATGGCCAGTGCCAGGATACCGAAGACAGAAAGTAGCAGTCGCTTCATGTCGTTCGCTCCTCTTGCGCCGGACCCCTCATTGTTTCTCAGCCCGCCGGTCCGGCACCGGCGAGCGTCTCCCCGGTGATCATGTTGATCACCGCGTCGGGACTTGTCTTGTTGCGGGCCACGTCACCGGCCACGACACCCTGGCGGATCACAACGATCCGGTCGGCGACTTGGAAGGCCTGCTGCATGATGTGGGTGATGATGACGACGCCGATACCCTGCCTTGCCACCTGGCGGATCATGTCGAGGCCGCGACGAGTCTGCTCGACGCCGAGCGCGGCGAAGGGCTCGTCGAGCAGCACCAGCTTACCGCCCCAATGGACGAAGCGGTTGAGCTCGATCGCCTGCCGCTGGCCGCCTGAGAGATGCTCGACTTTGGTGCGCAGCGAAGGAATACGCGTGCCGGCATTGGCCAGCGCCTTGCCGACCACCGCTTCCATCGCACGCTCGTCGAGGACCGGAACGCCCAGCACCTTGCGGGTGATCTCGCGTCCCATGAAGAAGTTGGCTACGACATCGACGTTGGTGCAGAGCGAAAGGTCCTGGTAGACGGTTTCGATGCCGGCCGCCTTGGCCTCGGCCGGAGACCTGGCGAGGAATTCCTTACCTTCGAAGAGCATGCGGCCCGAGGTCGGTTCGAGCCCGCCTGCGATGATCTTGACCAGCGTCGACTTGCCGGCGCCGTTGTCGCCGAGCAGCGCCACCACCTCGCCGCGTCCGATCGAAAAGCTGATGCCGCGCAGCGCATGAATGGCGCCGTAGTTCTTGACGACGTTGTCGAGGACCAGAAGCGGTTCGCTCATGCTGCGATGTCTCCACCCTTCAAAAGGTCGCCATCGCGCTGCCGCTTGGCGGTGAAGATTTGGCCGAAGCGCGGGGAAAGCACGCCCGAAACGGCAAGCGCCGCCGCTCCGCGCAGCACCGCGTGCTGGCCACCTTGCGCCACCAGGATACGCGGTGTGGTGCGATCCTTGCGCGCCGAAACCGAGTTCAGCAGCGGCTCCAGCGATGCCGCCAGCCGCTCGAGCAGGGCAGGCGAGGCCAATCCGCCAAGAACGATGGTTTCGGGGTCGAAGAGGTTCTCGATGATGGCGATCGCGTTGCGGAATACGGGCGCGACCTCGGCCACCCAGCCGGTATCGTCGCCGCTCCAGCGGCTTCGCGCGTCCAGCGAAATATAGCGTTCGAGGCAGCCGCGATTGCCGCAGGGGCACGGCTCGCCGCCTGGAACGACGGGGATATGGCCGATCTCGCCGGCATTGCCCCAGGCGCCGCGCAAGACGCTGCCATCATGCAGCATGGCGCCGCCAAGACCGACGCCGAAATAGAGATAGTAATATTCGGAATGCTTTGCGCCGAAACCATAGAGGCGTTCGCCCATGGCGGCGGCCGCCATGTCGTTTTCGAAGAAGGCTGGCAGGCCGGTGGCTGCCGACAGCCGCTCGCGTAGCAAAACGTCCCGCCAGCCAACCATGGTCGTCGGGCCGACGAAGCTCATGGGTTCGACACCGAACGGGCCAGGAAGCGCCATGCCGATGCCGATGACGCGGCTGCCCGGGCGACGCCTTGTCATTTCGGAGACCATGGCGCCGATTGCTTCGAACGCGTCATCGGGAGCGGCATTGGGCGCGCTGCGGTGCGCATCCTCGACGACGTCGCCGCTGAGGTTGATCAGCGCCGCGTCGATGCCGAGCGGAGTGAGGTGGATGCCGACGGCATATCCGCCGTCTGGGTTGATGCGCAGCGTCGCCGGCGGCAGGCCACGACCCTTCGGCTCCTCGCGAACCGACAGGATGTAACCTTGTTCTTCCAACTCGCGAACGATGGTCGAAACGGTCTGGACCGTCAGTCCGACATGTCGGGCGATATCGCCGCGCGCTATGGGGCCGAAGCGGCGGACGGACTCAAGCACGATGCGTCGGTTGTACGGCCGCCCGAATTCCTGATTGGTCCCTCGCAACGCCATGGCTTGCGCTCCCATCGCTGCGGCAAGACTTGCAGAGTAGATTTATTCAGTCAAATGGAATTCAAAAATATTTCTGATTGCGGGCAACAGGAACCCGCTGCGATCGCCATTTCGCAGCGGGAGGCTCAAACTCGAAGCCAGTGGGCAGTTGGAGCGGTCAGCGTTTCACAACGTCGCGGAGTCGCTCTAGACTTTGTTTGTACAGTTCCGGAAGATTTGCCACGCACTTCCCCGGGCGTTGCCCTAATAACGGATAACCCGTCGCTCGATCAGCACGACAATACAGAACAGCGCGATCGACAGTGACGATGACAGCACGATCGCCGCATAAAGCCGGTCGGACTGGTAGTTAAAGGTGGCCTGGATGATCAGCGCGCCGAGCCCTTTGTCCGAGCCGATCCACTCGCCGACGATGGCGCCGATCACGGCGGTGGCCGACGCGATTCTGAGCGAGGAGAACAGCATCGGTAAGGCGCGCGGCAGGCGCAGGCTCCAGAAAATCTCCGAACGCGTCGCCGACAGCACCCGGAACAGCTCGTGCTCGTTGTCGCTGGCCGAATCGAGGCCGCGGATCATGTTCACCAGCGTCGGGAAGAAGCAGATCACCGCGGCGATGACGATCTTCGGCGTCATGCCGAGACCGAAGATCAGGATGATGATCGGTGACAGGGCCAGGATCGGGATGGTGTTGAAGAAGAGCACGATCGGGAAATAGGCGACCTGCAGAACGCGGCTATGGACGAAGAGAACGGCCAGCAGCACGGCAGCCGAATTGCCGATGACGAAGCCGGCCAGCGCCTCGATCAGCGTCGGCCGCAGATTGTCGATGAGGAGCGAAAAGCTCTTCTGGAAGACACCGAAGATCGCCGTTGGCGTCGGCACGATATAGGCCGGCACGCCGAGCAGCGGCAGGAGGTATTGCCACGCAAGCAGGATCGATGCCGCACCCAGGACGGGAAGCGCAATCGTCATTTGCGGGGAGAGCGGCGGCTGTCTCACGATGCGCGCTCCAGCGCCATTCGCAGACCGGCCATGGCCGCGACGATCGCCGGATCCTCGCGCTTGCAGCGATTGCCTTCCTGCTTGAAGGGCCGCATGTCGAGATCCTTGACGATGCGCCCCGGATTGGCGGCGAGCACGATGACGCGTTCGCCGAGGTATGCGGCTTCGGCGATCGAATGGGTGACGAAGAGGACAGTCGTGCCGGTGCGTCGCCAGAGCGCCAGCAGCTCGTCATTCAACCTGTCCCGCGTGATCTCGTCGAGGGCGCCGAAGGGTTCATCCATCAGGAGCAGTTTCGGTTCGCCAAGCAGGGCGCGCGCGATCGCAACGCGCTGGCGCTGGCCGCCGGAGAGCTGATGCGGCAGGCGCTCACTGAGGCCGCCGAGGCCCATCAGCTCCAGCAGTTCCGCGCTGCGGTCCTCGATCTTGCGCGTCAGGCTGCGCTGGCCGACGCCGAGCGGCAGGCGCACATTGTCGCGTACCGTGCGCCAGGGGAGCAACGTCGAATCCTGGAAGACGAAGCCGACATCGCGGCGCGAACGCACCGCATGCGGCGTTTCGCCAAGCACGCTGATTGAGCCGCCGAGCGGATCGAGCAGGTCGGCCACCACGCGGAGCAAGGTCGACTTGCCGCAGCCGGACGGCCCCAGGATCGACAGGAAGGAGCCGGCCGCGACGGTGAGGTCGAGGCCGGCGAGCACTTTGACGGCCGTCTGCCGGTCGCCATAGCCGACCTCGAGCTGTTGGGCTTCGATCGCGATTTGCATTAGATCAGCACAACGTTTGATTCAATCGTCATGCCAATCTAACTCTTTGCTGGAGCATGATCTTTTCCAAAACCGTTCCCACTTTTGGGATCAGGCTTTAGGCCGCGGGCGCGTCGAGCTTGGGCCGGTCTGCGGCCGAAAGCTCCAGGATCTTGGTGGTGTAGACATCCTTGGCGGCCGGGCGGCCGTTCGGATACTGGCCGACCTTGTCGAGCAATGCCAATTGCTCCTCGATCGAGGCGGGATGGAACGTGCCCCAGCCATCTTTGGCGGTCGTGCCGTCGAAGGAGAGCTTCAGCACCAGATTGACGGTCTTTTCCTCCCAGCCGAGATCCATTTCCGGATAGGCGGCGACCATCTTCTTGACCGCTTCCTGCGGGTTGGCATGCACCCAACCCCAGCCCTTGCCGACGGCGCCGATGAACTTGGCCAGCGTTTCCGGATCCTTCTCGATCGCCGCGTCGGTGGCGAAATAGACATCGGCATAGGAGCTCAGCCCGAGATCGCGCACCAGGAGGTCTATGCGGTCGTAGCCGACAACGCTGAGCGCCTGGGTGTTGGTGATCCAGCCGCCGATCGCGTCGACATCGCCCCGCACCAAGGGCGCCTTGTCGAAGCCGACATTGACAATGGTCACCTCCGACGGATCGATGCCGTTCTTGGCCAGGATCTCGTCGATGACGAAGCGCGCCGTCGGCTGGATGCCGATCTTCTTGCCCTTGAGGTCGGCCACGCTGCGGATCGGCTTGGCCGGCTTCGAGGTCAGCGCATAGGGGCCGGTGCGGAAGCCGCAGGCGATGATCTTGATCGGCACGCCGCTGGCGCGCGCTGAGTAAAGCTGCGGCGTTTCCGAGAACTGTCCAAGCTGCGCGGCCCCCGAAATCACCGGCGGCACGGTCGACGCATTGGGGCCGCCGGGGCTGAATTCGACCTCCAGCCCGGCATCCTTGAAATAGCCGTTGGCGACGGCCGCGATATCGCCGATCTGGCCGTTGGACATCAGCCAGTCATACTGGATGACGACCTTGCCGGCCGCCTTTGCGCCCGGCGTCAGCACCAGCTGCATTCCGGCCGATGCGGCCGCAACGGCTGCCATGCCGCCTTTGACGAAAGTGCGGCGGTTCAATTCGAAGTCTCGGTTCCCACTCATTTTTCGCTCCTGTTGCAGACTTTGTCGTCTCTTCTTCAGGCGCCGCTCCCTTCAGCGCGGCGTCGTCTACGGCTGTTCGTCGCGGTAGTCGCCAGGGCCGCCGTCGAGCCAGGCGTAAAGCTCCCAAAGCGTGTCGTCCGGGTCGGTGAAATAGGCGCAGCGCGCATTCCAGACGTAGTTTTCGGGCGGGCCATAGAAGGGCACGCCCCTGGCGCTTAGTTCGCCATGCATCCGGTCGATGTCGGCGGGATGATCGAGCTGCACGGCGACGCAGACCTTGTGCGCCTTGCGCGGCGATCTCAGCTTCGACACGCCCGTATGGCGGTTGATGTGATCGAGTTCCCAGGCGGCGAGCGTAACGCCCTCGCCATCGAAATCGGCAAAGCCTTCGGCGCGGCGGCGCAGGCGGAAGCCGAGTTTTTCAACGTAGAAGTCGACCGTCCTTTCGATGTTTTCGACCAGCAGGCAGACATCGGAGATGCGGGTGATGCTTGCCGGCATGGCTATTTCGCTCCGTTGGCTTTCGAGAGCGGCAGCTTGACGCCGACGCGGTTGGCGGCGCCGACGATATGGGCACGCATCGCCGCTTCCGCCGCCGCCGGATCGCCCGCCACAAGCGCGTTATAGATGCGCACATGCTCGCCGACATTGATCTCGACGAGATCGTGCAGCGGGTTGGTCATGCGCGCGTAGTGGATCGAGTGGCGGATCTGCTCGCAGACGAAGGAAATGAAGGTGTGGATGTAGCTGTTGCCGGTGGCGCGTGCGATCTCGCGGTGGAAGAGCAGGTCGGCGTCGATGCTGCCTTCTTCCCAGCGCTCTTCGCCGCCCATGCGATCGAGCGCCGCTTTGATCGAATCGAGATGCTCCTGATTGCGGCGCGCCGCGGCGAGTGCGGCCGATTCGGCCTCGAGGATGCAGCGCAACTCGAACAGCCGCTCCATATTGTGCGTATCCTTGAGCGCCTCGCGGTCGATGCGGATCGCGGCCCGCTGCTCGGGCGCCAGCACGAAGGCGCCGATGCCTTGGCGCGCCTCGATCACGCCGTCGGCACGAAGCTGGGCGATCGCCTCGCGCACGACATTGCGGCTGACGCCGAATTTTTCCGACAGCTCCTGCTCGGTTGGCAGGCGCGCCCCGGGATTCAGCTCGCCGGATTCAATCTCGCGGCTGAGGAAGGCAGCGACCCGGTGGGGCAGCGTCTCGACGGTGCCGATGGCGGCCAGTCTCTGCTTCATGCGATAGTCTCCCTTGCGGGCAACAGGCAGCCGGGGTTCATCAGACCGTTGGGGTCGAAGGCATTCTTTAGCGCCGTGACCATGCGACGATGCGTCGGCGAAAGCCCGGCCCAGAATTCCTTTCGGCGGCTGCGGCCGATTCCGTGCTCCGCGCTGATAGAGCCGCCGAGGCCGACGGCGATTTCATAGAGCCCGGCGACGACGTCAGCGCCACGCGCACGAGCCTCGTGCTCGGCAAGTTCGGCCGGCGGCAGCACGTTGAAATGAATGTTGCCGTCGCCCGCATGGCCGTAGGCGAGAGGGATCCAGCCTGGATGGTAATTCGCGACGAAGCGGCGGGCTTGCTCGATCAAGGCAGGGATGTCGGGGATCCGGACCGACAGATCGGTGCGCACATGATAGCCGCGCTTGGCTTGGCCTTCGACCAAGCCTTCGCGGATCGCCCAAAAACTCTTTTCTTGAGCGCTGCTCGTGGCGAGAACCGCGTCGCTCACCAGTCCTTTCTTCATGGCATCGCCGAGGAAGGCGGCCAACAGGGCGTCGAGATCAATGCCCGGGCCAGAGGACAATGCGATCAGCACCTGGACGGGCGCCGAGACCGGCGCCCTCATCGCGGGGTCGATCAGCCGGACAAGATCGATACATTCCGAACCGATGATCTCGAAAGCGGAGATCAGGTCCGAACAGTCGCGGCGCGCCCGGTTGAAGAGCGCAATGGCCGCCTCGAACGAGGCCAGGCCGAGATAGGCGGTCTCTGTTTTGGCCGGCTTCGGAAACAGCTTGACCTCGACACCGGTGATAATGCCCAGCGTGCCTTCCGAGCCGATAAAAAGCTGCTTCAGGTCATAGCCGCTGTTGTTCTTGCGCAGGCCGGAAAAACCGTTCCAAAGCTCGCCATCCGCCAGCACCACTTCGAGGCCCAGGATCAGATCGCGCGCCATGCCATAGCGCAGCACGTTGACGCCGCCGGCATTGGTCGCCGCATTGCCGCCGATCTGGCAACTGCCCTGCGCGCCGAGTGCCAGCGGGAAGAGGCAGTCTCGCGCCTCGCATGCGTCCTTGATCGTCTGCAGCACGCAGCCGGCATCGGCGCGCAGCGTGAAGTTGTCCGGATCGATCTGCCGGATGGCGTTCAGCCGCTCAAGGCTGACGACAATCAGGCCGCCGCCTTTAGTGTCGATCGCGCCTGAAACGAGCCCGGTGTTGCCGCCCTGCGGAACGACCCCGAGCCCAAGCTCGCTGCAAAGCCGCGTCACGGCCTGGACCTCGGCTACCGAAGCTGGCCGCAGCACGGCGAGAGCCTGGCCGCGATAATCTCCTGCCCAGTCGCCTAGATATTTCGCCATTCCGGCCGGATCGGCGGCGATGCCGTTTTGTCCGATGGCACTTTCAATGGCGCCGAGGATTTCCGGTGAAAGGCGTTGAACCGTCATGAACGTCTGTGTCTGGATATCGGTTGATAGATATCATCCTACAACTTAACTCGAGTCAACCGCTCTCCTGCTCGGCGACCGTACCGGTTAGGCCCTGCCTGTGCGTTGTGCTGGCCGATTGCCGACCGCCAGAACCACCGCGATGGTGGCGGAGGGGAAGCCGTGGGCTCGTCCCGACCAGATCGATCCGGCGAGGAGAAAAGATGATTGAACTGCCTTTTGCCCGCGAAGAGTACCAGCAGCGGCTCGGAAAAATCCGCGCCGAAATGGTTAAGCGCGGCATCGAACTCCTGATCGTCAACGACGTGGCCAACCAGCATTACATCACCGGCTATGACGGCTGGTCGTTCTACACGCCACAGGTGGTGCTTGTTCCGATCGAGGAGGTCGAGCCGGTCTGGATCGGCCGCGCCATGGATGCGGCCGGCGGGATACTGACGGCCTGGATGAAGCCGGAAAACATCGTCGGCTTCCCGGAAGACCATGTGCAGCGCGCCGACCGTCATCCCATGGACTGGATCGCGGCCTGGATCGTCGCCAAGGGCTGGGGCAGCCGCCACATCGGCATAGAGCTCGAAGCCTATTATTTCTCGCCGAAGGCGCATGCGCGTCTGGTCGCCGGATTGCCCGATGCGAAATGGCATGATGCCGATCTGCTCGTGAACTGGATCCGCGCGGTGAAATCAGCGCCGGAGATCGCCTATCTGCGCAAGGCGTCGAGGCTGGCGCAAGCGGCTGTCGCGCGGGCCTACGAAGTCATTGCGCCGGGCGTGCGCGAATGCGACGCGATCGCTTCCATCCAGGCGGCGCAGATCGCCGGCAGCCCGGATTTCGCCGGCGATATCACGGCGCTGCCGCCGACGATCCTCGGCGGCGAAAATGCTTCCGCGCCGCACATCATGTGGAGCGACCGGCGGTTCGGAAAGGAGGAAACGATCGCGCTCGAGCTTGCCGGCGTCTGCCGCCGCTACGCGGCGGGGCTTGCCAGGACCATGCAGCTCGGCAAGACGCCGGTTCGCGTCGCAGACACGGCAAAGGCGGTGATCGATGGCATGGATGCGGTGCTCGATGCGGTGCGGCCGGGCACGACCGCCGAAGCGGTCGAAGCCGCCTGGCGCAAGGTCATAGAGCGTCACGGGCTGAAGAAGGAATCGCGCATCGGCTATTCCATCGGCGTTGCCTATCCGCCCGATTGGGGCGAGCATACGATCAGCCTGAGACCCGGCGACAAGACGGTGCTGCAACCCGGCAATGTCGTTCATTCCATCCTGGGCATGTGGATGGACGGCTGGGGCATCGAGATCAGCGAGACCATCCTGGTGACCGTTACCGGCAACGAGACGCTGACGAAGTTCCCGCGGGATATCCATGTCAAAGCCTGACCGGCCGGAGGTCGGATCGGTTTATCCGCTTCACCATTCCAGGTTCCGTGTCGACGAGGCCGCGTTGAAGAACGGCGTCCTTATTTTGGTTTTCGGCTGCAACGATGTATCTGGCAGGGCAGGAGAATCCCGGCGCTTAGCGGCGCGGGTGCTGGATCAGCCGGTCAAAGATACTGCGCGAGCTTCTTGCCGACGGTCAGGAAGCGCAGCGGGTCGACCGCTTCGCCGTCGTGGCGCACCTCGTAATGCAGGTGCGGACCGGTCGAGCGGCCGCTGCTGCCGGTCTTGCCGATGACGTCCCCGGCGGCGAGCTTCTGGCCGACGCTCACATCGATCTCGCTCAGATGCCCATAGCGTGTGGCAAAGCCGTTGCCATGGTCGACCTCGACCATGCGGCCGTAGCCGCCGGCCCAGCCGGCCCTGGTGACGACGCCAGCGGCGGTGACCTTGGCCGGCATGCCGACCGGCGCCCTGAAATCCATTCCCGTATGCAAGGCGGCGCTGCCCAGGATCGGGTCGGTGCGCACGCCGAACGGGCTGGTCACCGCATGGCCCGGCGCAGGGTTGGCGAGCGGCAGCTTGCTCGCCTCTTTCTTGACCTCGTCGAGCGCATCGAGCGCCTCGTCCAACTCCTTGACCTTGCTGTCGAAAACCATCGAGGGATCAAGCGGAACCAGCGGGCCGCCGACATCGCTCTTGTCAAGCTCGCTGTCGACCGGCAGGCCGGCCACTTCCAGTGCCTGGGCGATGGCATCGGCATTCTTATAGGCGTTGTCGGCAAGCGTGGCGATGCGCGAAAGCTGCTGGTTCTCGATGGCCTTCAGCGACGCGTTGATCGAGACGAACAGCTTGTCGGCGCGGTCGGCGGCCGTTTCGCCGTCGAGCGGATCGGACCTTGTCGACCAGAGCGAGAAGGGCCTTGTGTCGCCGGCGCTCAAGGATGCGACGGAATAGGTCGGCGCCTGCGAGAGGCTGCCGGTGGCCTCGGCGTGCTCGTCGGGCTTGGGTGCCGCTGCGCCCGTTGCAGGTGGGTCGCCGACCTCGTTCTCGGCGCGTTCGAGGATCGGGCCGAGACGTCCGTGGCGCTCGCTGAGCTGGGTTTGCCTCGCCAGCAGCTCGCTGACCTTCGTTTCCATCAGCTGCTGGTCTAGAAGCTGGCGGCTGGTGATGCGGTCGACCTGGGCACGAAGCGCCGAGATGCGGTCCTCATAGGCCTGCTGCATGCGCGCCTGCCTTGCCGTCGTGGCGCCGATCAGGTCGTCGCGCAGCACCAGATAGGACGTCGCGAGCAGATAGCCGATGGCGATCGCCGCCAGGGCCGAGCCAATGAAGGCGGCGAGCCAGGGGCGGATGGTGAAATGCCTGATCTCGTTGCCCCGGGCAAGGATGACCGTATGCGGTTCCTTGCGCTTGCCGAAAACCGCTGACTGACCGGTTTGTTTCACGGGACCGAGCTTTCGTTACGGGGACCAACGACAAGCTCGATTACACATTATTAGGGTTAACAAAGTTTTGCCGCCCGCAATATCCGCGCAAACCAATTCGCGCTTTGCGGGTGGCCGGTTGCAATAGAGATGAGGCCGGCGCGGCCGGCGATCGCGAAAGCCACGCGCTCCCGTTTCAGAGCGCGCGCACCGCCTCAAGCACCGCTTCGGCATGGCCTTTGACGCGAACCTGGCGCCAGATGCGGGCGATGCGGCCGTCCTTGCCGATCAGGAAGGTGGCGCGCTCGACGCCCATATATTTGCGCCCGTACATCGTCTTCTCGACCCACAAATGATAGGCGTCGATCACCTTGCGCTCCTCGTCGGCGACGAGATCGACGGTGAGATCGTACTTCGCCTTGAATTTGTCGTGTTTCTTGGCGCTATCGGGCGATAGACCGATCACCACTGCACCGGCCTTTTCGAATTCCGGCTTCAACTGCGAGAAGCCGATCGCCTCGTTGGTGCAGCTTGTGGTGTCGTCCTGCGGATAGAAGTAGAGTACCACCGGCTTGCCCCGGAGCGCAGCAAGGCTGAGGGAGCCCCCGCCGTCACGCGGGAGATCGAATTGGGGTGCCGTGTCGCCCACGTCGAGATCAGCCATATCGATGCCCTTGTTAGCGGTTACGCGCGGGAAATCATCGATATAACGTGAAGCGGGGATTCGTCCACGACGAGTTCGTTACAACGGAATATTGCTTGGATCAGGAAGAACCGCAGCACGAGAAGATCAGGTTCAGGCGTGACGAGATCACAGACCTGGCGAGGCTTCCGTCCGCGTGCAGCGTGCCGCCGCTCGGCCGCGCGGCAGTGCGCCGGCGCTTTCGCATTCTCGGTCGCGTGTTTGCCGGGCTTTGCGCGCTCGTGCTCCTGACGGCGGCAGGCGTCTATGTCCTCGGGGCCTCGGGCATAGGCACGGAGCGCCTCCGGGCCGAGGCGGAGACCGCGATCGAGAAGTTGGCGGGCGTCGACGTCGACGTCGCCGTCGGCGCGGCGCGACTGACGCTCGACGAGTCGAGCTTCGTCGCCCTGCAGGTGAACGATGTCAGCCTGAAGACGGCCGACGGCAAACCGATGGCCGATATCCGGCGCGTGCGTTTCGGCATGCGCCTGCTGCCGCTGCTTTCCGGCGATGTCCGGCTGACCGCCGCCAGATTTTCCGATGCTCATATCGTGGTGGCCGCCATGCCCTCCGGCGGAGGCGACTGGACGGCGGCGTTGCGCAACGAGGACGGCCTTATCGACCCGGAGAAAGTGTCGGCGGCGGTGTTTTCAGGCGTCAATGACGCGCTGGATGCCGTGCGCGAGGACTCGATGCGCCAGATTGATCTGCGCAATGTGGAGTTCGAGCTGCCGGACACCGGGCCGGTCAAGCGCGTGACCGTCGCCTCGGCGACCGTCGCGCAAACCGGTACGGGAAGCATGCAGTTCTCGTACGATGCCGATGTCGACGGCCGGCACGCGACGTTGATCGCCTCGGCGACGCGCGATGCGACGGCAAAACGCATTTCGTCGCTGGACGCCAATCTCGAGATAGCCGGCCCCTCCGGCGGGAACAGTTCGACAGGAACCGGCCCGGCGGCCGACGGCGCTAAACTGGGTTCGATCGCGTTGAAGCTCTCAGGATCGGAAGCGTCGGGCGACAACCCTTCGCGCCTGGCGGCATCACTCTCGCTCAACGGTTCTGTGCTCGACCTGGACGAACGCGGGCTGTTGCCGACCGATGTCGATGCCGATGCCACGCTGGTGGCCGGTTCGAACAAGATCTCGGTCGACCGGCTGCTGATCAGAAGCGGCCGCTCCAGCTTCGACTTTGCCGGATCGATCGGACCGAAGCCGGCGGCCGCCGGGGAGGAGCCTGCCTACCGCTATGATCTCACCAGCGATGGCTCGACGCTGGCGCCCTCGGAATCGCCGGAACCGGCGCTTCAGTTCCTGGCCCGTATCGCCGGCGTCTACCAGCCGAAGAGCCGCAAGCTCGTCGCCGAGCAGATCGGCGTGCGCTCGGGCGGATCGGGCGAGGTGCTGGGGGCCGCCACGGTCGCCTTCATCGACAACGGTCCTCCAGGAGTATCGCTGTCGCTCAACGTTCACGACATGCCGGTCTCGCATGTCAAGCAATTGTGGCCGTGGTTCTCGGCCCGCAACGCGCGGCTTTGGGTGCTGGGCAATCTGTTCGGCGGCACGGTGACCGATGCAAATCTGCAGTTCCAGGTCGCCCCGGGGCGCCTGGGCAACGGCGTGCCGCTTACCGGCGACGAAGTGTTCGGCCGTTTCCGGATCGAAGGATCGCGCTTCGATACCGCCGGGCGCATCCCGCCGGTCCGTGACGCCGTCGGCGTCGTTGCGTTCCACGGCAACGATGTCGACATCGCACTCTCCTCGGGCAGCGTCTATATGCCGAGCGGCCGCACCGTGGCGGCAAGCGGCGGCACGTTGACGATCAAGAACGCGAACCTGCCGATTGTGGTTGGTGGGCTCGACATCGACGTTGCCGGTGAGGCTCCGGCTATTGCCGAGCTTGCCTCCTACGAGCCGATCAACGCCATGCGCCATGTCGGATTGGCACCCGAGGATCTGTCCGGCACCGTCACCGGCCACGTCAGGGCGGACATTCCGCTGACGAAGGGCATGGACACCTCGACGCTCGATTGGCTGGTTTCGCTCGATTATCAGGACCTGTCGTTGGCCAAGCCTTTCGAGGACCAGACGGTTACCGAGGCCAATGGCTCGATCACCGTCGGGCCGAAGCAGGCGGTGATTTCCGCCGAGGCCAAGCTCAACGGCATTCCTGCCGAGCTCGATCTGGTCGAGCCGCTAGCCGACGACGGGCCGGCGCGAAGCCGCAAGGTTACACTGGTTCTCGATGACAAGACGCGCAATGCCAGCATGCCTGGACTGTCGGACCTGCTTTCGGGAACCATCAAGGTGGCGATCGACAAGAGCGGCCAGGGCGCCCAGCAGGTTTCGGCGGACCTGACCAATGCCAGGCTCGACATTCCCTGGGCCGGCTGGAGCAAGGGCGCCGGCATTCCCGCCAAGGTCGCTTTCAACATGGCAAAGTCCGGCAGCACCACCACGCTGTCGGATTTCGATCTCGGCGGCAAAAGCTTTTCGATCGACGGCAATGTGACGCTGGTCAACGGCACGTTGTCCACGGCCCGCTTCAGCAAGGTTTCGTTGAACCGGGGCGACGACGTCGCCGTTTCGGTGAAGCGCTCCGGCAAGAGTTATGCCGTTGACGTCAGCGGCGCATCGCTCGACGCCCGCTCGCTGATCAAGCAGTTCACCTCGGATGTCGACACCGCGACGAAGGGCGCGGGCAGCGACGCCGTCTCGGTGAGCGCCGACGTGGCATCGCTGACCGGCTTCCATGACGAGGTGCTCTCCAATCTCAGGCTCGAATACAGCGCCGCCGGATCGCGCGTGAACGGGCTCAACGTCACTGCCGCGGCAAGCTCCGGCGCTGCGATCGCGATCAACAACACCACAAGCGAAGGCGGCCGCGTGCTCAGGGTGAAGTCTGCCGATGCCGGCGCCATCCTGCGGTTCCTCAACGTCTACGAGCATATGGAGGGCGGTGCGATCACGCTGTCGCTCTCGGGCGCTGCCGACGGGCCGATGAGGGGACAGGTGGATGCCCGCAACTTCTATGTGGTCAACGAGCCCAAGCTGGCCTCGATCGTGTCGACGACTCCGGCCGGCGATACACGCAGCCTGAACCAAGCCGTCAAAAGCAACATCGACACGTCCAGGGTGCAGTTCGAGCGCGGCTACGCCGAGATCGACAAGGGTTCCGGCTATCTGAAACTGGCGAACGGCCTGCTGCGCGGCCCGCGCATCGGCACGACCTTCCAGGGCACGCTCTACGATTCGAACAACAACATGGACATGACCGGGACCTTCATGCCGGTCTATGGTCTCAACCGCATCTTCGGCGAACTGCCGTTGTTCGGACCGCTGCTCGGCAACGGGCGCGACCGCGGCCTGATCGGCGTCACCTACCGGCTGCGCGGCAACGCCAACAAGCCGACGCTCAACATCAATCCGCTATCGGTGGTGGCGCCGGGCATATTCCGCTCGATCTTCGAGTACAGGCAACAGCCATCCCAAAATGCGCAGTAAGGTGCGGCCGATCAGATCGGCCGCACCAGAACGTGTTTCTTCTTGCCGAGCGAAAGTTTCACGACGCCTTCGGGACCGAGGTCCTGAAGCGTGACGACGCGCCGGTCGTCGGTCAGCGGCTGGTCGTTGACGCGTACGGCGCCGCCCTGAACATGTCGGCGCGCTTCGCCGTTCGAGCCGGCAAGCCCGGCGCTTACGAACAGCGCCAGAATGCCGATCCCGGCTTCGAGATCTGATTTGGCTACTTCGATGCCGGGCAGCGTGTCGGCGAGCGCGCCTTCCTCGAAGGTCTTGCGCGCGGTTTCGCTTGCGGTCTCGGCCGCGTCGCGGCCATGCAGCATGGCGGTGATCTCGGTGGCAAGGATCTTCTTCGCCTCGTTGATCTCCGAGCCGCCGAGCTTTTCAAGGCGCGCCACCTCGTCGAGCGGCAGGGTCGTGTAGAGCTTCAGGAAGCGCCCGACATCGGCGTCCTCGGTGTTGCGCCAATACTGCCAGAACTCGTAAGGGCTGAGCATGTCGCCATCGAGCCAGATGGCGCCGGACGCCGATTTGCCCATCTTGGCGCCGGACGAGGTGGTGAGCAGCGGCGTGGTCATGGCGAAGAGCTGCACGCCCTCCATGCGGTGGCCGAGGTCGATGCCGTTGACGATGTTGCCCCACTGGTCCGAGCCGCCCATCTGCAGCCGGCAGCCGACGCGCTTGTAGAGCTCGACGAAGTCGTAGGCCTGCAGGATCATGTAGTTGAATTCGAGGAAGGACAGCGACTGCTCGCGGTCGAGCCTGAGCTTCACCGAATCGAAGGCCAGCATGCGGTTGACGGAGAAATGCCGGCCCACATCGCGCAGGAAGTTGACGTAGTTGATCTGCATCAGCCAGTCGGCGTTGTTGACCATGACCGCGTCGCCCGGACCGCTGCCGAATTTCAGGTAAGGCGCGAAATTGCGGCGGATGCCGACGAGATTGTCTTCGATGTCCTGCGGGGTCAAAAGCTTGCGGGCTTCGTCCTTGAAGGACGGGTCGCCGATCATCGACGTGCCGCCGCCCATCAGCGCGATCGGCCGGTGGCCAGTCTGCTGCAGCCAATGCAGCATCATGATCTGGATCAGCGATCCGGCGTGCAGGCTCTTGGCGGTGGCGTCGAAGCCGATATAGGCACTGACCGTTTCCTTGGCGAAAAGCTGGTCGAGGGCCGATTCATCCGAAATCTGGTGGATGAAGCCGCGCTCGCTCATGATGCGCAGGAAATCGGATTTGAAGGCGGACATTTGTTCTTCCTGGAAGTCGCCGGGCACTTGGCCATGCTTGATATGAAGGCGCGCGTTTAGCATCCGCGGGCGATCAGCAAAAGTGGTTTCCGGTTTTGCGTCCGATCGCCTGCCAAACGAAAGACCGCGATCAGCAAAAGTGGTTTCCGGTTTTGCATCTGCCCCGGGTGAGGTCACTATCCTTGCTTCACCCTTTTTGCTGGCGTAATGAAGCGCCGCGCAAAGACAGGCGCCATGCGCCGCGACGGGGCCATCCCGCAGTTTCAGATCGGACGAGCTCCCGCGATGAACAGGAACTACCTTTTCCTCTTTCTGTTCAGCATCGTCATGACCGCCAGCGGGCTGGCCAGCCTGCCGCCGGTCGACCGCGACGAATCCCGCTTCGTCCAGGCGACCAAGCAGATGGTCGAGACGGGCGACTATGTCGATATCCGCCTGCAGGATGTCACGCGCTACAAGAAGCCGATCGGCATCTACTGGCTGCAGTCGGCGGCGGTCGCGCTGAGCGGCGAGGGGGCCGCGGCGCCCATCTGGATCTATCGCCTGGTCTCGATGCTAGGCATCGCGCTCGCGGTCGTCGGCATCGGCTGGACCGGGACAAAACTCTTCGGCGCCAATGCCGGGCTGGCCGCCGGCCTGATAATGGCGGCGATCTTCGCCACCGCCTTCGAAGGCCGCGACGCCAAGACCGATGCCATGCTGCTTGCCTGCTGCGTGATAGCGCAAGGCGCGCTGGCGCAGGTCTATTGGGCTTCGAAGCGCAACGAACCGGTTCCCGGGCATCTGCCGTGGATCTTCTGGATCGCGCAAGGCTTCGGCATCCTCGTCAAGGGCCCGGTTTCACCGCTCTTGTCGCTGCTGACCGCCGCTGCTCTCTTTGCGTTCGACCGCGATTGGCGCTGGCTCCTCAAGATGAAGCTGGTGCGCGGCGTCGGCATTGTGCTGGTCATTGTGCTGCCGTGGCTCGTCCTCATCACCTGGAAGAGCGGCGGCGCCTTCTTCCAGGAAGCGGTCGGCAAGGATATGTTGAACAAGGTGGCGCAGGGCGAGGAATCGCACGGCCTGCCGCCCGGCTTCTACATGCTGACCTATTCGCTGTTCATGTGGCCCTTCGGGCTGATCGCGGTCGGCGCCGGGCTCCAGGCCATCAACCGTCTTTGGGACGATCCGCGCCTGCGCTTCTGCCTGGCCTGGTACGTCCCGTTCTGGCTGGTGTTCGAGGCGATTCCGACCAAGCTGCCGCATTATGTCATGCCGGCCTATCCAGGCATGGCGCTTCTGGTCGGATGGCTGCTCACCTTGCCGGCGGACAAGGCCAACGCGCCACTGAAGCGCTGGCAGACATGGCTGTGGTGGGCGACTGCCTTCGGCCTTGCCGTGGTGGCGATCGGCCTTGCCGTGGTCTGCGTCGGCGCGCCGCTTTATCTCACAAAGACCTTCTCCTGGTGGAGCATACCGGCGGCGATCGCCGCTCTGGTCACCGGCTATCTTGCTTTCCCCAGGCAGCTGCAGGTGCCGCTTCCGCGCATTGCCGCGATCGCCATCTGCGCCGGCATCACCTTCAGCCTGCTGTTCGGCGTCATTGCGCCTTCGCTGAGACCGATCTGGCTGAGCCCCGCTGTCAAGGCCGCCGTCGACGCCAACCGTCCTTGCGACACCACGGTACTCGCCTCGGCGAAATTCCAGGAGCCGAGCCTGGTCTTTCTGGTCGGCACCCAGACCGTGCTGACCGATGTCGAGGGCGTGGCGCAACATCTGCTCGCCGATCCGTCCTGCGCGCTTGGGCTGGCGCCGATCAAGGACGAGCAGAAGCTCGCCGAAGTGCTGACCGCCCAGGGCAAGTCGGCGAAGCGGCTGACGGAGATCGACGGCATCAACTATTCGTCGGGAGACAAGTTGTCGCTCGGGCTTTACCGGGTGGCTCCGTGATGAATAGCGTCGGGCATCGAATGTCCCTATGGACTTTGCGCTGAAGCATGTCCGTCGCGCCACTTGCCCTTTACCGCCGCTCACTCGGCAATTTCCGCGACACGATGTCGATCGTGAAGCGACGTTTTGCCGTGCGGCCGGCGCGCTATCCGCGAATTCTGTGGAGCGTCTGGCTCATAGCCTGGATGTTGCTGACGGTGGCGATCTTCTTGCGCCTCGACGCTGGCGCGGGCGAGATGCGCGGCGAATGGTCCTCCGGCTTGGCGCGCTTCACCGATTTCTTCACGCAGTTCGGCCTCGGCGGCTGGTACCTCATTCCGGCAGCGCTCTGCCTCGTCGCCGCCAATCTGACGGACTGGCGCGGCCTGTCCCGGCGTGGCCGGATGATCGTCTACAACTGGACGTGTTTCGCGTTCCTGGTGCTTTGCGCCGTCGGCCTGTCCGGTCTTGCGGTCAACCTGCTGAAATACGGGATCGGCCGGGCCCGGCCGCTTTATTTCGACAGTTTCGGCGTGCTGTCGCTGCATCCTTTCGCCATGGACGCGCGTTTCGCCGGCTTTCCGTCCGGCCACGCCACGACGATGGGCGCGGTCTTCGGCATCCTGCTCCTGCTGTTCCCACGGCGCTGGTATATCTCGCTGGCGGTCACCGCCTGCATCGCCTCGACACGCGTCTTCGTCGGCGCGCACTATCCGAGCGACACGGTCGCGGGCTTCGGCCTCGGGCTGGCGTTTGCGGTGCTATCGGGCCTGGTGTTTGCCCGGCTCGGCTTCATCTTCGGCCAGACAAGCTCGAAACTGCCCGTGCGCAAGCGGACATTCCGGCTGGGACCGTTCCGCGCGCCGAGAGGCAGAATTTCGACGGCCGATCCGGTCGAGACCGGCATCGACCGAACCCAGACCCCTTAAGACGCCTGGACTGGCGTGCTTAGCGCAGGCGCTTCGGCCTCGGATCTGCGAGCTCGCCAGCGAGGCGCCGGTCGAGATAGTCGGCGCACTCCTGGATCAGCAGCTCGGAATCATTGGCGAAGAAATGGTTGGCGCCGGGCAGCGTCTTCTGGGTGATGGTGATGCCCTTCTGCGTGTGCAGCTTGTCGACCAGTCCCTGCACGTCCTTGGGCGGGGCCACCTTGTCGGCATCACCATGGATGATCAGGCCGGATGACGGGCAAGGCGCCAGGAAGGAGAAATCATAGGTGTTGGGCTGCGGCGCGACCGAGATGAAGCCCTCGATCTCAGGCCGGCGCATCAGAAGCTGCATGCCGATCCACGAGCCGAACGAATAGCCCGCGACCCAGCAGCTCTTGGAATCCGGATGCAGCGACTGCACCCAGTCGAGCGCCGCCGCCGCGTCCGACAATTCGCCGGTGCCGTGGTCGAACTCGCCCTGGCTGCGGCCGATGCCGCGGAAATTGAAGCGCAGCACGGTGAAATCGCGCTTCTGGAACATGTAGAAAAGGTCGTAGACGATCTTGTTGTTCATCGTGCCGCCGAATTGCGGGTGCGGGTGCAGCACGATGGCGATCGGGGCGCTCTTTTCCTTCGAGGGCTGATAACGTCCCTCCAGGCGACCAGCCGGACCGGCGAAAATGACCTCAGGCATAAAATACTCCACGTGGCATATGAATGCGCTAGCCCGGAACTCTTCGGCCCAACTCTCGTGCGGCCCCACACCTTCTGTGGCCTTGACGCCGGGCGAGCGTCTTCCTAGAAGCTAGTTTAGAATTGTTCAAAACTGGGAGGCCGAAACCCGATGGTCCGGCCGCCCGCGCCGCAAGCCGCGTAAATAGGACGGCTTGCCTTGCAATTTCAAGGAAATAACGCGCTATCCTCGCGGGATAGTTGGCGAAAGGACGAACTGAGCGAAAATGGCCGCAACCCGCGCCTATCTCGACTACAACGCCGGCGCGCCGCTCCTTGCGGAAGCGCGCGCGGCGACGGTCGCCGCGCTCGATGCCGCCAACCCGTCATCGGTCCACACCGAGGGCCGGGCTTCGCGCCGGCTGGTCGAAGACACGCGCCGCGACGTGGCGCGGCTGGTCAACGCCAGGCCCGAACATGTCGTCTTCACCTCCGGCGCCACCGAAGCCGCTTCGACGCTGCTCGGGCCCGACTGGCAGATGGGACGCGGCGCTATCCGCATGAGCCATCTCTACGTCTCGGCGGCCGACCATCCCTGCATCCTCAATGGCGGGCGCTTCGCACCGGCGCAGGTGACGAGGATCGGCGTCGATCGCAACGGCATTGCCGATCTCGGAGCGCTTGCCGCCGCGCTCGGCGCGCATGACAAGGCCGCCGGCCTGCCGCTGGTGGCGATCCACGCCGCCAACAACGAGACCGGCGTCGTCCAGCCGATTGGGCGCATTGCCGAAATCGTCAAGGAAGCGGGCGGGGTGCTGGTGGTCGACGCCGTGCAGGCCGCCGGGCGGATTCCGATCGATATGTCATTTCCTTATGCCGATTATCTGATCCTGTCTTCGCACAAGATCGGCGGCCCGAAGGGCACCGGCGCGATCGTCGCCGCGTCCGACCTGATGATGCCGCGCCCGCTGGTCAATGGTGGCGGCCAGGAAAAAGGGCACCGCGCCGGCACGGAAAACGTCGCCGGGATCGCCGGTTTCGGCGCCGCCGCGCGTGCCGCGCTGGCCGGTCTCGCGGACATGGAAGCCATCGCGCGCCGGCGCGACGAGGTCGAGGCCATAGTGACCGAATTGGCGCCCGACGCGGAAATCTTTGGAGCAGCATCGCCAAGGCTTGCCAACACGACATTCTTCGCTATTCCCGGCATCAAGGCCGAGACGGCGCAGATCGCTTTCGATCTTGCTGGCGTCGCGTTGTCGGCGGGCTCGGCCTGCTCGTCGGGAAAGGTCGGGCCAAGCCATGTGCTCAAGGCGATGGGCCATGGCGACAGCCTGGGCGCCTTGCGCGTCTCGATCGGGCGTGCGACCGGCGCCGAGGATATCGCGGCGTTCCGGGCGGCGCTGGCAGGCATCGTCGCGCGCCGGGCGGGCAAGGAAGAAGCCGCCTGACGCGGCAAAGCATCGGAGCGGGAACGCCTCGCGTTCCCGGATTTCCGCTGCTCGAAAACGAATTCAGGCTTTAGGGCCTGGTAGAGCCGTGCGTTTTGTCCTGGCCGGGTGAATTTCCGGCGGACACGCACTATATGGAGCTTACTCCGCCGCGAGTCCCTCCCTGGGGCGCGATTTCGCCGGTGCCATAGTTTGAAAACTGCCGGGCCTTGACCCCGGCGTGGATGGAGAACGCTTATGCCTGCTGTGCAGGAGACGATCGATCGGGTCCGAAAGATCGACGTCGACCAGTATAAATACGGATTCCAGACAGAGATCGAGATGGACAAGGCCCCCAAGGGCCTGAGCGAAGATATCATCCGTCTGATCTCCGAGAAGAAGGGCGAGCCGGACTGGATGCTGGAATGGCGTCTGGGAGCCTATCGCCGCTGGCTGACGCTGGAAGAGCCGACCTGGGCGCGCGTCCACTATCCGAAGATCAACTTCCAGGACATCCACTACTATGCCGCGCCGAAGAGCACGCCGGGGCCGAAGTCGCTGAGCGAAGTCGATCCCGAACTGCTCAAGGTCTATGAGAAGCTCGGCATTCCGCTCAAGGAGCAGGAGATCCTCGCCGGCGTGCAGAAGACCGGGGCGGCTGACGCGGAAGAAGAAGAGGTCGGTGACAACGTCTACAAATCGGGCCGAGTCGCGGTCGACGCGGTGTTCGATTCCGTCTCGGTGGTCACCACCTTCAAGAAGGAGCTGGCGCAGGCCGGCGTCATCTTCTGCTCGATCTCGGAAGCCATTCGCGAGCATCCCGATCTGGTGAAGAAATATCTCGGCTCGGTCGTACCGACCTCGGATAATTTCTACGCGACGCTGAATTCGGCCGTCTTCACCGACGGCTCGTTCGTCTTCGTGCCCAAGGGCGTGCGCTGCCCGATGGAGCTGTCGACCTATTTTCGCATCAACGAGAAGAACACCGGCCAGTTCGAGCGCACGCTGATCATCGCCGAGGAGGGGGCTTATGTCTCCTATCTCGAAGGCTGCACGGCGCCGCAGCGCGACGAGAACCAGCTGCATGCCGCGGTGGTCGAGCTGATCGCGCTCGACGATGCCGAGATCAAATATTCGACGGTGCAGAACTGGTACCCCGGCGACGCCGAGGGCAAGGGCGGCATCTACAATTTCGTCACCAAGCGCGGCGATTGCCGCGGCGACCGCTCGAAGATCTCGTGGACGCAGGTCGAGACCGGTTCGGCGATCACCTGGAAATATCCGAGCTGCATCCTGCGCGGCGACGATTCCAGCGGCGAATTCTATTCGATCGCGGTGTCGAACGGTTATCAGCAGGTCGACAGCGGCACCAAGATGATCCATCTCGGCAAGAACACGTCGAGCCGCATCATCTCCAAGGGTATCGCCGCCGGTTTCTCGCAGAACACCTATCGCGGCCAGGTTTCGGCGCATCGCAAGGCGGCCAACGCGCGCAACTTCACCAATTGCGACTCGCTGCTGATCGGCGACCAGTGCGGCGCGCACACCGTGCCTTACATGGAAGCCAAGAATTCGACGGCGCAGTTCGAGCACGAGGCGACGACCTCGAAGATCTCCGAGAACCAGAAGTTCTACGTCATGCAGCGCGGCATCCCTGAAGAGGAAGCGATCGCGCTGATCGTCAACGGCTTCGTCAAGGACGTCATCCAGCAGCTGCCGATGGAGTTCGCCGTCGAGGCGCAGAAGCTGATCGGCATCAGCCTAGAGGGTTCGGTCGGCTGACCGCAAAAGACATTCAGGAAGAAATTATGCTTGAGATCAAGAATTTGCACGCCCGCATCGTCGACGATGGCACCGAGATCATCCGCGGGCTGAACCTGACGGTGAAAGCCGGCGAGGTCGCCGCCATCATGGGGCCGAACGGCTCGGGCAAGTCGACGCTGTCCTATATCCTCGCCGGCCGCGAGGACTATGAGGTGACGGAAGGCGACATCCTCTATAACGGCCAGTCGATCCTCGAAATGGATCCGGCCGAGCGCGCCACCGCCGGTATCTTCCTCGCCTTCCAGTATCCGATGGAGATACCGGGCGTCGCCACCATGGAATTCCTGAAGGTCGCGATGAACGAGCAGCGCAAGGCGCGCGGCGAGGAGCCGCTGAAGGTTCCGGAATTCCTGAAGCGTGTGAAGGAGGCTGCCGCCTCGCTCAGCATGGACATGAACATGATGAAGCGGCCGCTCAATGTCGGCTTCTCGGGCGGCGAGAAGAAGCGCGCCGAGATCCTGCAGATGAAGCTGCTGGAACCGAAGCTTTGCGTGCTCGACGAGACCGATTCCGGCCTCGACATCGACGCGCTGAAGATCGTCTCGGACGGCGTCAACGCGCTGCGTTCTCCGGACCGTGCCATCGTCGTCATCACCCACTACCAGCGCCTGCTCGAGCACATCGTGCCGGACTCCGTGCATGTGCTCTACAGGGGCCAGGTCATCAAGTCGGGCGACAAGTCGCTGGCGCTCGATCTCGAGGCCAACGGCTATGCCGGCGTGATCGGCGAAGCCGCGTGAGATGGGAGCAGTCGAGGCAAGAGCCATGAATATGCATGCACAGCCCCAGCGGACCTTGGCCGAGACGGCGCTGATCGATGCCTTCGGCGAGCGGCTGTCGCTGCTGCCCGGCGACGGCGCGGTGATGGTCAAGCGCGACGACGCGATCGAGGCGATCAAGCACGGCCTGCCGACGCGGCGCGTCGAATCGTGGCATTATACGGATCTGCGCCGGCTGCTCACTTCGGTGCCGGCTTTCGAGGCCGGCGCCGTCACAAAGGCGCTTGCGCCGATCCTCGAAGGCTCGGCCGTGCTGCCGGTGCTGAACGGTGTCTCGCAGACGAAGCTGCCGGAGATCGACGGCGTCACGGTGCAGCGCCTGTCGGAGAAGCTGACCGACGGCAGCGTGGCTCCAGGACTGGATCCCTACGGCAGCGACGACGCGATCGGCGCGCTGAACACGGCTTTCGTTGCCGACGGCTATTTCGTCGATATCGCCGACGGCGCCTCACTGGAAAAGCCGGTCGAATTGCAGAACCTGCAGGCTGGCGGCCAGTCGCATGTGCGGCTGCTGGCGCGTGTCGGCGCTGGCGCCAAGGCAGTCATCGTCGAGCGCCAGGCAGGCGATGGCGACGAGGCACTCGTCTCTTCGGTCAGCCAGCTCGTGGTTGGCGACGGCGCGGAAGTGACCTGGCTGATCGTGCAGGAGCAGCCGGAGACGGCCACGCATCTGGCGCAGTTCAAAGCACATATCGGCAAGGACGCGAAGCTGACGCTGTTCGTGATGAACGCCGGCGGCAGGCTGGTGCGCCAGGAGGTCGTCGTCAGGACGACGGGCGAGGGCGCCGATTTCAAGTTGCGCGGCATCAATCTTCTGGCCGGCGACACGCATACCGACACCACCATGGTGCTCGACCATGCGGTGCCGCACACGACGTCGACGGAGGTGATCCGCAATGTGGTGACCGGCAAGGCGCGCGGCGTCTTCCAGGGCCGCATCAATGTGCATCAATACGCCCAGAAGACCAACGCCAAGATGGCCTGCAACACGCTGCTTCTGTCTGATGACGGCGAGTTCTCGACCAAGCCGGAGCTGGAGATATTCGCCGACGACGTCGTCTGCGGCCATGGCGCCACCGTCACCGAGATCGACCACGACCATCTGTTCTACCTGATGGCGCGCGGCATCGACGAGAAGTCGGCGCGGGGTCTTCTGGTGAAGGCGTTCGTCGCCGAAGTGATCGAGGAACTGGACGACGAGGCGCTGGTCGAAGCGCTCGAAGCGCGGCTCGACGGCTGGTTTTCGACGCACGGGTAGCGCCTAACCTTCTCCCCTTGTGGGAAAGGGTGGCCGAGCGAAGCTCGGACGGATGAGGGGTGTTGGAAGGATCGCGGCCTTGGCCGGCAAGGACTTCGAAATGGACCAGAAGATCGAAACCACCCCCTATGACGTCGAGGCGATCCGCCGCGACTTCCCGATCCTGTCGCGCCAGATCTATGGCAAGCCGCTGGTATATCTCGACAATGGCGCCTCGGCGCAGAAGCCGCAGGTGGTGCTCGACACCATCCAGCACGCCTATTCCCAGGAATACGCCAACGTGCATCGCGGCCTGCATTTCCTGTCGAATGCGGCGACGGACGCCTATGAGAACGCGCGCAAGTCGGTGCAGCGGTTTCTCAACGCGCCAAGCACCGACAACATCGTCTTCACCTCCAACACCACCTCGGCGATCAACACCGTCGCCTATGGCTGGGGCATGCCGCGGATCGGCGAGGGCGACGAGATCGTGCTGTCGATCATGGAGCACCATTCCAACATCGTGCCGTGGCATTTCATCCGCGAGCGGCAGGGCGCCAAGCTCGTCTGGGTGCCGGTCGACGATCTCGGCGCCTTCCACATCGAGGAATTCGAAAAGCGGCTGAGCGACCGCACCAAGCTCGTCGCCATCACCCAGATGTCCAATGCGCTGGGCACGGTGACGCCAATCAAGGAGATCGCGCGCATCGCGCATTCGCGTGGAATTCCTGTCCTCGTGGACGGCAGCCAGAGCGCCGTGCACATGCCGATCGACGTGCAGGATCTCGACTGCGATTTCTTCGTCTTCACCGGCCACAAGGTCTACGGCCCGTCGGGCATTGGCGTGCTCTACGGCAAGAAGGACAGACTGGAAGAGATGCGCCCCTTCATGGGCGGCGGCGAAATGATCGAGGAGGTGACGGAGGACATCGTCACCTACAACGAGCCGCCGCACCGTTTCGAGGCCGGCACGCCGCCGATCGTGCAGGCGATCGGCCTGGGCGCCGCGCTCGACTATATGGAGAAGGTCGGCCGTGAGCGGATCGCGGCGCACGAGGCGGACCTCAAAGCTTATGCGCATGAGCGACTGCGGGCGATCAACTCGCTGCGCATCTTCGGCGACGCGCCCGGCAAGGGCGCCATCATCTCGTTCGAATTGCAGGGTATCCATGCGCATGACGTGTCGATGGTGATCGATCGGCAAGGTGTCGCGGTACGGGCCGGAACGCATTGCGCCCAGCCTCTGTTGAAACGCTTCGGCGTCACCTCCACATGCAGGGCATCGTTCGGCATGTATAATACCAGGGCCGAAGTCGACGCTTTGGCCGAGGCGCTGGAAAAGGCGCGAAAGTTCTTCGGATGACGATGATGGACGACGTGAGCACCACCGCAGAAAAAGCACCGGAAACGGTAGCGAATGGTATCGTCACGGCCTCGGCGATCCCCGCTGACGAGCTGGCGCGGCTGACCGACGACATCGTTTCGGCGCTGAAGACGGTCTACGACCCGGAAATCCCGGCCGACATCTACGAGCTCGGCCTGGTCTACAAGATCGACATCGAGGACGATCGGTCAGTCAAGATCGACATGACCTTGACCGCGCCGGGCTGCCCGGTTGCGGGTGAAATGCCGGGCTGGGTCGAGAACGCCATCGGCGCCGTGGAAGGCGTTTCCGGCGTGGAGGTCAGCATGGTGTTCGATCCGCCATGGACGCCCGACCGCATGTCGGAAGAGGCGCAGGTCGCGGTCGGGTGGTATTAGCATTGGCCCCGAAAATGTGGAGCGGTTTTCGGACAAGCCGATGCGATAGCAAAAGATTGGTTGACTTGCACGCTAGGTGAAACTTCACCATCTTAAGGGCAGACTCATTCCGCGGGCCTTGAACCCGCGCGAACGTGGAGAAAGACATGGGACGTTTCGCCGTCATTACGATGACCGACAAGGCCGCCGAGCGGGTGCGCGAGATCGTCGCCACGCGCGAAGGTGCGCATGGCGTCCGGCTCGGCATCAAGAAGGGCGGTTGCGCCGGCATGGAATACACGGTTGACCTTGTGACGGAGCCGAATCCTAAGGACGACCATATCGAACGCGATGGTGCGCATGTCTATGTCGCGCCGGAAGCCGCGCTCTTCCTGTTCGGCACCGAGATGGATTTCGAGCAGACGACGCTGCGCACCGGCTTCACCTTCAAGAATCCGAACCAGAGCTCGGCCTGCGGCTGCGGCGAATCTGTCGAGCTGAAGCCGGCCGACCTCAAGGCGCTTGCCGAGGCGCGCGCCTCGGCCTGACCAGACGCCAACGCTCCCGCGGGCAGCGCGGCGATGACGACAAGCTCGACAACAAGATCGGGCTGTGCCAGGGCGGCCACGCCGATTATCTCCGATGGCGGCGGATTGTTGTAGCTGCAGTGCTTTGGGCAATGTTCGGCGAAGAATTCGTCCAGCACGTCCAAACGGAAGTTCGGTGAACTGAGAACGCCGCCGGTCGGAAAAGGCCCTTTGACGTAGAACGTCACCTTGACCAGATGGTCTAGCGAGCTGCCAAGTTCCTCCAGATCCGACTTAATGTTCGCCAGGATTTCGCGCCACTGCGTCGCCGCGTCGCCGACAGCGCCGCCCTGGTGTTTCGACGGATCGTAGTCGTCGACGGTGGCGGTGTTGCCGGACAGAAAGACATATCCCTTCGCGTCCGAGACGACCGTGCCCTTGCCCCAAGGCATCAAACGATCGCCTTTGAACTTCTTGTGCGTCGTGAGGTTCATTTCGGCCTCCTGTCGCCGGATGGTTGTCTTGACGCAATTCCGGGCGGGAAACCGCTACGCAGTTTTGCCGGAATTGCCTAATCAACCCACATCCCGGTCCGCTTGTGCCAGTCGGCGATCGATTCCTCCGGATAGACGTCGAATACCTTGTCGTTCTTGTCGACGACCGGCTCGACCCAGTTCGCCTTGTATTTCAGCATCAGATGCACCTTTTCCCGCGGTGTCGGCAGGTCGGTGTCGATCGCCGAGGCAAACGGATGCACAAGCTCCGGCCAGGTCGGATCGTAGAGCCAGAGTGCTGCGCCGCATTTCCTGCAGAAATTGCGTTCGCCGGTCGAGACCTCGCAATGCGGATGCTCGTCATCTTCGATTTCGGCGCGATAGACGCCGAGGCTGCGCTTGCCCTTGATATTCATCGTCTCGTAGTCGGCGCCGAGATTGATGGCGAACCCGCCGCCGCCCTGCTGCTTGCGGCAGATCGAGCAGTAGCAGAGCATGAAAGGCACAGGCGTGTGGCTCTCCACCTCGAAGCGGACGGCGCCGCAGCGGCAGGAGCCTTTGAGCAGGACGGGCATGGCGGGAACTCCGTTTCCAGGTTTCAACCTGTCAGCATGCTTTTGGTTGCGGCGATGACAAGGCGGGCGACGGATGAGATGATCGCGGCATGGATAATGCGCGCCTTGAAGAATTGTTCGAAAGCCTTGGGCCCGTCGGCATCCGAAAACTGTTCGGCGGCAAGGGCATCTATTGCGACGGCGTCATCGTCGCGGTTGTCGTGCGTGGCGAGCTGATGCTCAAGGCGGATGAGGAAACCATTCCCGATTTCGAGGCCGCGGGTTGCCGCCAGTGGACCTATACCGGCTCGCGCCACGGCAAGGAGGTGGCGATGCCCTATTGGAGCGTGCCCGACGACGCCTTCGACGATCCCGATGAAATGGCGGTGTGGGCGCGGCGGGCTTATGAAGCGGGGAGGCGGGCGGGGAGATAATTTTCGAGGACGTTGCGACGGCCTTTTGGAGATGCCGAGGGACAGCACCCCCCTCTGTCCTGCCGGACATCTCCCCCGCAAGGGGGGATTGGATGTCGCTCGGCTTTCGCCAATCGCCGACATTGAAACGAGAGCCAGCGGATGAGCTGCTGATCTCCCCTTGCGGGCCTGTTGCGTAATTGGCTGGTTGTGATTCCCTGAGAAGGAAGCTCGGAGGGAATCGCAATGGCGGTGAAGCAGACGGGGCAGTTGAGCCTGGCGGAAGCATTTCTGGGCCAGAAGCTTGCAGGT
>NZ_JAPYKO010000011.1:0-188352 GCF_037179585.1 Mesorhizobium argentiipisi (SeqCode)
AGCCAGCCTCAATGTCTACGGCAAGGATTTTGCGCAGACGCAAATCGACTTGTTCAACGAGGACTTGAAGCGGTCGAGGCAGATCAGCTTGGCGGAGTGGCAGGCGCGCCCGATGAGCGAGAAGGTTACCGAGTGGCTGGCCAGCAGGCTTCACATGCAGTTATAGCGTATCGTTGGTGGAAGGGGGTGGCGGACGTCTGACAGCTACCTTCCGTCAGCTCGATTCACAAAGGTTAATGCGGATCATCTACAAACATGCAGGATGGCCGCGCCAATGTTGAGATTGGTCAAGCCCGGCCTTCGGTCGCTGTGTCACGAACATGTCCGCTGGCCGAGTTTCCTTTGGGTTTAGGGCGACGGAGGCGGCAATGCCGATCACAAGACTGTCGAAAGGTGCGTTCACGCCCGATGAGGTGAGCTTTCTCGGTCGCGTCCTTGAGCTCAGCGCGGGCGCCAATGAAACCGAGGAGCAGCGCGAACGGCGGGCCTTGCGCATCATCGCCAACTACATGGCGGGAATTACTGACGAGCGGGAGCTGGCCGAGCTTTCGCGAAGACCGCTGGGCAGATAATGCCGCGGAGCGCCTAGCCAAGCAAAACCGAGTTGAAACTTTCGACGGCCCTTCTAGTTCGGTTGGAAGGAGGATCTTTGATATGACTGAACCCGGTGAAGGCAGTTCCCACGGTCGAATTGACGACAAGCAGCTCGTCATTCTGCTGAAAGAGAAAACCGGCATCTCGGAGGCTCAAGCCAGGAGGCTGATAAAGGCCGTCGGGCGCGACCGACCGTCGCTTCTGCGAGAAGCACGGATCATAAGGGCGCGCGTCCAGACGTCCACTTCAAGCCGCGTGTGACCGGCTGAATGCGGCGGATGCCCGCCGGATCTCGTGGCGGCGTTTCGCGACCGGCTGCTTCGAAGATCGAGCCGGCTGAAGCAAAGCTCGTCGGAAATTCCCTGCTTGCGAAGACGCGCTTGTTGCGCGATGCTCCGCAAAATGGCTGGCGAATATCTGGACCACAAACTGGAATGCCCGTTTTGCGGCACCATCCGTCTGCAGATCCCGGCCGATGCCCAGCCCGCAACACCGATCCATTGCGCCGAGTGCGGCGCATATCTCGGCACATGGGACGAGCTTCAAACCGACTTCGAGCAGCAAGGCGGTACGGACGGCGTGTTCCGGCTGGATCAGGGGCGTATCCAGAAGCTCAATTCCAGTCGCTGACAAGGCCGCCGCCGCCGGCTTGGGCCGAGCAGCGGACAGAAGGATTGGACTTGTACAAATTGGACATGACCGCATCCGCCAAGTCCTTGACGGCTCAAATTCGTAAACCCATATCGCATCCAGGCGCGGACCGCTGATCCCCGCCCGTCCCAAACTCAAATTGTTCGTTCGATTTGGAGGATCTTATGAACGATCGGATGTTCGACAGCCCTGTTTTCGTCAAGAGCGGAAACAGCCTCATCCAGGAAATCGCCTGCCTCGAAGACGCCCTGGAATTTCTCTATGAATGGCCCAAGAACCGGCGTGGGCCGATCTATGAAACGGCACTGCGCGCCTGCCAGCGGGCATTCGACAGCGGCTTTCCGCTGACGGCCGCCAGAGAGGCATTTTGCGGTTTTGCGAAGTCCGCCAGAATCCAGGAAGACGTGAGCACCACCTTGCCCTGGATGATCAGCAAAGGCGGCAAGGGCGGCGGGCTGACCGCCTAATCGCGGATCGAGGAGGGTTCGCGATGCTCGCCAAACCGTTCGAAAAGCCAATCCATGTCTGGGTAGGACTGGGATTTCCGCGTCAATTGAACACCGTGGCGGACGCCTATCAATTCGTCATCGACTGGTGCGGCAACAGCCCCGAGCAGAAGGCCGCGATCCGCGCCTGCAGAGCCGCCCTGGCTGGGGATGTGGATGCGGAAACAGCGAGGGGTGTTTTCGTCGCCTTTGCTCGCAAGAAGGATATCCTCATCGAGGATGGTGCCATTCCCCCCATCCCGCGAAGCGCTCAGCCGAAACATGTCTGACGTGTTTGAGGCGGCGGCCAGCGCCGCCTCAATCGTCTTCAGCCGCGATCGCCGGTAGCGAAGCACTTTCGACGATCTTCACTCCGCCCGTCCCCGACAGGAACCAGATCGGGGCTGCCGCGTCATAGAGGCAGGTCCTTGTCGCGGTTCCGGAGTGATGTCGATGATCAGGCTCGTTGTTGTCGTCGCGGTGGCGCTCGCGCTTGCATGCGGCGTCGCGCAGGCAGCGAGGCTGGAGCCCGATGCCGTCAATCAGGCGCAATTCAGCGAGGGCGAACCGAACGGCGTCAGCCCCATGCTGCTCAAGGCGCAGGTGCTTCTGGATCGCGCCCGCTTCTCCCCCGGCCTGATCGACGGCCGCGTTTCGGAGAACTTCACGAAGGCCGTCGCGGCCTTCCAGGCGGCGAACGGGTTGCCCTCCGACGGCAAGCTTACGCGGGAGACCTGGGACAAGCTCGCGGCAACTTTTGCCGGCCCTGTGCTGACAACATACGAAGTCACGGCCAAGGATGTGCGCGGCCCCTTCACCAAGCGCATTCCGGCCCGCATGGAGAGCATGGCGCATCTCAAGCGCCTCGGCTACCGCAACGCACGGGAGAAGCTGGCGGAGCGGTTTCACGTCAGTGAGCAATTGCTGAGGATGCTTAACCTCCGCGCGGGATTCAGCAAGGCCGGCACGACCCTGGCGGTGCCCGATGTCGGCCGAGGCGATCCTCCTTCACAGATTGCCAGCGTCGAGGTCGACAAGGCATCCCGCCAGGTGCGCGCCCTCGATGCGTCGGGCAAGGCGATTGCAGTCTATCCGGCCTCGATCGGCAGCGAGGAAAAGCCGGCGCCGAGCGGCACGGCCGAGGTCAAGCGCGTGGTGCACAATCCGACCTATCGCTACAATCCGAAATTCGCCTTCAAGGGGGTGAAGACCAGGCATCCCTTCACCATCGCCAAGGGGCCCAACAATCCCGTCGGATCGGTGTGGATCGACCTCTCGATCGAAAGCTACGGCATCCACGGCACGCCCGACCCGGGCAAGATCGGCACCACCTTCTCGCATGGCTGCATCCGTATGACCAACTGGGACGCCGAGGACCTCGCCGCCATGGTCAAGCCGGGCACGAAGGTCGACTTCAAGGACGAGGCCGCCCAAGAGGGGCAAACCAGGTGAGTACCGCAGGCCCGAGCCATGCCGCGCATACCTCTGCATAAGCCCAATTTATCATGACCCCTCATTTTTGAAGACGTTACACCGCCAATCACCAACTGTAGCTTTCAGCGGCACTTTGCTCTGAACGGTCGAAATTGGTGATTTGATGCAGACACATGCGCGGGTGGTGGTCGTCGGCGGAGGATGCGTCGGCGCGGGTATTCTTTACGGCCTGGCCAAGCGCGGCTGGACCGATGTCACGCTGCTGGAGCGCACGCAGCTCACGGCCGGCTCGACCTGGCACGCGGCGGGGCTCATCCCCTCCTATGCCCGCAACATCAATGTCGGGCGAATGATCAACAAGACGATCGAGATCTATGAGGGGCTGGAGGCCGAGACCGGGCAGCCGGTGGGCTGGCACAAATGCGGGCAGCTGCGCATCGCCAACTCCAGGGACCGGCTCGACGAATTCAAAAGCTATATGAGCGTCGCCGAGGTGCAGGGCATGCGGGCGCAATTGCTCACACCCGACGAGGCGCACAAGCTCTGGCCGCTGCTCGACAACAAACAGATGCTGGGCGCGCTCTACCATCCCGATGACGGGCATATCGCGCCGGCCGACGTCACGCATGCCATGGCCAAGGGCGCGCGGGATCTCGGCGCCAAGGTCTATCTCAACACCGAGGTCACCGGGTTCAACCGGACGCCCAGCGGCGAGTGGCTCGTCCAGACCAATAACGGTGATATCACCTGCGAGCATGTGATTTGCGCCACCGGCAATTACGCGCGCCAGACCGGGGCGCTGCTCGGCCTCGACATCCCGGCGATCCCGATCCTGCACCAGTACTGGATCACCGAAGCGGTGCCGGAAGTCGTAGAGCGCAAGCGCGCTGGGCGGCCCGAAATGCCGATCCTGCGCGACGAGGGTTTTGAAGGATATCTGCGCGAAGAAGGCGACGGGTTGATGTTCGGGCCTTACGAACGCACCGAAAACCTGAAGCTGTTCGCCGAGGACGGCGTGCCTGCCTGGTTCGGCGCCGATCTGCTGGAAGAGGATTTCGAGGCGGTTTCATGGAACTGGGAACAGGCGCTGCATCTGGTCCCGGCGCTCGGGCGTGTCGGCATCAAGGCCAATGTGCGCGGACCCTTCCAGATGACGGCAGACGAGCTGCCTTTGATGGGACCGGCGTGGGGCCTGCCCAATATATGGCTGGCCGAAGGCGTGCCGGGCGGCATCCTATGGGGCGGCACGATCGGCTATTATCTCTCGGAGCGGATCGTCGAGGGCGGCAACAGCCTCGACATCTCCGATCTCGATCCGCGCCGTTTCGGCGATTACGCCAACAAGGCCTGGACGCGCGAGAAGGTGCGCGAGGCCTGGGGCACGCATGCCGAACAGAAGTATCCGGGACAGGACATGCCCGCCGCCCGGCCGCAGAAGACCGCGCCGTCCTATGACCGGCTGACGGAACTGGGAGCGGTCTGGGGCGTGCTCAATGGCTGGGAGATGCCCAACTGGTTCGCACGCGATGGGGTCGAGGCCAAGGACCAGTATAGCTGGCGCTGGACACCCAAGGGGAACCTCGTCGGCGAGGAAGTGCTGGCGGTGCGCAACGCCGTCGGCCTCGTCGAGATGACGCCGATGACGAAGTTCGAAGTGTCCGGCTCAAATGCGCATGCCTGGCTGGACAGGATCGTCGCCAACCGACTGCCGGCCGTCGGCAAGGTGACGCTGGCGCATCATCTCACCGCCGGTGGTGGCGTGCAGGCGGAATATATGGTGGCGCGGCTTGGCGAGGACCTGTTCTACCTGATCTCGACGCCGCGTGCCGAACGCTGGAATTTCGACGATCTTTCCAGACTGCTTCCCGCCGACGGCAGCGTGAGCCTGAAGAACGTCACCAACGACCGCGGCTGCTTTACGGTCGTCGGACCCAAGGCGCGCGAGGTGCTGCAGCCGCTGACCGAGATCGACCTTTCTAACGAAAGTTTTCCGTGGTTCGGCGTGAAGACCGGCAGCGTCGCCTTGGCAAGCGACGTGCGGCTGCTGCGGGTGAACTATGAAGGCGAGCTCGGCTGGGAGCTCTACCACCCCCTGCCCTACCAGCGGCAATTGCTCGACGCGATCCTCAAGGAAGGCGAGAAGCACGGCATGCGGCTGGTCGGACTGCATGCGCTGGAGTCGCTCAGGCTCGAGAAATCCTATCGCGCCATGTATCGCGACATGAACCCGGAGCTCAACGCGCTGGAGAGCGGGCTGGAGCGCTTCATCCGCCTCGACAAGGGCGACTTCATCGGGCGCGACGCGGTTCTGAAATACAAGGGGCGCAACGACCGGAGGCGATCCGTGACGCTCAGGATCGACACCGATGGCGCAAGCACGCTTGCCAATGAAGGGCTCTATAGCGACGGCGCGCTGGTCGGGCGCATCACGTCGGGCGGCTATGGCTATGCGCTTGGGCATGACGTGGCGCTGGCGCTGCTGCCCGAGCGGTTTTCGAAGCCAGGTACCAAGCTCAACGTCGCGGTCCTGGGCGACTGGAAGATCGCCGAGGTGATCGCGGATTCGCCTTACGATCCGACCTCGGCCAGGGCGCGGATGTAACCGGCATGCGCATCGATCGGATCAACGTCTATTCGGCGCAATTGCCGGTCAAAGGCGGCGTCTACCGGATGGCCAGCGCCGATGTGGAGGCTCTGGACTCGACGCTTGTCGAGATCGTCACCGATGACGGTTTTGCCGGATGGGGCGAGACCTGCCCGATCGGCCCGGTCTACCAGGCGCATCATGCGCTGGGCGCCCGCGCCGCGATCGCCGAGATCGCGCCGGGGCTGATCGGCGCAGAGATTGCCTCGATCAGGGCGCTCGCCAAGCAGATGGACGAGCGCCTCAACGGGCACGGCTACGCCAAGGCTGCTTTCGACACGGCCTTTCTCGACCTGCTCGGCCAAAAACTCGGCGTGCCGGTCTCGACGCTTTTGGGCGGGGCGCTGACGGACCGCGTGCCGGCCTATTATTCGCTGATCGTCGGCGCCCCTGACGAGACGGCGAGGATCGCCGCCGACAAGGTGAAGGCCGGCTATCCGCGACTGCAGGTGAAGATCGGCGGGCGCAATCTCGAAGAAGACGTAGAGGTCGTCCACAAGGTCTGGGAAGCGGTCGGCTACAAGGCGAGCATCGCGGTCGACGGCAACCGGGGCCTGACGGTGGCCGCCGCGATCCATCTCGACCGGCTCTGCCAGCAAATCCCCTTCATCTTCGAGCAGCCCTGCAACACGATGGACGAGATCGCGACGCTGAAAGGCCGCGTCACGCATCCCGTCTATCTCGACGAAAGCACCGAAGACCAGAACGCGGTGCTGAGGGCGATCTCGCTGGGGATTGCCGATGGCTTCGGCTTCAAGGTGACACGTCTGGGTGGCCTGACGAAGATGACGACGGTGCGCGATCTCTGCACCATCCGCTCCCTGCCGCACAGTTGCGACGACGCCTGGGGCGGCGACATCATCGCGGCGGCCTGCGTGCATCTGGCCGCCACAGTCGAGCCGCGCCGCATGGAAGGCACCTGGATCGCCCAGGAATACATCAAAGGCCATTTCGACCAGAAGCACCCGGTCGTCATCAAGCAAGGTCACATCGCCGTGCCGCAGCGGCCGGGGCTCGGCGTGAAACCCGAGCCCGGCATGTTCGGCAAAGCAGTGGCGATATACGGGCCGTAACTCTAGGCACAAGCCTGCGCGGTGAAGGCCCGGAATTGTGCCGGCGATCACTTCGCGAACGACGCGGATCGTTCCGCCCTGTCCCGCGTTCTTGTGACACGCAAGGAGGAACGGCGATGGACGACGATCGGACCGAGAAGATCAGGCAGCGTGCCTATGAAATCTTTCAACGCGAGGGCGGCATCCTCGGCAATCATGAACGGCACTGGCATCAGGCCGAAATGGAGATCGACCGCGAAGCGGCCCTGCCGATGACGGCGAACGACGCGCTGCCCGAAACGCGCGAGATCGACAGCGCGGACGTGCTGACGGTGGAGGCGCTTGCGGTGCGCACCGGCATTTCGGGCGAGGAGGCACAGGAGCTGCTCGACAGGCTGGGCAACGATCGCGCGGCGATCGAGGAGGCGGCACGGAGTCTCAAGGCGAAGCGGCACAGCTGACGAGCCAGCAATCGACCTATCTGCGCTCGGCGGAAGAAGCACGGGCATACCCCAAAGCACGTCCCTCGGCGCCTGCGCTCGGCGTGCGCACTCTCCATCCGGGTTGACAGGAAAGACGCACGACCCTAATTTCGCGTTAGTGGCCACTAACGCGAAATACTGGACAGCGCTCGGCGATCCGACGCGACGCACGATCTTCGAACTGCTGGTCGACCGACCCAGTTCGGTGAGCGGGCTCGCCAATGTGTTGCCGGTCACGAGGCCGGCGGTCTCGCAGCACTTGAAGGTGCTCAAGGATGCCGGGCTGGTGGCCGACACGCGTTCGGGCAAGGAACGCATTTACCGCATCGATCCGGATGGCCTCACGGCCTTTCGGGCTGAGATCGACCAGTTCTGGGTGAAGACGCTTGCCGCCTACGCGCAAATTGTCGAGCAACCGACAGAGGACGAAACATGATCAAGCAACCGGCCCCTGCTCCCGTAAGGCATTCGGTCGTGGTCGCCGCGCCGATCGCGCGCGCCTTCAAGGTGTTCACCGAGGATTTCGGCAATTTCAAACCGCGCGAGCACAATCTGCTCGCCGTGCCGATCGCGGAAACGATCTTCGAGCCGCGGGTCGGCGGCCACGTCTACGATCGCGGCGTCGACGGCTCGGAATGCCGCTTCGCCCGTGTGCTCGCCTACGAGCCGCCGAACCGGCTGCTCTTAAGCTGGGACATCAACCCGCGCTGGCAGATCGAAACTGATCTCGCCCGCACAAGCGAGTGGGAAGTCCGCTTCACGGCCGAGGCGGAAAACCGGACCCGGGTCGAAATCGAGCATCGCCATATCGAACGGCATGGCCAGGGCTGGGAAAGCGTGCGCGGCGGCGTCGAGGGCGATCAGGGCTGGCCGCTTTATCTGCAGCGGTACCAGGAGCTTTTTGCCCGGGCGGCCTGATAGCAGCGCCCCGCATCGGCGGACGGCCGCGGCCGATATGGCCACTGCGATGAGGAGGAGAGCAGACCATGGAACCCTATTGGTTGAGCATTCTGGGCGTGCTTGCGCTCTGTCTCCTGTCGGTGGCGCTGGCGATCTATTCCGGCTCGTCCAAGGGATTTGCGGGCAAGCTTGCGGGTCCGGTCATCCCGGCGGACGACAATAATCCGCTCTACCGGATCGACCGCGTCCACATGAACTCGGTCGAGGCACACGCGCCCTTTGTTGTGCCCGCTGGGTTGGCGATGATGGCCGGTGTCGGACCGGTGACGCTGGCCGTGCTCGTGTGGATCCATCTGGCGATACGCCTCATGCACATGGTGATCTACCTGCGAGGCGGAAAAGCCGCCAAGGGCGGCAGCGTCAGGACAATCCTCTATGTCTCGGGCGCGCTGGTCACGCTTGTCCTCATCCTCGTGACGGGATGGGCGGCGCTTCGCTGAGCAGCGCTCCTTTTCGCTCCGTCGGCGGAACCCTCGCCCCGATCGGAGGTTCATCCCCTGTACAACCACAGGAGATGCGCCATGGACCATACCAGCCACGTAAGACTGACCAATGCCGAGCTCACGCCGGACATCCTCGAAGGCGCGACCATCTACGGCCCCGATGACGAGAAGATCGGCTCGGTCGACCATCTGCACGGCAGCCAGGTCGTCATCGATGTTGGCGGCTTTCTCGGCATCGGCGCGAAGCCGGTGGCCGTCACCGCCAGCCAGCTCGATTTCATGCGCGACGAGGACGGCGACGTGCATGCCGTCACCAGTTGGACGAAGGACCAGCTGAAGGCGATGCCCGAGCATCGCGACTGAAGCGCTTCGAGCAGCTCGCGCTCGGAGGCCTGCATCTGGCCGCCGTGCTCAACGAGACGCCGGCGGTCGACAAATAATAAGAGGCGGTGCCGCCCTGGCCGGCGGTTCGCTCCACGCCGTTTCCCGAAGGCAGTCCCGGCGAAGAAAAAAGCCCGCTCCGGCATGCCGAAGCGGGCGCAAATTTCAGGACAGCAAATTTACTTGCAGTCTTTCAGCATCTTCAGCGCCTTTTCGGCATTGGCCTGGGACGTGTAAGCCTTCGTCCCGGCATCGGTCAGTTTCTTGCCGTCCGGCTTCGTGGAAACCACGGAGCATTTCTTGGTGGTGGCGTCCTTTGCCACCCAATACTGCGTGGCCGCAAATGCCGGCATGCTGAAAAGCGAAACAACCGAAACTGTAACCAGAACTTTGCGAATCATAGCTTTCTCCCAAGTTGAATTCGGCTCGGCCCATTCATCCGGAAGTGCCCATCACGCGGATAGCCGAGCCGAACCGCTGGCGAGCCGTATCGCGAATTAATCGCTGAGGGCAATTTACAAAAATGTAAAGTTCGGCCGGGCCTGCAAGGCCGTGAGACGAAGCTATCGGCGCACCGCCGCTATGAGACAGGCGCAGAGCCCCACATTGACCGTGGCGGCGACCGCGAGCGTGGCCAGGACGAGATTGCCGCCGCCCACGGCAAGAAGCAGCGCTCCTATGGAAGGAGCCGCCGCCTGGACGATGAGGCTGGGCGTCGCGAGCTTGCCCATCAGCGCTGCATATTGCCGCGGGTCGAACAGCACCAGCGGCAGCGCGCCGCGCGCGATCGTGTGGATGCCGTTGCCGGCGCCGTAAAGGATCAAAGCAAGCGCAACGAAGGTCTGGCTCGCCAGGAGCAGCCAGATCCCGGCCGCGAGCAGCGATACGGATGTCAGCATCGTCCAGATCGGATGGTGCCGGTTGCGGCCGATCAGCAGCTCCGCCACCCTCGCGCCGACCTGTGACGGGCCGACCAATGCGCCAAGGCCGACGGCGGCCGCCAGGCCCACGCCGCGCAATTGCAGCAGCGTCAGCAGGTGGACGGAGAGCATGGATGCGATCATCGCGGCCAATGTCAGGATCGACGCCAGCAGAATGAAGCGTGCCCGCATCCTGCCCGTGGCCGACGCCTCCTTCGACCTGTCCTTCACCGGCGCGGGCGCCATGGGCGGCGGTGGCGGGATCACCCAAAGATGGAGCGGCAGACAGATCGCCAGATGGATCGCGGCGTAGCAAAGACAGGCGATGCGCCACCCGCCATGCTCGACAAGGAAGGCGCTGAGCGGCCAGCAGACCGTGCTGGCGAAACCACCGAAGAGCGTCAGGTTGGTGATGGCGCTTCGCGCACCCTGCCCATAGAGGCGGCCGAGCGTGGCGAAACCGGCATCGTAGAGGCCGCTCGACATGCCCAGGCCCATGAGCAGCCAGGCAATCAGGTAAAGGGGATAGGCGGTTGCGGTCGCCAGCAGCGAATGGGCAGCGGCCAACAGCAACGAGCTCGCGGCAAGCACAGGCCGGCCGCCATGGCGCTGGATCAGCCGTCCGGTGACGGGCGAGACCAGCCCGGCAAGCAGCAGCCCGCAGGACAGCCCGGCGACGACCGAGGCGAGCGACCAGCCGGTATCCTCGGCAATCGGCGCGGCAAGCACGGCGGGCAGATAATAGGACGATCCCCAGGCGAGGATCTGCGTGACGCCGAGAGCCGAAACGAGGACGTGGCGATTGCGAGCGATGGGCGCGGCGGCGTCCAATCAGGCTTGCCCCGCCGTGTAAGCGACTTTCTCGCCGTCCTCCTTGACGAACTCGCGCACTGGATTGTCGAGCAGCGGCAGTACCGCTTCCGAGGGCCGGCAGAGTTTTGTTCCTTTGAGCGTCTCGACGATAGGCCGGTTGATCAGGATCGGATGAGCGAGCATGAAATCGATCAGCTCGTCATCGCTCCATTTCGGGTCGGAGAGACCAAGGTCGGCGTAGGGGGTCCCTTTCTCCCGCAACAAATCGCGCGCAGAGATCCCCATTGCCGCGATCAGTTCGAGCAGCCGCTGGCGGCTCGGCGGCGTCCTCAGATATTCGACCACAACCGGCTCCTCGCCGCTGGCGCGGATCATGGCGAGCGTGTTGCGCGAGGTGCCGCAAGCGGGATTGTGATAGATCGTGACCGTCATGGCTCTGCTTTCCGTGGCTGATATTGCTGAACGGTTTCGGGCTTGAGCAGCCAGCCCATCAGCGCCAGCGCGATCAAGGCGCCGAGCAGTTCGGCGACGATGAAGCCCGGCAGATCGACCGGCCTGATGCCGGAGAAGGTGTTGGTAAGCGAGCGCGCCACGGCGACGGCGGGATTGGCGAAAGACGTGGACGCCGTGAACCAATAGGCGGCCGTGATATAGAGCCCGACCAGCCACGGCACGGCCGGCCGTTCGAAACGGAGGCCGGCAAGGATGACGGCGACAAGGCCGAATGTTGCGACCGCTTCCGAGAACCACTGCGCCGGCCCGGCACGCAGCTTCGTCGCAACCTCCAGCATCGGCAGGGCGAACATGAGATGCGCCGCCATCGTGCCGGCAATGCCGCCGGCGACCTGCGCGGCGAGATAGGCAACAAGATCACGGGTTGGCAGCGACCGCTTGAGGCAGAACACCAGCGAAACGGCTGGATTGAAATGCGCGCCGGAGATCGGCCCGAGGATGGTGATCAACACCACTAGCATGGCACCGGTTGCAAGCGTGTTACCAAGCAGCGCCAGCGCGATGTCATACGTCAGCGTCTCGGCCATGATACCGGAGCCGACGACGGTCGCCACCAGCAGACCGGTGCCCAAAGCTTCAGCCGCGAACCGTCGCGGCAAATCGAAAGTGTTCATCGTAAGGTCTCGGGTTCGGCGACGAGCGAAATGGTCATTGCCGGGTCACCTCGCCCGGCTCGCAGCAAGGTGCTGTGAGCGCCGGCACGCAGATTTCGGGGCGGCCCGAGCAGCAATCCTCCATCAGGAAGCGGATCAGCCCGGACAGCGCGTCGTATTCGGCGCTGTAGACGATCGAGCGGGCATCACGCCTCGCGGTCACGAGGCCAGACCGTTCCAATTCCTTGAGATGGAAGCTGACATTGGACGGCGAGACCTCGACTTGTTCGGCGAGCGAACCGGCGGCGATGCCATCCGGCCCGGCAACGACCAGCAACCGTAGCAGGCGCAGGCGTGTTTCCTGCGACAGCGCGCCAAAGGCGATCAGGGCTTGACGTTCATCCACGTTTCAATAATCCTTGAAATATTGAAATGAGGAATAGCCGACATGCTCTCTTCTGACAACCGGAAAAATGTCGTCCCGATCGACCCCTCCGACTTGACCATCGGCGATCTGCTGGGCGCGCTTGCCGATCACAAGGATAGACCGCTGATGTTCCGCTATGACGGGCGACCGGTAAAGCCGGGCTACCACGTCACCGAGGTGAAGGCAGGACAGTTCGCGGCGCTGGATTGCGAAGCAAATCCGGAATCCTGGTCGGAGATATTCGTCCAGCTGTGGGACGTGGACGAAGGCGGCCCCGTCCATATGCCAGCCGGCAAATTCGCCGCGATCATCCGCAAGGTTTCGGACCATGTCGGTCTCGACCAGGCGGCGAAGCTGACCTTCGAGGTCAGCGACGGCGTCCGCCCAATCGAATTGTACCGGGCGGCTCAGCCAAGCGTCGTTGACGGTGTCATCGAGGTCGAGTTGACGCCACGGCCGGCAAGCTGCAAGCCGCGCGACCGCTGGCTAAAGGAACAGAAAGCGGCAAGCCAGCCATGCTGCGGAGCGAGCCGCTGCTGCTGACCTTGCGAATCGTGGCGAGCGGCGCCGCTGCTTTAGAACCGGATTATGCCGTTGGCCTGCAGCAGATAGAGAGCCACGAGAACGATGGCGATCAGCGCCACCCAAACGGCTGTCCTGCCCATGCGCGAATTTCCTGTTGATCGGCAGCGATGAACGGGCTCGCGGCGGTTGCGTTCCATGCGTGCCGGGTTGCACGTGCGGGCCAGGATCAAGTGACGAATTGGTTAGACGTCCGACGCGTCAGTCCTTCGGCGCGTTGCTGTAGAGCGCCACGCCGACGCGGTCGTTGCGCCGCCACCGCACCAAAGCGCGATAGGCCGTGTCGTCGGCTGGAACCTCGAGCAGGAAGCGTTCGGGGATGCCCATATCGGCGGCCACGCGCAATTCCGCACCCTGCTCGTGCTGGTTTCTGACCGAGCAGCGGATCCGGACGCCGTTGGCAATGATCGTGGCTTCCTTGAGCACGAATTCGCGCACATGAAGACGGCGCTCGGTCTCGGGATATTCGGCCATGGGCAGCGGACTCCTCGGGCAAGGCTCTCCTCGCCACGGGGCCGCACCATAGCAGCGAGGCGTTTCCGTTCCGTTAGCGATTGCTGAAACGGCGAGGCTCGCCCGCTCGTCGGCAGGTGAGTGGTTCTCCGGCGTTATATTGCGCCGGCGACCACGCCGCTCGCATGCAACACCCAGCGGCGGCCGTCGCTGCGGAATTCGGTGAGCGACAGCGGCTCGATGTCGATCTTCCAGACCGAGGAGAGCGGCGCGCCCAGCACATGCACGATGGCGGCGCGGATCGGCACGGCGTGGGTGAGCGCGATGGTGTGGCCGCTCTCGGCGGCAAGGCGCTCCAGCAGTGCCGCGCCGCGCCGGGCCACAGCGGTAAGCGACTCGCCGTCATGGGGTGCGGCATCCGGGTCGGAAAGCCATGCCGCCATGCCTTCCGGATCCTCCGCCTGCACCTCCTCGAAACTTTTGCCGGCCCAGCGCCCGAAATCCTGCTCGGCAAGCAGCGGCTCGACCGTCGGATCAAGGCCGAGCACCTCGGCCGTCTGCCGCGCGGCCAGCTCCGGGCTCGTCCAGACGCGGTCGGCACGGCGCAGCGAAATGGCCAGCGCGCCGGCACGCTCGAAGGACCGCGGCTCCAGCGCCTCGTCAGTCGGAAAACGACCCTTGCGCGTGGCCTGCGTCGCGCCGGTTGCGATCATCGTCAGGCGGGCGAGCATCCCAAAACTCCGTGGTCCAGTGAAATTTCGGCCGCGCGAAGCCGTATTGGCCATTACATGTCGTTGACAGGCGAACGAAGTGCTGACAAGTGTTTTAGCGCTATACGGGATTGGAAGCCGGTGCGAGTCCGGCACGGTCGCGCCACTGTGATCGGCACCAGCCGAAAGTCAGGCCTTATTCCGCAGCATTGTTCGATCAACGGGACGCAGTATCCCACGGGAGGTCAATATGTCCGACACCACCTTCGCCCCCAGCTACGGTCCGGTTGCGATACCGGTTCGCGAGCTTCTGCCGTGGGCCATCTTCGCCGGCCTGATGCTGATGATGGCGATCTATTTCGTCGGTGCGGAAGAAGGCGCGACGTCGCTGATCCGTGGCAGCTATGTGCACGAATTCGTGCATGATGGCCGCCACCTGCTCGGCTTCCCCTGCCACTAAAGCGGTTCAGCATCGCTGAACCCTTTCGATTCTGATCTAACGCAATTCCGGACGGAAACCGCTACGCACTTTTCCTGGAATTGCTTGGTTGGCTTAACGCAATTCCGGACGGAAAACCGCTACGCACTTTTCCTGGAATTGCTCAGAAGGATTAGTGACATGGTCGGAAAACTTTTGCTGCGCGGCATGCTTGTCGGGCTGGTTGCGGGGATTCTGGCATTCGCCTTCGCGCGCGTCTATGGCGAGCCGCAGGTCCACAAGGCGATCGCCTTCGAGGACCAGCAGGCCCAGGCCGCCGGGGCGGCGCCGGAGCCCGAGATGGTCAGTCGCACCACGCAGGCCGGCATCGGTCTCGCAACCGGCGTACTGGTCTATGGCGCCGCCCTTGGCGGGCTGTTCTCGCTGGTCTTCGCCTATGCCCATGGCCGTCTGGGCTCGCTCGGTCCGCGCGGCACCTCGGCGCTGATCGCGCTGCTCGGCTTCCTTGCCGCGATCGTTGTTCCGAGCCTCAAATACCCAGCGAATCCGCCGGCGGTAGGCAATGCCGAGACCATCGGCTACCGCACCGAGCTGTTCTTCATCATGATCGTCGTCTCGATCGCGGCGATGGTGGCGGCGGTCGGCCTGGCGCAACGGCTGTGGAACCGGCTCGGCGCCTGGAACGCCTCGATCGTCGCGGGCCTCGCTTTCCTCGTCGTCTTCGCGCTGGTGAAGGCGGCGCTGCCCGACATCAATGAAGTGCCGGAGAACTTCTCGGCGACCGTGCTGTGGCAGTTCCGCATCGCCTCGCTCGGCATCCAGCTGGTGCTGTGGACCGTCGTCGGGCTCGGCTTCGGCGCGGCTGCCGAGCGCGTCGTCGCGGTGCGCGACCAGCGCAGCCCGGCACGCCGCTACGCCTGAAATCCGATGCGTTGGCTGCCACGGTTTCGCGCCCTGGCGGCCAAAGTGGCTCAACGGTCGGTACGACCGCCGAGCCACTTTGGTCCTTTGTTTTCTCGCAATTCCGGACGGAAAACCGCAGCACACTTTTCCTGGAATTGCTCGGTTTCGGTGCTGCTCGCACTTCTGGCCGCCACATCCGCGCAAGCGCATGGCGGCTCGTCGGACCCGCCTCCCCCCGGCATCCAGATCCCCAGCCTCACCCACGGCCAGATGGCGGTGATTGCGCGCTACCGAGGCGATATCCTGGACCTTGCCCAACGCCAGACCGTGACCGACCCGACTTTCCGGCGGCTCTACAATCACGGCAATCTGCAATTCACCTACTGCCTCTGGGGCCTGATGCCGGGAAGTCTTGGCGACGAAGAGAGCCCGTTCAACGAATGCAGCCACGCCTATCTCGCCACCGCCAAAGCGCTGCTCACCTATATGGCCACGATGCCCTCCGCCGAACGCAACGCGAAGGCGCTGATCTCCGACATCGATGCCGACATGGTGCGCAGCGGCGCGTCGTGGATCCTGTGCCAGTATAGCGGCGAGGCCTTCAGCACCGGCGCGGTCGTGAAGCCACGCTGGCGGGACATCTTCTTCCACCTACCGAGCCTCGCGGTGCTGCTTGCCGCGGCCACTGCGCTCACCGCCGCCGCATGGTCGATTATCGGCGCGCCGGGTAGCCGCACGGCCTAGGGGCGTTTCACCGTTTCACCGAAACCGGGCGCGCATCACAATTCCGAGAGCGCGATGTCATCTCGGAACGGCAGACGTTTTCCATTTGGGCACCTGGGCTGAACACAGGAGCAAATCATGCATGGAAAAATCATAGCTGGCCTCGCGTTAGCAGCCTCCCTTGGAATTGCCCAACCCTCCCTTGCCGCACCCGACTGGAAGGCGGTAGCGCAGGCGCTCGGGAAATCCGGCACAGAAGCGCTAGGGGGAGTCTACCGCGTCGGGCTGCCTCGTTCCGATCTGAAAGTCACTCTCGACGGCGTGGAACTCAAACCGGCCTTGGCGCTCGGCTCGTGGCTCGCATTCAAACCCCTGGGCGATCACGATGCCATGGTAATGGGCGATCTCGTGTTGACCGTGCCCGAGATCGACCTGGTGATGATGAAACTGATTGAAAGCGGCATCGAGGTCACGGCCCTCCACAATCACCTGCAGAGGGCCCAGCCGGAGACGATGTATATGCACGTCCTTGGGCACGGCGATCCGGAGAAGCTGGCTGCGGCGCTGCATTTGGCGTTGCAGCAGAGTGGAACGCCGCTTTCGGACGCACCGGCGAGCGCCGCCGCTGCTTCGAAAGCGATCGATCTTGATACGCAAACCATTGACCAGGCGCTTGGACACAAAGGCAAGGTCACCGGCGGTGTCTACCAGGTCAGCATCGCGCGCGCAGAAACCATCAAGGACGATGGCATGGAGGTGCCTGACGCAATGGGCTCCGCGATTGCCATCAACTTCCAGCCGACCGGAAGTGGCAAGGCCGCGATCACCGGCGATTTCGTCCTGATCGCCTCTGAAGTGAATCCGGTGCTACGAGCCCTGCGGGAAAGCGGGATAGAGGTCACCGCTGTGCACAACCACATGCTCGACGATCAACCCCGGCTGTTCTTCATGCATTTTTGGGCAAATGACGATGTCGGGACGTTGGCCAAAGGGCTGAAGCTGGCGCTCGATCAGGTGCACCTTAGGACGGGTAGCTGACTTTGCCGCAGTCCCGGCCAAATTCGGAAGGCGGCGGCATTGGCCCGGCCGGCGCCGAACAGCCGGGCCACCAGCCAGAAGGAGGCCGCGCTGCGGACATCTACGCGGCGCGCGCCCTTCGGGATTTTGGGGACGGCTTAGCCGCAGTGCTCCTACCGGTATATCTAGCGTCGATCGGGCTTGGGCCGCTGGAGATCGGTGTCGTGGCTACCGCCGCACTCCTTGGTTCGGCATTGTTGACGCTCGGCATCGGCTTCCTGGCTGTGCGCGCAGACCGGCGCACCCTGCTTCTGGCTGCGTCCGGCCTGATGATCGCAACCGGGTTGGCCTATACGCAGTCAAGCACCTATGCACTTCTTCTGCTCGTGGCCTTCCTGGGCACCATCAATCCTTCGTCGGGAAGCGTAAGCATCTTCGTTCCGCTGGAGCATGCAGTCCTGTCGCGGCTCGTCGCCGACGCGGACCGCACCAGGGCGTTCGCGCGTTACAGCCTGCTGGGGGCGCTAGCGGCAGCGTTTGGCGCCCTTGCCGCAACCAGCCCGGACTTTCTGGTGACGATCGGGATGTCGCGATTAACGGCGCTGAAGGCGATGTTCGTCCTCTATGCATGTCTCGGCCTGGCGGGAGGCTTGGTATACGCGCGCATTCCAGTCGGTCCCAAAACCTCGCCCAAGGACCGGCCGGCAGCGGCGCTTGGGCCGTCGCGCGGCATTGTTTACAAGTTGGCGGCCCTGTTCAGCATCGATGCGTTCGCCGGCGGGTTTGCGGTGCAGTCGCTCATGGCTTTGTGGTTGTTCAGCAAGTTTGGGCTTTCACTGTCGACTGCCGGGGTGTTCTTTTTCTGGTCGGGTGTTTTATCGGCTGTCTCATTTCCGGTCGCCGCATGGCTGTCGAACCGCATCGGGCTTGTGAACACGATGGTGTTCACTCACATCCCGTCAAGCATCTGCTTGATCCTGGCCGCCCTGGTGCCGAATCTTCATGCCTCCCTGGCATTTCTTCTTGTACGCGCAGCACTGTCCCAGATGGACGTGCCCACCCGCTCCTCATATGTGATGGCAGTCGTCACGCCGCCGGAGCGGCCTGCGGCGGCGAGCGTCACGTCGGTTCCACGCAGTCTCGCGGCAGCGGCGAGCCCGGCCATTGCCGGGGCGCTGTTTGCTGCAGGGTTCGAAGCCTGGCCGCTGGTGATCTGCGGTGTCCTCAAGATCCTCTATGATCTGGCTTTGCTTTGGGCTTTCCGCCACGTCAAGCCGCCTGAGGAGCTATGAGGCTACGCCTCTGCAAGAAGGGCAATCAACCCGATTTCGGCCTGCGCAGCACAGAGTTCAGCCATCTCTGAATTGCAAAAAAACCAGCGATTTCAAGCAACCAAGACCTGGCGCAAAGCCGCGCCGAACAGGAACAACCCAGTGCCGATCTCCAACAGCGTCCAGATGCAGGCGGCATTAGAGCCAAACCGGTCCATTCACGTGCTCATGGTGATGGCCTTCCGGCTCGGCCATGGCGAAGGGGAGATCCTCGCTGTCGGGACCTGCAGCCAGTTGCAGCCTGGCGCTGAACTCGTGCGGCTCGGCCGGGGCGACCAGGCTTGCAGATAATGGTGATCTCCGCCGACCGGAGACAGCGGCAGGCTTTCGACCGCACCGTCCGCCCTTTCGATGGCGACGTTCGCCCGCAGGCCCTCGGCGTGACGCGACAGGCGCAGCCGCATGCGCTCGCCCTGCGGCGTGTCGACGATCTCGAGTAACCCGCTGGCGAGCTTGCCCGAGACCAGGAACGGATCGGGCGCATGATGGTGGCCGCCTTCGGTCCGTGGCTCGGCAAAGCGCACCGTGGCGACGTCGAGCGCGGGAATGTGCGCGAAGAGCTCGGCCTTGAGCAATGCGGCGATGTTGTTCGCGGCGGCAAGCAGCAGCCCGTCATTGACTGCAATCTCCACATCGACATGCAGCTTGTGGCCTAGCCAGCGGGCCTTGGCGTCAACCACCTTTTCGATCCCGACGACATGTTCGGCGGCGTGGTGAATCTCATCAACGAGGCCGGGCCCGACGCCGTCCAGCATGCGCGTCAGCACCGAGCGCGCCGATTGCCAGACGATGCCGAAGATGGCGACCGTGATGAGCAGGCCTATGATCGGATCGGCCAATGGGTAACTAAGCCAGACGCCGACCGCGCCGGCAATGACGGCGAGGCTGGTGAGGCCGTCGGTGCGGGCGTGATAGCCATCGGCGATCAAGGCCGCGCTGTTGATCTGGCGACCGACGCGGATGCGGAAGACCGCCACCGCCTCGTTGCCGAGGAAGCCGATCACGCCGGCCGCGGCGAGCCAGCCCAGGAATAGGACAGGGCGCGGATTGACAAGCGGTTGACAGCTTCATACCCGGCCACGAGCGCGCTCGCCAGGATGATGAGCACGATGATGATGCCGGCCAGGTCCTCGACCCGGCCGAGGCCGTAGGTGAACCTGCGGGTCGGCTTGCGCCGCACCAGCACGAAAGCGATCCACAGCGGTATGGCCGTCGTCGCGTCAGCGATGTTGTGGATGGTATCGGCAAGCAGTGCCACGCTGCCCGAAGCCATGACGACGACGATTTGCAAGGCGGCGGTGATCGCCAGGATCGCGAACGACCACTTGATCGCCCAGATGCCGCGATCGGTGGTGGCGATGGTGGCGTCGATCACGCCATGCGTGTGGCCGTGCGGTCCGTGTTGGCCGTGGCCATGCCCGCCATGATCATCTCCGTGCGCGCCGAAGCCGAACCAGTCCAGAGCTTTTTCCCACATCGAACGTCTCACAGATATTTGGTGAGCTGCTTGAGCTCCTTGAGCGTGCCCCTGGTCGATTCGCCGCCTTCGACGAGACAATGCTCGATATGGTCGTGGATCAGCTCGCGCTTGGCGTTGCCGACGGCGCTTTCGACGGCGTGGAGCTGTTGCGCGAGATCGAGACAGGAGCGCCCCTGCTCGAACATAGCGAGGACGGCGGCGAGATGGCCGTGCGCGCGCCTGAGCCTGGCGATGATATCAGATCAAGCCGACTTGCGGGCAGGCCTCCCCGTCGACGGCGCCTTGATCCCTTCCTTGGCAAGGCTCTTCCTCAGCACCGCAGCCAGATCGATGACGTTTTCCTTCGGCTTGGGCGCCGCCTTCGGCAGCTTCTTGCCCTTGCGCTTGGCATCGATCATCGCAATCAGCGCATCCTCATAAGTGTCTTCGAATTTCGATGGGTCGAACTTGGTCACCTTCTTGTCGATCAGGAGTTCGGCGATCTCCAGGAGATCCTTGTCGTATTTCGGCGACTTCAGACCCTCGAAGACGCTTTTTTCCGATACCATCTCGTTGCGCGTGCGCAGCTCGGTGAGCAGCATGCCCTTGCCGAAGGGCTGGATCACGACCTCGCGGCCACGCTGGTAGAGCACCACGCAGGACCTTGCGGCGACACGCTTCTTCTTCATCGCCTCACGCAATACGCTGAAAGCCTCAAGCGCGGCACCATCGGCGGGGACGAGGTAATAAGGCTTTTCCAGATAGCGCGTGTCGATGTCATCCAGGGCGACGAACTCGTCGACCTCCAGCGTGTGCGCCGAGGTGAGTTTCAGCTTCTTGATCTCGTCCGGCTCGATCTCGATGTAATCGTTCTCTTCCAGTTCGAAGCCCTTGGTCTGATCCTCGGTCTCGACGACATCGCCGGTCTGCTCGTCGACATAGGCGCTTTTCACCGGCAAGCCATCCTTGCGGTTCAGTATCTTGAAATGCACCTTGCCGGCCTCGCTTGTGGCGCCGACCAGCTTGATGCCGCAAGACACAGAGCCGACCTTCAGAAAACCCTTCCAAACCGCGCGTGGCGCAACCATGTGGCATCCCCATTGTCGTTGCGAGCAACAGGAACATCTGTCGACCCGCGGGGTTCCGTTCGCCAAGCTCCAGCAGTCGAGCAGCCAAGACGGCATATGCGACGCGCCGCTCGGCCTTGTGGTCAATCAAAGGCATGCGCATCACCTTCGCGATGCCGTTGATGGCGTCTCCCGTTTATGGCGATTGGACACAGTACCTGCCGCGAAATCCTGGCTTCATGTGATCGGCGGAGGCAGCGCAGAGGCAACCAAACGCTTGTTTTCCCGTTTATTTCAGCAGCTGGCGGCACCGGGCGTGTCGTCAGCCAATTGGCTCCAGGGCGACATTCGCGCGGAGCAGAAGGGAGGCCGCAATGACACGGCCCGTTGTTGAAATAGGGGATAGGGTGGCGGTGCTCGTGACGGTGACCGAGCGCGTCAAAGACCGCGTCATGCTGGCGCTCGACGGCGACAGCCATAATTATTCGATGGTCGAGCCCAACGCCAAGGCCGGCGACAAGCTCAGGCTCGAAGGCGAAGTCGTCCATGTCGACGAGGATCTCGGACGCACGACCGTACAGGTGCTGGGGCGCGTGACCGTCGACACCAAGTCGGTCGAGATGGTGACGCGCCGTTGCGACCTCGACCATATCGGCTCCAACGTGCCTGGCCACCCTCGCCCGCGCACCCCGTCGCGACCACATGGGTGAAGAGCGGATCACGGCCCTTCTTCGCGCGTCCTTGCGCTGAATCAACCGTGAAGCTGCCTAATGGCGCTTGAAATACTGCACTTCGCGTTCGTGCTTTTCGGCGGCTTCCCGCGACTTGAAGGTCCTGGGATCGGTCTTGCGCGAATAGAGCCGGTATTCGCCGGATTTCAGCTTGCGGATCATCGCTGTCTCCTTGTGAACCAAGACTCTAACCCAACTGAGGCCGTCGCGGTTCCAAGCAGGCCATCCCGCCCGCTTGCGGCCCGGCAGCAAAAAAAGTGCTGCTGTCGGTGAACCATTTCACGGACGCAAACGACCCAATGTCGGAATCCACACCGCAACGACACGATTTGGTCGGATTATTTGCATTCAAATGACTTTCGCGACGTTACGGATGTCGCTGAAGTGCCGGATCTGAGGAGGGCGAGATGGTTACGGCGAAGCTTCATGGCGTTGAACTCGTCAGGGGCCAGAAGTGGACGGTCCGCGTCACCGCCTACGGCACCACGCTCGTCTTCCCCTTCGAAGCCGAGCAGCATGCGCGCTCCTATGCCGACGGCCAAGCCTTCCGCCTCGGCGTCGACGTTGTGGAATTGAAGGATTGCGCCTGAGCGACCAAGCCGTCGACCGCCAAATGGCCCGAAGACCCGCGCACCCTTATATAAGCGGCATGTCTATGCTCGATGCGGCAAAGCAGTGGGCGCGCAAGATCAAGCGCGATGTGGTGGCGCTCTGGATTGCCGCCCGTGATCCGCGCGTGCCCTGGTACGCAAAAGCGGCCGCAGGCGCCGTCGCGGCCTATGCGCTGAGCCCTGTCGATCTAATTCCGGACTTCATCCCGATCATCGGCTACCTGGACGACCTGCTGATCGTGCCTGTCGGCATCATGCTCGCCGTGAAGCTGGTTCCGGCCGATCTGATGCGGGAATTCCGCGAAGATGCCATGCGACGCGAGAAGCCGGTGAGCAAGGCCGGTCTCGCCTTCATGATCGCGCTCTGGGCGCTGGCGGCGCTGGGGCTCACCTGGTTGTTCTGGCCGAAGCCGGCCTAAATGCTTCGGCGCGCGTGGCCGCGCATGCAAGAGCATCTCACCCAGCAGGTAAATTAGCTATCACTTGTAATTCATGCAAATCAGGGCCATGCTCTCCAAGCTCGTGAAACGACGGGCGCAATGGGTGGGTCAACAAGGGTCAGGCGTGATGGAGTTCGCAGTGTGCTATGACCACAGCGGGTTCGATCTGGTGCGGTCCGTCTTCCTCGATGCCACGGCATTCTTCGCGCTGATGGTGCCATGGGCGATCGCCCGGCTGGTCGAGATATCGCGCGAAGATGGCGCGGCCCGACTGCAGGCTGCCTGAGCCTGAAAGCCGCAAAGATCTAGTCGTCGCGGACGACCTTTCGGATGGGCAGGTCGCCGAGCAGCGCCGAGCAATCGATCTCCTCCTGGAAGTGCGCCTGCGGATCGAGCACCAGCCACGAAGCGTGGGTGCGAAGGTCCTTCAGCCTGGCGTTCTTTTGTGCGCGCGCCAAGCGCTCGGCCTCGGCAACCGAGGCCTGAAAAGGCCTTTCGACCTTGTGATGATGAGAGATCCTCGACATCGCGGCGGACAACGCACTTGCCCGCTTTTCGTTCCGTCGAACGAGGACGACCGGACGCCTGCCATCCCAGCGCGTCTCCTGTCGCCGTCTCTGGGCGATATGGAACATGGGAGGACGCCGGATCGGCAGTTTGGGTAGCCCGGCTTGCCTTGGCGGCAAAGAGTACGGCTCTTTGACAGGCAAGCCGGGCTAAAGCGCCGACATTGGGTTTCCTTGGGGGGAGCCGGCGCAGGGTCAGAGTGTTCGTTTCCCATTGTGCCCGCAATTGTTGCTGAGGTCCTATGCGCCAGCGCAATGGTCCGACCGTGTGGCGCTGACGAATCACCCATCACCGGAGCGCTTCCCTGACGCAATTCCGGAAGCTATGAAGGCGCTGGGCTCAACCGCTCACATTTCCCTGGCAACGCTTTGCGTCCGAACGCTCTAAGCCCGCGTGACGCGACCGACGTTTTGCAGCGCTCTCTTGACGAACAGCTCGGCGTGCCGCGCCCATTCCGCTTCCGCGACGTCGTTCTCGCGAACAGACTGCCTGAAAGCTTCCCGCAGCGCCTCGAGCTCAAAGATCGACAACGGCTGATTTCTTTTTTGCTTTTTTGTACCGGCGTCCATAACGTGTTGCCAAGAACCGCAAGGTTTTAACCCATTATGCGGTGGTTGTTCGAGCCATCAACAGCTTGGCCCTGACTTCTTTTGGGGGCAATTTGCGGCGACTCCAGCGGCTTATGTCAGCCGGTAGAACGCGGGGCTACGAGCGGGGCCATTCAAGAGCCAGCCGCTATATGTTTTCATCCATAACGAACGGCGGGAGACCGCGAGCGGCTGGCATCGGCCGCCCTGTAGCGCTGTATCCGCCGAAGCATATGTCTTTAGATGTGGACCTCGGGCTCTATTGGTGATTGTCTCGGCAATGCAGAGCCGCAAGAGATGATCCAAATCCAGGTGGCAACCGGCCCGCGTCTTCCCCGTCAATAGGAATGGCGCGGGCTTTTGCCATGGGGAAGCATGAGCAGCCTTCCCTGGCTGCGAATCGGAGGTGGTACGGGCCTGCAAACCGCCTCGCCATTAACCTTCCCGACGGGCACGGACCAAGGTCGGTGTCGCAATTGCCTCCCCTGGCCTATACTCTGGCGAACGGGTGGGTGAGCGGTGCCGATGTTTGGGAGGTATTTGAAACGACCTGCACGAATCTGGAGCGGTCTGTCGCTGGCCTGGCAGTTCGTGATCGCGGGCGGCATCGGCCTTCTGGCGGTGATGCTCGTGGTCGGGCTGTGGGTGACATCGCAGATCCGTGACGGCGTCTTGCACAATTCCGCCGCGACCACCGCGCTCTATGTCGACAGCGTAATCGCGCCGCTGCTGCCCGACATGCGCAAGAGCCAGGAACTCGACGACACGGTCAAGCGGGCGCTGGACGAGACGCTCGGCCAGGGCGCACTCGGCAAAAGGCTGGTGTCGTTCAAGCTTTGGCGGCGCGACGGCACAATCCTCTATTCAAAGGACGCAAGCCTGATCGGGAGGCAGATCAAGCCCAACGCCAACCTCATCGCCGCTTTTGCCGGCAACGTCATGGTCAAATACAACAGGCTCGAGGACGAGGAAGACGACAAGGAGCGGTCGATGGGCGCTCCGCTGCTGGAAATCTACAATCCGGTGCGCGAGCCCTGGTCGGGAGAGGTCGTGGCCGTGACCGAATTCTACGAATTGTCCGGCGACTTCGAGGAATCGCTCCACTCGGCCCTGCTGTGGACATGGCTGGTGGTGGCGGCCGCCACCGCCGCGGCGCTCGCCCTGCTCTCCGGTATCGTTTTCCGTGGCAGCCGCACCATCGTCACCCAACAGGCTGCGCTCGAGGCCAAGGTTTCGGAATTGCAGGCGGCGCTGGCGCAGAATTCGTCGCTGCGCCAGCGCGTGCAGCGCGCCTCGCGCCGCGCCACCGCCATCAATGAACGGTATCTGAGGCGTATCGGCGCCGATCTGCATGACGGGCCGGCGCAACTGGTAGCGCTCGCAGCGCTCAGGATGGACAGCCCGGTGCTGGTCGATCCGACAACATCGAGCACGCTGCGCGAGGCCGAGATCGCCGGCATCCACAAGACGCTCGGCGAAGCGATGCGCGAAATACGCGGCATCTGCAACGGGCTGGTGCTGCCGCAGATCGAGACGCAGGCCATCGCCGACATTTTGCGGCTCGCGGTGGCCGAGCATGAGCGGCGCACCAGCACCAAAGTGTTGCTAACCCTGCCCGATCGCTTGCCGGAACTTGGCACCTCGGAAAAGATCAGCATCTATCGCTTCGTGCAGGAAGGCCTGAACAACGCCTTCCGGCACGGCAAGGGCAAGGGCCAGCAGGTCAGAACCACGACGAAAGGCGGCAAGCTCCTCGTCGAGGTTGTGGACACCGGCCCCGGGTTCGACCCGGCCCGAAGCGAGGGCCTTGGGCTTGCGGGCCTGAGGGAGCGTATCGAAAGCATCGGCGGGCAGTTCGAAACGCTGTCTGGCCCGGGAGGAACAAGACTGGTGATCACCCTGTCTGTCGAGGAGCAACCGTGAGCGCATCCATCCGCATCGCAATAGTCGACGACCATCCCCTGTTTCGCGAGGGCGTGGCGCGCAGCCTCGGCGAAATGGGGGGCTTCGAACTGGTGGGCGAAGGCGCCAGCGCCGAGGACGCCGAAAGGCTGGCGCGCGCCAGCACGCCCGATATCCTCCTGCTCGACATCAGCATGCCGGGCGGCGGCCTCAACGCGCTCGCCGGCATCCTTGCAGCGATGCCCGAGCAGAAGATCGTCATGCTCACCGTGTCGGAGACCAATGCCGATGTCGCCCAGGCGCTGAAGGCAGGCGCACGCGGCTATGTGCTGAAAGGCGTCGGCTCCAAGGCGCTGGCCGAGATCCTGCGCGATGTCGCCAATGGCCAGAGCTACGTATCGCCGAGCCTCTCGGCCAGGCTGCTTTCCGACCTTCTGCAGCCCACAGGCGGCAAGCCCGATCCGCTGAGCCAACTCACCGGCCGCGAGGCCGAGATCCTGAAACTGGTCGCAGAGGGGCTGAGCAACAAGGAGGTCGCCGCCCGGCTGTCGCTGCAGGAGAAGACGGTCAAGCATCACATGACCAGGGTGCTCGCCAAGCTCAACGTGCGCAATCGCACCGAGGCGGCGCTGCTGATGCATGAGGCGAGGGAAAGGCAGCAAGTTAGGCAGTAGGCAGGTAGGCAGTGGCGAAGATGACATTCTACTGCCTACTGCCTACTGCCTACTGCCTACTGCCTAAAAGCAATCACCCCGGCCTCCATGGACAGGGGGTGACATGCGAGGGTGCGGGAGAAGGGATAGCTCTTCCAGAACCCTCACAGGTTCAGCAGGCGCGACAGGTCCTCCTCCGTCGCCTGCCGCTCGATTATGGTGCGGCCTTGCGCGTCCGTCATCTCGAAACGGCCGTTCTGGACTTGCTCCTTCATGCCGTTGCGATGAATGACAGTAACCTTATTGCCGTCGATCGAGAGCGTGTCGCCCGTTGCGGCGTTGGTGTAGCTGTTCTTGCCGCCGGGATTGGTATTGCCCTTGCCGCTGTTGTTACCGGGCCCGGCATTGGGGTTGCCGCCACCGGCATTGCTGTTGCCGTTGTCGCCCTGGCCGTTGCTGTTGCCGTTGTTGCCGCCATTGCCGGAATTCGAGCCGCCGCCGGAACCCGAATTGCCGCCACTGCCATTGCCGCCGTTCCCGCCTCCATTGCCATTGCCGGCATAGGCTGCGGATACGAGCTTGGTCATGTAGCCCGGCTTCACCAGACAGGGCGCGACGACAATCGCCAGCGCGACAACGACGCGCAGCACAAGGTAGGCTGGCCTTTTGCAGGCGGGTTGGTGCATTCCGTCCTTTCCTGCGGGTCCGTCTCGGCATGGCCGAAGTTCCGCTCACGGGACAGGCGCGACGGAACAGTGTCTTGACCCTGCAAGAATCCATATTCCGGCGGTCCGACGAAAGTGGCCCACGACCCATGCCCTGGCCAATCGGACCATTTCCGCCAGCATGACTGACCAATGTCGCAAGCGGCGGACATCGCCGAATTTGAAAAAATTACCCCCGCACGGAGGCGGGGGTAAGGTGAGTAGCCAAGTTCTACCGCAAGACGATCAGGACCGCAGAGACGAAGCAAAAGGTGGCAACCTGGTTTTGCAGCGCTGACCTTCGGTCCCTTAAGATCTAATCCCGATAAAACCTCGCTCTCACAAACTCTGTCTCACAAACTCTTCAGGCGATTGAGATCGGCCATGGTGGCTTTTCGGTCGACGATGGTGCGTCCGTATTTGTCTTCCATCCTGAACCGGCCGTTCTCGATCGTCTCCTTCATTCCGTTGCGGTGCGTGACCTCGATTTTGGTGCGGGTGGCCTCAACCTTGTCGCCCGTCAGGGCGTTCACATGATCGTCGACATCGGCGGTGCTTGCCGCGCCGGCGCTGCTGCTCTTGCCGTTGTTGCCGTTGTCGCTGTTCCCGTTTCCGTTGTTGCCGTTTCCGTTGTTGCTGCCGCCGCTATTACCGTTTCCGCTGTTGCCGCCATTGCCGGAATTCGAGCCGCCAGCCGAACCGGAATTGGAGCCGCCGGCCGAGCCGGAATTGCCGCCATTCCCGTTGCCGTTGTTCCCGCTATTGCCGCCCCCGTTACCGCTTCCACCACCCTTGCCGCCGTTTCCGCCGCCGCCGCCTTTGCCGGCATAGGCTTTGGTCACGACCAAACCATCAACGGAGAGACTGAAAGGCGCGACAACCAGCGCCACCGCAGTCAGCGCTTGCAAGACCAGCCTGCAGACCCTGCGCGATCCGCGCATTCCGCTCTCCCCATGCCAGCCCTTCAGCTTGTCGGCTGAGATACCCCACCGGCAATGTCGCAGCATAAGCATCCCCAATCAGCAGGTCATAAGGAAGTGGCCCACGACCCTTGTCTTGTCCACTCGGACCTAATGTGTTTTGCCGTAGGACCTAAGTCTTATTTCAACCACCGGATGTGGTCGGGCACTATCGTCGTGGGATCAATTTCCAGGCCGAGCAAAGCCGTTAACGAGATTCGCGCTCGCGACATGTTCGCAAGACGCGCTCAGGCCGGCAATGATACCGGCCGCCGCGCCGCAACCGCCGTGCCGAAGGCGGCAGCAATGACGGCGGCAACGCCCACGCATTGCAAAAGATTGAGCTTCTCATGCAAAAACAGGAAGCCGGTCAGCGCGCCGCCAGCCGGCTCCAGGCAGACCAGCATGCCGTAGACCTTGGCCGGCATGCGGGCCAGCACCAGCATTTCCAGATAGAAGGGCAGCGCGCTGGAGAACAGGCCGACCGCCGCCGCGCCCGCCATAATGTGCGGGTCGGTGAGATAGGGTTGAGCAGCGCTGAAGCCGAAAGGCAGCGCCAGCACGGCGGCGATCGCCATGCCATAGGCGGAGGTGCGCACACCGAGCTCGGCGCCGGCCTTCTGGGCGAAGATGATGTAAAGCCCCCAGCAGGCGCCCGCCGCGAGCGCCAGCGCCACGCCCAGCGGATCGAGCCCGCGACTGACACCGGCAAAGGGCGACAGCAGCACGATGCCGACGACAGCCAGCGCCACCCAGACAAGGTCAAGCAGGCGCCTGGAGCCGAGCGTGGCGACGAACAGCGGCCCGGTAAATTCGAGCGCCACGCAGATGCCGAGCGGAATGCGCTGGAGCGCCGCATAGAACAGCATGTTCATGGCGCAGACGGTGATGCCATAGGCGGCAAGCCAGGGCAGGTTTTTCCGCGAGGGCAGTACCTTCCAGGGCCTCAGCACCACCGCCAGCATCAGCGCGCCGATGGCGAGCCTCAGCATGGTCGTGCCTTCCGGCCCCAGCACCGGGAACAGGCCCTTGGCAAAGGCAGCGCCCACCTGCACCGACAGCATTGCGCCAAGCAGGCCAAGCACGGGCATGGCGCCGACGTGCCTCTCTTGGTCAGCGGCCTGTGCTGTGGTCAATCCCGGCTCCATCCCTGGTTCGGGAATGGAGATAGGGCGCGCCGGTTGCGATGTCGTGAGGCAGCGGGCGGGGATGGATGGGACAAGGATTAATTAGGTGGAACGCCCGAAAGGCAGGCAGGACAGCACCCCCTCTGCCCTGCCGGACAGAGGGGTGGTGTGCGGGAACGAGGCCTTGCCCGATGCACGCCCGGCGCCTTCCCGAAATACTTCACCCCGCCATGGCAAGCGGCGCGGCGCTCTTGTTGGGGATCTGGATGTCGATCTCCAGCGTCGACATGGTCGCGCCGCGATCCATCGAGACCTGGAGGTAGTCCTGGTCGATCTGCACGTGTTTGGCGATGACCGCCATGATCTCCTCGCGCAGGATGGAGACGAGATCCGGCTGGCCGCGGCTCTGGCGCTCATAGGCGAGCAGCAGCTGCAGCCGCTCGCGCGCTACCGGCGCGCTGGTGCGCCGTTTGAAGAGATCGAGGATGCTCATGCGGCCCTCCTTCCGAGCAGCCGGTCGAGGAAGCCTTTGCGTTCGAAGGGGACGACCACCGGCAGGTCCTCGCCTTCCAGACGTCTTGCCGCTTCGAGGTAAGCTTTTGCGGCACCATTGAGCGGTTCCGAGAGCGTGACGGGCGAGCCCAGGTTCGAGGCCCGCAGCACATCCTGGCTTTCCGGGATGATGCCCAAGAGCGGCGTCGACAGGATCTCGAGCACGTCGTCGATCGACAGCATCTCGCCGCGCGCGGCGCGCGCCGCGTCGTAGCGCGTGACCAGCACGTGTTTCTGGACCAGCTCGCCCTGCTCCGCCTTCATGGTGCGGGCGTCGAGCAGGCCGATGATGCGGTCGGAGTCGCGCACCGACGACACTTCCGGGTTGGTGACAATGACCGCCTCGTCGGCGAAGCGCATGGCAAGCTGGGCGCCGCGCTCGATGCCGGCCGGGCTGTCGCAGAAGACGTAGTCGAACACCGAACGCAGCCGCGCGATGACTTCAGCCACGCCCTCTTCCGTCAGCGCATCCTTGTCGCGGGTCTGCGAGGCGGGCAGCAGATAGAGCGTCTCCAGCCGCTTGTCGCGGATCAGCGCCTGCGACAGCTTCGCCGAACCCTGGATGACGTTGACGAGGTCGAACACCACGCGACGCTCGGCGCCCATGATGAGGTCGAGGTTCCTGAGGCCCACGTCGAAATCGACCAGAGCCACCTTCTTGCCGGTCTTGGCCACGGCGGCGCCGAGCGCGGCCGTCGAGGTTGTCTTGCCGACACCCCCCTTGCCCGAAGTGACCACGACTACCTTGCCCATATATCCAGCCTCCATTGGCGGTTTTTATTCTCTGGCCGTGCCGGGCACGGCGAACTCGTTCATTTCTTGGTGCATGTCGTTCTCCCAAAACCGCTGGGCACTTTTGGGCGACATGCACTCATAACTCTGGCACGCGAAACCGGTCCGAAGCTTGCGTTGCCGGACTAGCCGAGCGGCACCACGCACAGCGCATCATTATCGAGGAAGGCCTGCACGGCCTTGCCGCGCGAGGTGCCTTCCATCTCCTCGGCCGTGGTGTACCAGCCGTCGACGGCGAGCAGCTCGGCCTCGTTCTTGCGGCAAAAGATGCGCGCCGAAACATTGCCTTCGGAGCCGGCGATCGCGCGCCCGCGCAGCGTGCCATAGACATGGATCGAGCCGCCGGCGACGATTTCCGAGCCGGACGCGACCGAGCCCAGCACGATGACGTCGCCATGCGGATGGAAAACCGACTGTCCCGAGCGGATCGGCGCCTTGATCATCAGCGTGCCGGCGGCGGCCGACATCTCCGCCGCGCCCTGCCCTGCATTCGCAGACCTGGATTGGGCCGCATCGCTCTGCGCCGGCTCGATACGGACCGCTTCGAGTCTTGCCAGCTCGGGATCCACCGGCTCATCGCCGGAGATCTCTATGGAGGAAATTTCTGCCTTTGCGGCCTCGGCGGCCAGATCGGCCACTTGGGTCGCATGGACCCGCTCCCCGGCGGCGGCTTCCAACTCCTCGGCTCGCGCCTTGCGCGCGGCTCGGCCCAGCAATCCCTCGGCCGTCGCCTCCTTGGCGCCGGCGAGCAACGGCGGCAGCTCAGGCCCGAGCTCGGCGCCTTCGAGCTCGATGGCATAGACGCGGATGCCGCGCGAGCCGAGCACACCCACCAGTGCGCCGATCTCCTCCGGTCCCGGCTGCAGGACGTTCAGATCCAGCACCACCGGGCGCCCGTTGAAATAGCCCGGCGAGTTGGCGATCCAGTGATCCAACCCCTCTAGCCAGTCGGCGATCGGCGCTTCCGGCGTCAGCGTGAAAGCGACGAAGGAGCGGGCGCGAAAGCGGATCGATTTGTTGTGCAGAGGGGCGGCGAAGGTCACGTCCGGGCGAATCCTTACTCAATGGTTAAAGGGTGCCGGGCGAATGGTTAACAAAAGGTTAATTTCGGGGATCGGAGCCGTTAACAGCTGACGCGGCTAACTTCTGTGGCCGGGCGGTGACAGGTGCCGCCGATGCCGCTATCGTCTCACCCCCAGCCGGCGGAAAGCAAGGGAGGTCATGTCATGGCGCTGGAAGTCAACAGGCCCGAGGATGCCGCGACTGCCTTTGCCGATGCCTGGAACAGGCATGATATCGATGACTTCGCGGCGCTGTTTTCCGAGGATGCCAATTTCGTCAATGTCGTGGGCATGTGGTGGAAAAACCGTGCCGACATCGAAGCGGCGCACCGCGCGACTCATGAGACCATGTTTCGCGACAGCCGATTGCAGGGTGTCGTCTCGCCAGTCGTCGAGTTATCTCCGGGCGTTGCATCGGTGCACTACAGATGGACCCTCACCGGTGCGTCCGCTCCGGACGGCTCCCCCGCCGGAACGCGGGAAGGCATTCTGCTTCTGGTGGTGAAGAAGGAGCAGTCCGGCTGGCGGATAAAGGTGGCCCAAAACACCGACATTGTTCCAGGGGCGATCGCTCCCCCTTCCAAGACCAGATAGCTGCATCGCGGCAGTTCGCAGTCGATGGCCCGGCGAAGCGAGGCGCACGAGCATCCCTGGCCCGGGACTTTCCTTCGAGAGGGCGGGAAAGCCACACGCTCTGCGCGGCGGCCGCAACTGAGCACCCGAGGCGGTTGCCCTAAACGTGAACCGCTATAAGTTACTCCCCCCGGACGCCACCTTGGACTCCGCGCGAGACCCGCGATCCTCCAACCGGGCCAAGCCGCGGATGGCCGGGCCGTTGAGGACAGCTCCGTCCGGCGCGAACTGCGAGCCGTGGCAGGGGCAATCCCAGCATTGCTCGGTCGAATTCCAGTGCACGATGCAGCCGAGATGCGTGCAACTGGCCGAATGCCGGTGCAACTTGCCGTCGCGGTCGCGGCACACGGCGAACTTGCTCAAGCCGTCCTGAAGGATGCCGCCTTCGCCAGGCTTGAGGTCGCCGGCCGACTTGACCTCACCGGGCAGCAAGTAACCGGCAAGGTTCTTCACGGTTGTAAGGTTCTCATTGAGGTAGTGCGTGAGCGCGGCGGGCGGCTTCCGGTCGGGGGCGTAGACGGCTTCCCACGGGTTCGATCCGTCCACGATCAGATCGCGGATCAGCAGTCCGGCCAATGCACCATGCGTCATGCCCTGGCCCGAATCGCCGGTGGCCATGAAGACGTTGCCGCTGCCGGGGCTTCGGCCGATGAAGCCGCAATAATCAATCGTATCGAGGACCTGACCAGACCAGCGTGCTCTTTCTCCGCCAAGATCGGGCACCAATGCCCTGATCCAGGCTTCGAGCGCGGCAAAGCGTGCCTCGCCGTCATCCGCTTCGCCCGATTTGTGATCACGGCCGCCGGCAATGAGAAAGTCCGTCTTGCCGGGGCCGGGATTGAGGCGGACATAATAATAGGGATCGTCCATGTCCCAGTAGAGCGCATCCGGAAGGGTTCCCCTGGCGATGTCGAAAGCCATCGCATAGGTGCGGTAAGGCGCCATCTTGCTATGGATCTTGACCCATGTGTTGATCGGGGAATTGGTGGCGAACACCGCGTTCGAAGCCGTGACGGTGGAGCCGCCGTCGCATTTCAGGCGAATCTGCTCCCCCTCCTCGATCTCGACGACGGCGCTGTCGGCGAATGCCTTGCCACCTCGCTTCTCGAAATCAGCCAGCAGGGCACGCAAATATTTCAGCGGGTGGAAGGTGGCCTGTTCGGGATAGCGCAGGATGGGTGCAGATTCATGACCCTTGAGCGGCACGCCTTTGCCATGCTCAGCCTCCGCGCCGATCTTTGCCGCAGCCGCATACTCCTTATTGCATTCTCTGGCGGCCTGCTTCTCGTCCATCCATGCGGCCGGGAAAAGGAAGCCGTCCAGCCGTCGGAAATCGCAGTCGATCTCCAGGCTGGCAACGTGCCGTTCGATGCGGTCGACGGCGGCTTGCTGGCTCTCCTGAAATCCGCGCGCCAGAGCCTCGCCGCGCATGTCGATCAGCGCGCTCAAGCCATCGTCGCAGATCGGCGCCAGATGGGCGGTCGTGCGCGATGTCATGCCCCCGAGCAACGGGCCGCGATCCACGAGCACCACCTTGCGCCCTGCTAGCGCCAGTTCATAGGCAATCGAAACCCCGGCGATGCCGGCTCCAACGACGGCCACGTCGCAATGCTCGTCTTGCTCGAGGCGGGGAGCGCCGGGCAAGCTGGCGTCGAGCATCCAAAATGATCTGGTCGCTTCGCTGCTGACGTTCATCGCGCGCCCCGTCGAGACGATATTGGACGGCCAGCGACCAATGCTGCGCAGTGCGGGTTGTAGGTCATCGTGACCGGCTCCATCCTCGCGGCTAGGTGCTCTTGAGCGTTCCGTTCATCCCGTTCGGGTAAAAGCCGCCCTTGCTCACACCCGATTGGTCGGTCAGATAAACAATGCGCAGCACCTCCTGCGGCGTCCTTGTGAAGGCAATCGCATCCGGCGTCGAAGGAACGAAGTTGGCCTTGCCGTCGACGCGAATGCCCTGGTCCTTGTCATCGGGCCCGTCGATCTTGTCGCGTGCGTCGGAAACCGCATTCGCCGCCTTCCAGGCCTTCTCGCCCATCCGATAGAGCGACGACCGCGCCATCCCCATGTGGTATGCCTCGACCGCGAGAATTCCAGCCGCGGCAGCCAGGAATTCCTTGTTCTTCAGGACGGTTGCCGCACCGGCGTAGGCGGTGACACCGACATCCTCGAACAGCATGCCGCCAAGCACGAAGTTCATCTGGTTGCCGAAGGGATCGAAGTCGGCACCGAGCCCGGCCGCCTTGGCGACCGCGGCAAAGCCGGCATCAAAATCGATCGCAGGCCGGTCCACCGCATTCGACGCGAGTGTCTTGCGGTAGAACCTGACATGGGCAAGCTCATTTTCCGCGACTTCCCGCAAAAATTCAGCCAGTGCGGGCGTTTCGAAAGGAACCTTCTTGCCGCCGACGACGTCGCCGGGCTTGGAACCGGCATCTGAATCCTCGATGCCTTTTCCTGTGGTGCCCCGGAGGTAGTATTCTGCCTCCATATATTCCAGGTTCAGCGCGAACCGGAAAATGTCTTCGTCCTTTATGTCATCCTGTGCGAAAGCAGGCGAAACGGGGACGACGCCGGTCGCTGAAGCGAGCGTCGCTCCAAGACCAATTTGCAATGCGCCGCGGCGAGAAACACGAAGTGAAGGCGTGGCAGGGATCATAGCTTCCTCCCGAAGCCCGCCATGAACCGGTGTGGCCTCAAACGAGCGGGCCGTTCCGCCAAACTCCGCTAAATGCGGAATGTTCCTGAACCGAGCCGGTACGGTTGTGGACCCGGGGGAGTCCATTGGCGTGCCGACGTGACTCCCGGGCTGCGGTTCCTCTATAGGACGAGCTTCTTGTCCGCCGCCGGATCCCATTCATGACCCTCCTCCCCGCCTTCCGCACCCTTCTCCCTACCGCCATCATCTGGGACGCCGCCGAGCTCGCCTCGCGCGATCCTGGCTTCGACACCCGCAATTTCGGCGCCTCGGCACTGGTGCGGCCGCGCGATGTCGAGGGTGTCGCGGCGCTGGTGAAATTCTGCGCGGAGCATGGCATCAGCCTTGTCGCGCAGGGTGGGCGCACCGGGCTGGCGGGCGGGGCTGCGACTTCCCAAGGGCAGGTGATTTGCGATCTCGGCGGGCTTACCCAAATTGAGGAGATCGATGCGTTCGCGCGCGTGGCGATTGTCCAGGCGGGCGTGACGCTGGGCGCGCTGCAGGAGGCGGCGGGCGTGCATGGGCTCGATCCGGGCATCGACCTTGCCGCGCGCGGCAGCGCCACGATCGGCGGCATGGTTTCCACCAATGCCGGCGGCATCATGGCCTTTCGCAACGGCACGATGCGCCACCGCGTGCTCGGTCTCGAGGCCGTGCTGCCGGACGGGCGGGTGTTTCGCGACCTCACCCGAGTGCTGAAGACAAGTGCCGGCTACGACCTGAAGCATCTCTTCATCGGCGCGGAAGGCACGCTCGGCATCGTCACCCGCGTGGCGCTGCGGCTCGACCCGGTGGCCGGGGCGAGTGCCACCGCGCTTGTCGGCGTGCCGGATGCAGCCAGCGCCCAGCGCATCGTGCGGCATTTCCTGGCCTCTACCAGCGCCCGGCTCACCGCCGCGGAGATTCTATGGCGCAATTTTGCTTCACTCATGCAACGAGCGCTGAACTATGCGCCCGGGCAATTGCCGCTCGATGCACCGTGCCTGCTGGTGCTGGGGATCGGCGCCGATTCGATCGAGGCAGCGAGAAGCGCGCTGGAGGACGGGCTGGCGGCGATCTGGGAAGAGGCCGGCATCATCGATGGGCTAGTCGCAAGCTCCGACGGTCAGGCCGCGCAGATGTGGCGGCTGCGCGAGGAGACCGTTGAGATCGAGCGCGCGCATCCCATGGCGCCGTCCTTCGATGTGTCCGTGCCGGGCGGCGCACTGGACGCCTATGTGACGCGCATCGAGGCTGGGTTGAAGAAGATCGACGCCTCATACGCGCCCTACGTCTACGGCCATCTCGCCGATGGCAATCTGCACATCTCCATCAATTGCGAAGGGCCGGTCCCACATGAGCGGCATGAGGCGATCGAGGACGTGCTCTATGAGGGGCTGCGCGACGCCGGCGGTTCGTTCTCGGCTGAGCATGGGGTGGGGCTGGAAAAGCGCGAGGCCTATGGGCGGCATGCGGATCCGGTGAAGCGGGATTTGGCGAAGGCGATCAAGGAGTTGATCGATCCGGGTAACGTGATGAATCCGGGAAAAGTGGTGAAGCTCTGAGGCGTAGCGCGGGCCCGCCAGCATCGCAGGCCCGTTTCCGATTCGCGGCCACCTCACCCTCGCCGCTGGCGGGGCGAGGAAAAGCGTCGGCGCGCTACTCGCATTGGCGACGCGGGCCGCCATCGAAGGGCTGGTAGGTGTTGTCCTGCGGATCGTAGGAGCGGTAGCGGCTGAAGCAATCGTCGACATGGGCGGCCGAGAGCTGCCGGCCCTGTGCCCGCACGGCCCCAGCCTCGGGCGAGATCTCTTCCGGCGGGCCGCCATAGGTGGTGACGTAGCCGCCGCCCGACGGGACGTAGCCTTCCATCTCGGCCTGGTCGTCGCTCGTCTGATCATCGGCCGCGGCGGTTTGCCGATCATTCGCTGCGGCTTGACCACCCTGGCCTTGGCGATCGTTCGAGCCGGTCGAGGCGGTGCGGTCGCCCATCGGGTCGTAATAGGGTGAGATGCAGGGGCGGAGCTCGCCACTGTAGGAGCGGTAGCTGTTTTCGGCCGGACGGTAGCTGCGATAGCGGGCGGCGCACCATTGCAGATGGGCCACAGGCAATTGCTGCTCGGCCTGCTGATCGGCCGGAGCCGGCTGGGAAGACTGGGTCGCGTCAGGCTCGGCCGCGGGCTGGTTCGGGCCAGAAACGTCGGGCAATGGCTGTAGTCGCGGCGCAGCTGGCGGCGCCGGCGCGACCACCGCCGCGGTCTGCGTGCCGCTATCGGCCTCGGGCGGTTCGCCGGCTTTGGCAGGTGCCACCGCCGCCTGCTGGGCGGGAATGCGCTGAAGATTCTGCTTCCCCGGATCGACCGGTTGGGCGTCCTTCGTCCAAAGTTCGGAAACGCCGATCGTCGGGGTCGCCTGGCGCACCGGCTTGGCGGCTAGCAGCCAGGTGGCGAAGGCGAGCCCGCTGGCAAACACCGCGAGGGTCAGCACGAAGCCGCCAACGATTCCCAACAAAGCCTTCATGCCGAACTCCTTTAGTCCCCGCTGATAGAATGCGAGGCGCGGAATCCGGTTCCCATAGCAAGAGGGCGATGTTGCGACCCGGCGGCAACAAACGAAGGACCCCGCGTGCTCCGGGGAGGAGCACGCGGGGCTTCGAGGATCGCTAGGTGAACCCAGCTGGGGACTAGGCAGCTAAGGACTTTACGATGATCCAAGAGGATCGATGACAGTGTCGCTCCTTTGTCAGGACGCCGCATCGTGCAAACAGAGGAGTAAACGCAGGTCGTTCACATGGTGCACAACGCCTCGGACCGATGTTTGTCGCAGCTGCGGCCACAAACTCCCGCCGGTCAGGCCGGTAACCGGCAGATTGCCCCCAAACGAGGCGGCCGGGCCGCGCTTGAGCGGCATGCGGGCGCTCAGCAGTCCGCCACAACCTCGCTGTAGCTCCTTGCCTTCCCGTCCTGGCCGCGAATGCGCCAGGTTCCGTCCTCGCGGCCCTCGATATGGCTCGCCGCCAGCGGCACCTTGCCGCCGCCCTCCGGCAGGTCGATGACGTAGGTCGGGTTGCAGATGCCGGAGAGCCGCCGGCGCAACTCGGCCACCAGCGCCTGGCTTTCGGCAATCGTGGTGCGGCGATGCGCCATGCCGCGCGCGAGGTCGCCGTGATGCAGGTAATAGGGTTTTACGCCCAACCGATACATCAGCTCACGGCAAAGCTCTTCCAGCACCTCGATGCGGTCGTTGACGCCTTTCAGCAGAACGCTCTGATTGAGCAGCACGAAACCGGCCTGCCGCATCGCGCTGCAAGCCGCCTCGGCCGCCTGCGTGAGCTCGCGCGGGTGGTTGAAGTGAGTGACCACCGTCACCATCAGCCGGCCCTGCAGCGCCTCGATCATGCCGGACGTTATGCGCAACGGCAGCGCCACCGGCACGCGGGTGTGGATGCGCAGAAGCCTGAGATGCGGGATCGCCTCCAGGCGGCCGCGGATTTCGGCCAGCGCGGCGTCGGGCAGCGACAGCGGATCGCCGCCGGTCAGGATCACCTCGCGGATTTCAGGATGTCCGGCGATATAGGCCAGCGCCGGCTCCAGCGCTTCGCGCGTATAGCCGCGGCCGATCGATGTCAGCGACTCTTTCCTGAAGCAGAAGCGGCAATAGACGGCGCACTGATAGGTGGGGAACAGAAGCACTCGGTCGGCATGGCGGTGCGTCAGCCTAGGCACGGGGCTGAAGGCATGGTCGCCGATCGGATCGCCGAGCTCGCCCTCGACGGCGATCAGCTCGTCCGGCGACGGGATCACCTGGGCGCGGATCGGATCGTTCGGGTCGTTCCAATCGATCAGGTCGAGATAGGGTTTGGGCACGCGCACCTTGTGCGCGGCGGCGGCTTGCTGCGCGGCTTCGCGCTCGGCGGGCGAGAGTGGCAGAGATGCGAGGTCGCGGACATGGCGCACGCCGGCGCGGATATCGGCTTGCCAGGCGGCGTCGGGTGCGGCCAAAAGGACGTTCCGATCATCGGCCGATTTGCAGCTCGCCTCCATCGGTTCGTCGCTCGTCCTGGCGCGATCATTGAAGATCATAGAAGACTCCTTGAACTCGAAGTGCCTGATACAGCATCCGTGCCAAGGCGCAAAAGCCTTCGAACTCCTCCTTCGGGCATCACGCCAATTGCTGCCGTCATAGCGGGATCGACGGCCGGAATTGTGATCGCAGCCAAGTCATTTTGGAGAGAAAATTCAAACTGACTTGGCGTCAAAGCGAATGTGTTGAATCAAAAATGGTATTAATCTGCACAGCCGCGGGTTTCGGGGCGAACCGATGGATTTCAAAGCGGGCCATGGCTACCTCCTGATCGGCGGGCTCATCCTGGTCGGTGCCGGGCTGCTGATCCTCTCGCTGATTGTCAATCTGCATGTGGCGCACAGTGTGCGCGATGACGTGCGCCATCGCGAAAAGCTGCTGGAATATTACCGCAACATCTTTTCGCAGCTGGGCGTGATCCTCATCGGCATCGGCGTTTCGCTGTTCATCTTCTTCTTCCAGCAGAACTATCAGGACCAGCGCAAGCGCGAGACCGAGCTGCAGCTGGTCTTGGCCAAGCTCGCGGCGCGTGTTGCCCGCGGCGCCCCCGTCATCGAAACGCTCGGCGAGTTCGACGAGGTGCTGGACCAGGGCGGCGCCTATGTCAGCCCCGAACTCGGCGGAAACAGCGCCGCCATCAGCGCCAAGGGAGCCGACCTCGCCAAGCAGGTCGAAAAGATCCAATTGGTCGAGCGCGATGTCGATGTCCGCGACTTCGATATCCTGAACCTGTCGCGCGACCTCGAAAACACCTTCGTCGTCAACGAGCTCGATCCGGCACTGTGGTTCAACATCGTGCGCGACGAAAACGAGATCAAATACGCCATGACGCAGCTGAGCCTCGACTACAAGGACCTGCATGACGCGATCGGCGACGAGCCGGTCGGGGCGGCGGTCGCCAACCTCGACAAAGAACAGAAGATCAAGCGCGAGGTGCTCGACATCTTCTATGACGCCGATCTGCTGCGCCAGCGCAGCAGGCGGTTCCTCGCCCGCGCCTGCTGGCTTTTCAGCAAGGGCAAGAGTTTCGTCGCGCTTCCACCGGCCGACGCGATCGAGGCAGACACTAAGTCGCAGCAGCTATGGATCGACCGTGCGAAACCGGTGCTGACGCAGACGAAGTCGGGCAGCGGCGACTGCTTCAAATTGCTCCACTACAGAGGAATTTCCAAATAATCCCAGCGGTGCAGCTCAGGCCCCATAAATTGAAGTTGAGGTAATGCGAAACGCGACGGTGGCGGCACTCATATACGAGTTTCTTTTCGACGTTTACCGGCTACTCGACGCCGAGCGAGAATATAACTGCTGGCTGCCGGACGAACATGGCGTGCCGCGCGAAGCCTTCAATCACTGGTACACTAGCTGCTGGGAGTGGAGTACCTCCGTACTGGAGGAAGCCGGCGCCACCAAAGCCTTAGTCAGCAAACGAGAGACGAAGAGCGATATTCGCGGCCCGTTCAGCTATCCCGTGATGACGTTGGATGAATGTCACCGTGCCGACTTCTCGGATTTTGAGACCTTCGATAATTATTGCTACGCAATGTTCGCCTTTCAGCAATTGATCGATCAAACATCAGGGCGTGAGGTAAATCTAGACGTCCGGTCTGACCGGTTCCTGGAGGAGGTTGCATCCAAGGACGACATATTTCTGATCGAGAGCATTCATTGCGTTCGATTCAAAAGCAATCGCTTCGAGGAAAAGGTTTTGACGCGTTGGCGCGAGATAGACGTTCGTGTTTTTCGACGTAAGGACTGCGTGTAAGGGTGGCAGGAGGCAGCACTCTGGGTTGGGTCGCGTCTATTTGTTAGTCGCCCACGCGCGGCAGCGTGCCCAGATGATTGTCGTCGAGGAACCCGATGGTCACGGCCGATGCTTTGCCGTCCGGGCCGACGACAAAGCTCACGCCTACCGGCCTGTCCGGGGTCTCGGCGTCGGGATAGGTCAAGAACAGGTCGCCGTCGTAATGCGTCAAGGAATAGGACCGTGCTCCGGCCGGCCCGACCTTGAGCATAAGACCGTCTCCCGCCCGCGATACGACCGCATCGCCGATGAAGTCGTTGGCATAGTGGCCGGCATAGGCGTTGGCCGGCGCCGCCGGCCGAGCCGCTGACGGCGGCGCGGCAAATCTGGCCTTGGCCGTCTCGACAACCGGACCGAACATGCCGGCGTAGATCGCATCCCACGCCTCGATCCAGTCCTTCTCGACCTTGCCTTCAAAGACGAGATCGGCAAAGCTGTCAAAAAGTCCTTCCGGCACGCCTGTCGGGAAGGCATTGGCAAGGATGACGATGCCGAGTTTGTCCTTCGGGAAGATCGTCACCAGGGTGCGCGCACCGACGCTGAAGGCGCCCGCATGGCCCCAGCTCAGGCCGTGCCGGCCGAATTCGATGTTCCAGCCGAGGCCGTAGAAGGATTCGCCCCCGGAGACGGGGTTCTTGCCGCGCGTCATCAGCGGCATATGCGTCTGGTCCAAGGCATCGGCGGCGATCAACGTCTTGCCGGCATAGACGCCGTCGCCCAGCAGCAGGCGCACCCATTCCGCGAGATCGCGCGCGGTGGAGCTGACGCCGCCGGCAGGCGCCTGCGCGTCCGGATCGCGCTTGATCTTGGCGGCCCAGGCGCCGTCCACCTTGACGTGAAGCGCGGCACGGTTTGCGTGCTTGATGAAATCGGCGTTCCGGGAACTGGTCGAAGCCATGCCTAGCGGACGATAGAGCTTTTCATCGGCGACCTCTTCCCAGGATTTTCCCGTCGGCCTGGCGGCCGCGACTGCGCCCTCGGTCAGCCCGAAATTGCTGTAGGAGTAGCCGGCGCGAAAGCTCGACAATGGCGGCACGAAGCGCAAGCGGTGAAGGATCGTGGCGCGATCGTAGCCTATGTCCTCGAGATCGTCTCCGGCGGTGCCTGGGAGCCCGCTTCGATGCGAAAACAAGTCGCGGATGGTGAGCTCGCTCGTTGGATAGGGATCGGCGAGCCGGAAGCTCGGATCGAGGTCGGCGATCTTGGAATTCCAGGACACGACGCCGTCGCTGACCAGCGCCGCCACGACCGTGGCGGAAACCGGCTTGGAAAGCGAGGCGATCTGGAACACGGTATCGGCGTCGACGGTCTCAGGCTTGCCGGCCTCGCGATGGCCGAACCCCTTGAGGAAGACCACCTCGTCATTGTGCACGACCGCGATGGCGAGACCGGGCACCGCGCCATCGGCGACAGCGCCTTGCGCCAGTGCCTCGAGCTTCGGCAGGGCGACGGTGATCTGTTCGGGCGTGACGGGGTCGGCCGATGCCGCGTTGGACCAAAGCGCCATTGCGATAAAAGCCGCAATCGTCAAATGGCAGAGATTCTGACCAAGCCGCATCACGCGCTTCCCTCCCTTCCCTGCATTCAGCCTACGATTGTACAGGTCGGCGCTGTCGCGGCCAAGCCTTCGCCCCGGGGGGCAGGCCGCCTCACCTCTCCAATTTCCTGATCGCCTCGGCGGTTACCGGCGTGAAGAAGTTGATGAGGTTGCCGTCGGGATCGCGGAAAAGCAGCGAGCGGTTACCCCAAGGCATGGTGATCGGCGCCTGCACCAGTGAGCCCGCAAGGCGATCGGCGAGCCGTCGGTACTCGGCGTCGACATCGGCGATACGAAACTCGATGATCGCCGTTCGGTTGGCGGCGGGCTGAGCGACATGGTCGCCACCGAAGAGCTGCAATGTGCGCGTGCTGCCGATGGCGAGCGTGCCCGCCTCGGTGATCAGCTCGGCGAAATCCTCGGTGTAAAGCGTGAGCTTCGAGCCGGTCACCTCCTCGTAGAAGCCGACCAGCCGCCTGATGTCGGCGGTGATGAGACGGGTCGAAACGAAATTCATGATTCTTCTCCGTTGTTTAGCTGCGGAGCTTCTCCGTCGGCGGCTGCGGAGCTTCTCCGTCGGCGGCCGCGGAGCCTTCTCCGTCGGCGGAGCACCGTCGAGACGCCCTGCCCGACTTGTGGACCGGTCCTGCTGCCAGCATAGTGGCAACAGGAGACACGCCTTGCGCCGCGCCGACAGACTGTTCCAGATCATCCAGATCCTGCGGCGCTCGAGCCGGCCGATCACCGCCAGCCAGATCGCCGAAGAGCTGGAAATCTCACGCCGCTCGGTCTATCGCGACATCGCCGACCTCATCGGACAGCGCGTGCCGATCCAAGGCGAGGCCGGCCTCGGCTATGTGCTCGACCGCGACTACGACATGACGCCGCTGATGCTGACGCCGGACGAGTTGGAGGCGGCTGTGCTCGGCGCCCAATGGGTGGCCGACAAGGGCGATGCGGCGCTGGCGGGCGCCGCGCGCGACCTGATCGCCAAGATCGCTACGGTCGTGCCCGAGGGGCTGCGCCCTTTCGTCAGCAATCCGACCGTCGGCGCGCCGCTCAGCCGCGCAAGCCTGCCGGATGGGTTGGATATCGCGCGGGCGCGGGCCTCGATCCGCAAGGGCCACAAGATCCGGATCCGCTACCGCAACGAACAGGGCGACGAGAGCGAGCGCGTCATCTGGCCGACCATGATCGGCTATGCCGAGACGGTGCGGCTCATCGCCGCCTGGTGCGAGATGCGCCAGGATTTCCGCCATTTCCGCACCGATCGGATATCCTGCGCGACCTTTCTCGACGAGCGCATCGGCTGCAGGCCCGGCGAACTGCGCAACCGCTGGAAGCGGCACATGGAGGCGCAAGGGATTGAACTGCCGCAAGGTTAGATATCCGCGTAAATCTCCAGCACATTGCCATCGGGATCGCGAAAGAACAGCGTGCGGTGGCCCCAGGGCCGGTCGGTCGGCCCGCTTTCGATCGCCACGCCCTTCTCACACAACGTCTCGGCACATTGGTCAACCTGGCCCGGCGTCACACGGAAGGCGAGCTGCACGGAGAGCGCGCCTGCAGGCGTCGGCGCGTCATTGAACATCACGCCACGCTCGGTGAGCGCCAGGAGGCACGAGCCGACCTGGTAGGCGATCCAGCCCTCGCCCAGGCTGGAATGGACGTGAAAGCCCATCACGTCCTCATAGAAACGCCGCATCTCCTTCATGTCGCGGGCGAAGATGACGGTGTAGTCGATATTCCTGATGTTTTTCAGCGCATTCATCTGCAGAATCCTCTGTCTGGCGCCGCATTCCGGCGCGGTGTGGTTGTGCGATGCGCTGCCTCATTATACTTGTAGTAAGGTGGTACAAGATGAGTGGCGCTGCTGGTAGTGCCGCTATCCCTTCGAGGCACAACGATGCTGGAACGGACCGCCGAGATCGACAGGCGTAAGGAACTTGGCCGCTTCCTGCGCGCCATGCGCGAACGGGTCGAGCCGTCACGGCATGGCATCCGCACCGGCACGCGACGTCGCGCGAATGGGCTGTTGCGCGAGGAAGTCGCGTTGCTCGCAGGGATCAGCGCCACCTGGTATACGTGGCTGGAACAGGGACGCGAGGCCAATCCTTCCGCCCGGGTGCTCACTGCGCTGGCCGACGTGCTGGACCTCCTGCCCGTGGAACGCCAGCACCTGTTCAAGCTCGCAAAGCCGGAATGGCTGCCCGAGGCGATGCGGCTCGAAGGCCCCTCGCCCGATCCGCGCATTGTCGGATTGCTCGCCACGCTCTCGCCCAACCCCGCCTATGCGCTCAACCGCGCCTGGGACTTCATTGCCTGGAACGACGAGGCGGCGGATTTGTTCGGCCGCTTCGATGGGGAGGATCCCGCAAGGCGCAACCTGCTGGCGCGACTGTTCCTCGATCCGGCCTGGCGCGCGCTGTTCGCCGACTGGGAGGTTGTGGCTCGCTCGGCGATCGCGCAGTTTCGCGCCACGACCGTCGAATACGCGTCGGCTGCCGACATCCGCGCCGTGCTCGACCCGCTCAAGGGGCTGAGCCCCGACTTCGGGCGCCAATGGGCCGAGATGCGGGTCGAGGAAGCGCCGATCTGGTCGAAGCGGATGGTCGGTCCGAACGGCCAGGTGACGACCTATGATTACTTCATGCTGGCGCCAGCGGGGGTGGGCAAGCAGATGACCATCACTCTCTATCGGAAGCGTGGATAGGTAGCTCAGACGCCGATTCAGGAACGGATGCCAACTTGCTGGTTGGAAAGGGCTTTGAACGACAAAAGCTGCGCTCCGTCGCGCCCCCTTTGTCCGGCGGGTCTGGGGGCCGCCGTGGAGCGCGACCTCGGTCGCTTGCTCGACTCTCGCCGCAATCGACCCGCGCCGTCTTTTCAGGCAATCTCCTGCCAACGGCGATCATGAGGAGCTGATCCGCCGGCGAGGGAGGATGCTATAACCGAGACGCAGGCGCTGCCGCGCTATGAGGATGCCGTTGCGCAATTCCGCATCGAGGACGAGATCGCGCGCCTCCACGGCGATCCGGCGACCGGCATCAACGCCTATGTGGAATGCTGCGGCCGCTATACCGGCGAAAATCGGCTGGCGCTGCGCGCGATCTCGGCCGCCGATGAATTGCGCGAATACTCCTTCGACGATCTGGCCGATATGGCGGGCCGCGTCGGCACCCTGCTCAAAAGTCTCGGCGTGCGCCCCGGCGACCTCGTGGCCGGCATGCTGCCGCGCATTCCCGAACTGGTGGCGCTGATCCTCGGCACGTGGCGGGTCGGCGCGGTCTACCAGCCTTTGTTCACTGCTTTCGGACCGAAGGCTATCGAGCATCGCCTCAGTTACAGCAGGGCGAAGCTGGTGGTGACCAACCCCGCAAACCGCGCCAAGCTCGACGATGTGGAAAACCACCCGCGCATCGCCACAATTCTTGGGACCCGGCGATGCCCTTGCGGCAGGCGACATCGATTTCCGCGCGGCGCTCGAGGTCGCCTCCCCCGACTGCGCGCCGGTGATGCGCAAGGGCTCGGACCTGTTCATGATGATGTCGACCTCGGGCACGACAAGGACATCCGAAGGGCGTGCCGGTGCCGCTCAGCGCGCTGCTTGCCTTCGGCGCCTATATGCGCGACGCGATCGGGCTACGGCCCGACGACATCTTCTGGAACATCGCCGATCCCGGCTGGGCCTATGGGCTTTACTACGCCATCACCGGGCCCTTGCAACTCGGCATTGCCACCACCTTCTACGAAGGCGCCTTCAACGCCAAATCGACCTACGACATTATCGAGCGTCTGGGCGTCACCAGCCTTGCCGGCTCGCCGACGGCCTATCGCCTGCTGATGGCGGAAGGGCCGGAGGCGGCCGCCCGGGTCAAGGGCAGGCTGCGCGTGGTAAGCAGCGCCGGCGAGCCGCTCAACCCGGAAGTGATCCGCTGGTTCGACGCTAACCTCGCCGCCCCGATCCACGACCATTACGGCCAGACCGAGAATGGCATGATGGTCAACAACCATCATGGGCTGGCGCATAGCGTGCGCGCGGGCTCCGCCGGATTTGCCATGCCGGGCTACCGCATGGTGGTGCTGGACGATCAAGGCAACGAACTCGGCCCTAACCAGCCCGGCGTGCTGGCGGTCGATATCGCGAACTCACCGCTGCGCTGGTTCGACGGCTACCACGAGGCGGAAACGCCGGCGATCGCAGGCGGCTATTACCGCACCGGCGACATGGTGGAATATGAGCCGGACGGCTCCGTCTCCTTCATCGGGCGGGGCGACGACGTCATCACCTCGTCCGGCTACCGCATCGGGCCGTTCGATGTCGAAAGCGCGCTGATCGAGCATCCGGCGGTCAACGAGGCGGCGGTGGTCGGCGTGCCCGATCCGCAGCGCATCGAGATCGTCAAGGCGTTCGTGGTGCTGGCGCCCGCCTTCCAGGGCAGCGAAGCACTGGCGGAGGAACTCGTCCAGCATGTGAAGCAGCGGCTTTCGGCGCACTCCTATCCGCGCGAGGTCGAGTTCGTCAGCGAGCTGCCGAAGACGCCGAGCGGCAAGATCCAGCGCTTCTTGCTGAGGAAGGCCGAGGTCGAGAAGCGCAAGGCGGAATAAAGATTGCCGCTGCCCCAATTTCCGCCACGCAAAAGCCGCCAAGTCGGGCGATGGCTCGCAAGGGCTCTTGATCGCTAATTTGGGGTTGCAGCATGCGGTTGGTTTTAACGCTTCTCTTCGCACTGGCGGGCAGCACGGCACTCGCTGGCTCGCCGGAGGACGATTATATCGCGGCGCGCGACAAGGCGATTGCCGACATAGCGGCACAGGCAAACGCCAACACCGCCATCGAAACCATCGATGCGCAGAACGAGAAGGCGCTGGCCGATCTGCAGCAGCGTCTCGCCGCCATTCTCGGCCCGCTTTCGGTGAAGGGTTTCCCGGCGACGGGCACCATCAATATTCAAAGCCTCAGCGCTTCCGATATCGGCTATGGCATGCTGGATGGGTTGCGGTATGCCCAAAGCGAAGACGGTCCGAGCATCGTCGCCTCGACGCGCGGGCTAACGGAGCGCTGGCTGAAATCCAAATCGAGCGAGGCGGAAGCGGATTTCAAGCTGCCCACGGACATCGGCGCGGCATTGAAGCTCGATAGTTTCTACACCCAGGCCATCGGTAGCGACGCAGCATTCTCCGGCACGCTCGACTTTCCGCTGAAGAAGCCCGACGGCGCCGACATGGCGATCGCGCGGCTCGGCGGCTGGACGCAGGATGTCGGTCCGATCTATGACCAGCATGTCGTGGTGACGGTCGTCAAAGGCGACCGCGTGCTGATCGCCGAGGCGCCAGCCTCGCCCACCGTGCCCAAGATTGCCGCCTGCGATTCAATCTGGGCAGCCGCCGACGCCGCGGCGCAGAAAGCCCAGCAGGCCGATCAAGGCTCGGATCAGGACGACGCGCAGGCTTCCGATCCCGCCAACGCCGCCTGGGAAAAGGGCGACGCCGACTACCGCGCCTGCATGGCCCAGCGCCTGCCTGGCGGCCCGTCCTTCCCGGCGCTGCTCAAGCAGGCGCAGGACCTCGCCGACGGCATGGCGGGCAAATAGCCCGCGAAGCCTATTCCAGAAAAGTACGCGGCGGTCTTTGTCAGCCCGCGTTCGCCCGCATGTTGCGCCGAGAAACGCGCCGCGCGACGGGACGCGCCGCTTCCGCGATGATCCCGTTGGTTTGAGGCGCGGCATCCTTGCGCGACCTTGCGTCGGTCACCCGATGCAGGCGCTCGTAAGGCAGCAATTCCCGGATGCGGGCGTTGAGCGCTTCGACTTCGGCGCGCAAATCCTCGCATTCCTGCTTCTGGATATCGAGCTGGATCTGTTCGGACGCCTGTTGCAGCGAAAGCCGTGAGAGATTGGTGCTGACCTCGGACAGGTTCTTCTTGTCGGCTTCGCTCTCGTCCTTGAGAACGGCAAGCCTTTTCTCCGCAATCTGGCGTTCGGTGACGGCGTCGTTCAACTGCGTCTTGAGCCTGGTGATCTCCGCCGTGGCTTCCCCATTGTCGGTCGAGGCCTTATCCAGACGCGACTGCAGTTCCTGGATCTCGGCACGCAAACCGCGCATTTCTGCCTGGCTGCGCGCCAATTCGGCGGTGCTGTCGCTCTCGGCGATCCGCGCCGCCTCGACGGTTTCGGCAAGCTTGGCTTGCGTCGCCTCCAGGGCTTTCTGCAGCCGAGTCTCTTCCTTTTCATGATTGCCGAGTTGGGCCATCAGCTCGGCAATATGAGCGGTTTCGCTGGCGTGGGTCGCCGCGAACTCATCGAATTTGTGCCTGGCCTCCGCTTCGCGCTTTTGCGCCTGCTCCAGATCGACCGAAAGGCCGACCTGCTTTTCACGCAGCAGCTTGTTCTCGGCGCCGCGCCTGTCGACTTCGACGGTCTTGGCGGTCAGGGCTTTGACGATCTCGCCGAACTCCGTCTCGCGCCTGGCGGCCTCATTGCCCATCTCCACCAGTTCCAGGCGCACGGCCGCCAGTGCCGAGCGCAGTTGCTCCCGGTCCTGGACGAGACTCGCCTCGCGCTGTTGCCAGGCCTCGGCCGCGCCGTCACGTTCCCGCTGCTTGCGGGCGGCATCGAGCAGTTGTTCGGAGAGCGCCTTGCGCTCGGTGGTGAGAGCGAGGTTTGCCAGCTCCAGCTCGTTGGAGCGCAAAACGTCGCGATGGAAGACGTTGAGGACCTCACGCGTCATATGATGCGCGGTGGCGATCTCCGCCAGCTTCGCCTCGATCTCCTGCAGATGCCCCTGCCCGTCGCGGAAAAGCCCGGCCACAGCCTCCAGCGCGGCGAGCCGTGTCTGGGTATGCGGCGTCAGCCGCGACGAAGCTGCGTCGGGATGCTCTTCGGGCGGCGGCGGATTCTCGTCGCTTGCCACCAGTTCCTGGCCGGCAACGGTATCCTCCTCCGACGGCGGCCGTTCATCATCTTTAAGAACGTCCTCGAATGCTTCCGCCAGATCCGATTGGAGTTCCTGAAATTCCTTGTCGACGTCCTCGGCCCGCTTAATCAGAGACTTGAAATTCATCACGGCACATCCCTTACGCTCGACGACACATCTTTTACGCTCGCCCCCGGGCGTACTTAACGAATTGCTAATCTATCCCCTTACCTTCCGTTCGGGAAGCCTCTGCAAAGGAAACCAAAATTAACGTTATCGTCGGTCCCATCTTGAGGGGACCGGCCGCCAGATGATTCCTCTTCGGCTCCTAAAACACGCTGGTTTTCTCTCGAGGTAGGCTCTGAAAGCATGCGCCAAAAAAGGGAAAGACAGCGAGCTGCTTGTCATCATTCACATGAGCGATGCAAAAACTTCAGGACGGAAAAGTGGAGCTCCCGTCGCATAATTTTCTCTATTGTCAGCCGATCGCGAAGAGCTGCGCTGCGCGGGCATCCGGTCGCCGTGGCTCTCATGGATTGCGACGCGGGAGGCGTATCGGCCGACCTCCCGCGTCGATGCATCAACTCTTGATGTCGATGCGCTTGACCTGCGACTGCGCCTTCTCGCTCTTCGGCAAGGTGACGGTCAGCACGCCGTTCTTGAAGCGGGCATCCACCTCGTCTTCCTTGACCTCATAGCCGACCGGGATGCGGCGCTCGAAGCGGCCGTAATAGCGCTCGGAGAACTGCCTGTCCTTGTCCTCCGTCTCGGAGCGCTTCTCGCCTCTCAGCGTCAGCACGCCGTCGTCGAGCAGGACCTCGATGTCTTTCTGTTCGAGGCCCGGCACCTCGGCCATCACCTTGATCTCCTTCTCGCCGTTGGAGATCTCGACGCTCGGCCAACCGGCGCCCAGGGCGGAAACACCGCCAAAAGACGGCGACCGGCTGTCGAAGCCGCGGAAAACGTCGTCAAACAAGCGGTTCACCTCGCGATGCAGCGACAGGAACGGATCGCGCTCACCGTCGCGGAATATGCTTGGAAGCTGGTTGCTGTTGCTCCGGCCCCAGGGAATCAGATCACGGACACTCATGGTTTCGCTCCTTTCTGTTCATCGGCTTGAAAGGCTCCTACGGGCCGGGCAGTGCCCGGCGCGTAGCTCGGATGCGCTCACAGGACGGCCGTCAGGCGGCGTGCTTCTCGGCTTCGATCTTCTTTGTCGTGCCTTTGAGCGTGGCGCTGTCGGCTGCGATGTCGATCCGCCGCGGTTTCATCTCTTCCGGGATCTCGCGCTTCAGATCGATCGTCAGCAGCCCATTGACCAAGCTGGCGCCAACGACCTTGACGTGGTCGGCAAGCTCGAAGCGTCGCTGGAATGCGCGGCCGGCGATGCCACGATGCAGGTACTCACCCTTGTCCTCGCCGGCTTTCTGGCCCGAGACCATAAGCATGTTCTGCTCCTGGGTAATGGCCAGTTCATCCTGCGAGAATCCGGCCACCGCCATGGTGATGCGGTAGTCGTCTTCCGCGGTCTTGGCGATGTCGTAGGGTGGCCAATTGTCGACGGTTTCGATCCGGCTCGCCGTTTCGAGCGCGTTCAGCATTCGATCGAAGCCTATGCTCGACCGGAACAGGGGACTGAAGTCAAACGTGGTTCTCATAGCTACATCCTCCATTGAGCAACATAGATACGAGGGGCGCCAAGGAAGCTGTGCCCCTTGACCTGCCGGTCTCTCTCAAGCACCGGCACAATCGATCTGGGAATTCGACGCGGGCACGTCAAGACCCCGCCCGAAGCGCCTTCAAGGCCGTGAAAAAGTCAGCCTCTTCGTCTGCATGCAGGCAGGCAAATCATGAATTGAAGGCGGCCGTACAAAACGACCGCCTTGAGGAGCTGATTTCAATGGATCGCGATGATCCCGTCGACGACCCGCCATTCCGATGCCCTGATGAGCCGATGGTGGGCGACGCGGACAGAATGCAAGGCGCCAGCCAGCTCGCGCTCCCAAAAGCCCAGAAAGCCCCTCAGCACGGGGAAATCCGGGGCAAGATCATAGTCCTGCCAGACGTAAAGCTGGAGCAGGCTGGGATGGTCGGGCAGATGATAATGGATCTCGGCAGTGGTCAAGCCATAGCCATTCATCTGCAAGCGGAATTCCCTGCTGACCGCTCTCGCCATCGCCTTCGGGCCCTCACGCGCTCAGCCGGTCGACCAGCTGCCGGTGGTCGTCACCGGCAGGGCCGCCAGGCGGCGGGGCTAGCGCATCAAGCCGACGCAGCGCATCCATGATGTCGTCGAAGGAGACCGGCCGCTCGGTGCCCGGCGGCTGGCGCAGCGCCGGCATCGATTCCACGGCGCAAGCGTCGGATGCCCAGGACGAAAGGATCGCCCGTTTTTCCCATATGTCGAGCGAGCTGTCCTCCAGCACATCCCGCGGATGCTGAAAATGGCTGGCCGGCGAGAGCAGCCGGTCGAGCGAAAGGTCTGATATTTCGGGAGCTAGGGAAGGAATGATCGGCGAAAGCGTCTGTCGGTCCATTTCTGTCCTCCGTCTCCAAAAAACTCCTTGTTTCGGGTTCCAGTTTCTCAACGGTCCCGGCGCTGCCGGGCGCCGATAATCTTGTTCAACTCAATCGCGAATTCAAGCCTCTCCGTTATCGGAACGGTCCAATTTACCGCATGTTTTCAGCGCGCTAGCACTCAAGGGTCGAGAGTGCCAAAAAATTTTCGGCACCCCCTTGAAAGTAGAAGAAGGCAAAATTAGTTCGACATGCGCGCGATGCCGAAAGGGTCGCGCGAGCCCCGCTCCGGTCCTACCGGTCCGGAGCGGAGGGACCTCTCGCAATCTGTTTGTCCTGAAGGAGAACGATATGACGTTCCGTCCACTGCATGACCGCGTGCTCGTGCGCCGCGTCGAGGCCGAAGAGAAGACGGCCGGCGGTATCATCATCCCCGACACTGCCAAGGAAAAGCCGCAGGAAGGCGAAGTCATCGCCGTCGGCCCGGGAGCCCGCGACGAGAGCGGCAAGCTCGTGCCCCTCGACGTGAAGGTCGGCGACCGCATCCTGTTCGGCAAGTGGTCCGGCACCGAGATCAAGCTCAACGGCGAGGATCTGCTCATCATGAAGGAAAGCGATGTGATGGGCGTGATCGAGCAGGCCGCGACGCTGAAGAAAGCCGCCTGACCGGGGCTTCGATCGAACCGCAACCCAGTCAATGAAAGCTGCCTAAACAAGGAGTGATCCAATGGCTGCCAAGGAAGTCAAATTCCATTCCGACGCCCGCGAGCGCATGCTGCGCGGCGTCAACATCCTCGCCGACGCGGTGAAGGTGACCCTCGGCCCGAAGGGCCGCAATGTCGTGATCGATAAGTCGTTCGGCGCCCCGCGCATCACCAAGGACGGCGTCACCGTCGCCAAGGAGATCGAGCTTGAGGACAAGTTCGAGAACATGGGCGCGCAGATGGTCCGCGAGGTCGCGTCGAAGACCAGCGACATCGCCGGCGACGGCACCACAACGGCCACCGTGCTTGCTCAGGCGATCGTTCGCGAAGGGGCCAAGGCCGTTGCCTCGGGTATGAACCCGATGGATCTGAAACGCGGCATCGACAAGGCGGTGGATGCGGTCGTCGCCGAGCTCAAGGTCAACGCCCGCAAGATCACCAGCAACGACGAGATCGCGCAGGTCGGCACCATCTCGGCCAATGGCGATGCCGAGATCGGCCGCTTCCTGGCCGAGGCTATGGAAAAAGTCGGCAACGAAGGCGTCATCACCGTCGAGGAGGCCAAGACGGCCGAGACCGAGCTGGAAGTCGTGGAAGGCATGCAGTTCGACCGCGGCTATCTCTCGCCCTATTTCATCACCAATCAGGACAAGATGCGCGTCGAGCTCGAAGAGCCCTATGTGCTGATCCACGAGAAGAAGCTCAGCAATCTTCAGGCCCTGCTTCCCGTGCTCGAAGCCGTGGTCCAGTCCGGCAAGCCGCTCCTGATCATCGCCGAGGATGTCGAGGGCGAGGCTTTGGCCACGCTGGTGGTCAACAAGCTGCGCGGCGGGCTGAAAGTCGCCGCCGTCAAGGCGCCGGGCTTCGGTGACCGGCGCAAGGCCATGCTGGAGGACATCGCCATCCTCACCGGCGGCACGGCCATCAGCGAGGATCTCGGCATCAAGCTGGAGAACGTCACGCTAGAGATGCTCGGCCGCGCCAAGAAGGTCGCGATCGAGAAGGAAAACACCACCATCGTCGACGGCGCCGGCAAGAAGGAGGAGATCCAGGGCCGCATCACGCAAATCAAGGCCCAGATCGAGGAGACTACCTCCGACTATGATCGCGAAAAACTGCAGGAGCGGCTCGCCAAGCTCGCCGGCGGCGTTGCCGTGATCCGCGTCGGCGGCGCGACGGAAGTCGAGGTCAAGGAGAAGAAGGACCGCGTCGACGACGCGCTGCACGCCACGCGCGCCGCGGTAGAGGAAGGCATCCTGCCCGGCGGCGGCGTTGCCCTGCTCAGGGCGGCCAAGGCGCTCGACGCGGTCGCCGTCGACAACCCAGACCAGAGATATGGGGTCGATATCGTGCGGCGCGCGATCGAGGCTCCGGCGCGCCAGATCGCCGAGAACAGCGGGTCGGAAGGCTCGATCATCGTCGGCAAGCTGCGCGAGAAGACCGAATTCGCCTATGGCTGGAACGCCCAGACCGGCGAATATGGCGACCTCTACAAGCAGGGCGTGATCGACCCCGCCAAGGTCGTGCGCACTGCGCTGCAGGACGCCGCTTCGGTCGCCGGTCTGCTCGTCACCACCGAGGCGATGGTGGCCGAGAAGCCGAAGAAGGAAGCCGCTCCGGCCATGCCGGCCGGTGCCGGCATGGACTTCTGAGACGCCGACGGGAGCCCGCTTCCGGCAACGGGAGCGGGCGTTTCGAAACGCACGATGGGAGGCCCCTTATGGATATGATGAGCGGGGATGGCTCGGTTCCCGCGCCGACGCATCCGGCAAGCGAATTCCTCGCCTATGAAGCCGAATGCCGGAGCGCGCTGAAGCCGCTGCTGACACGCTTGCTCGACACGGCCGAATCCGCTGGATGGAACCGGCGGACGGTCGCCTCGACGCTGATGTTCCTCGCCGCACAGCAGGTATCGGCGGCGGAGACATCCGCACGCGGCTGAGCCAAATCGGGCACCGCTTCCAAGGCGGGGTCCATACGATCGCGGAACGGACGAGGATTGCCATGATTGCGGGACGATTGCGGGAATGCCTGAGAACCTTGCGATGGGACGCCGCCGCCCTCGCGCAGGAGCTTGGCTGCGCCAGAAACGACGTGGCGCGCTGGATCGAGGGGCGCGCGCCGGTACCGCTGGCGGTCGCCGCCTGGATCGAGGCCCTGGCCAAGGCGCATAGCGCGCTGCCGCCGCCGCGCCTGAACCAGCAGAGTCCAGCGGCCCTCACCACTCCGGCGGGCCCGGTGGTTGTGCAGGCCTTCACCGGCATCGGCCAGCGGCCGCACGGCATCGTCCTGCAAGCCCCCTACCCGCGCCGGCATGTGCTCGCCGGGACCGTCGGCCTTCGCCCCGGCGCGATGGGCATCCATCCGAAAGAGGGTCCAGACCATGAACCACGACCGCTTTGAAGAGCCTGTCACTGTCCTCGTCGGCATGGGCTTGCCGGTGCGGCTGGAGACGGTGGCGGAAGCCTATGCCCTGCTGCAAGATTGGCCCGCGGCGAGCAGGAGCAGCGCATATGCGATCGCGCTCAACGCCTGCAGAGCCGGCATTGCCGGCGAGATCGACGCGGAAACGGTGCGGGCAACCCTTGTTGCCTTCGCCCGCCGCCACGATATTCTGGCGCCGGACATGGTTTCGCTGGCGCCCGCAGCGCTGGCAGGGCGCGCGTCCACAAGCAATAATGGCTGAAGATTTGAAACCCGGCGCGTGCTGGCGCGGCGGACAAAATAACCTAACCCAGGAATTCTGAATGACGACGGACACCAAGGCGAAGGAAACCAGGACATTCGAGGCGGACGTCTCGCGGCTGCTGCATATGATGGTGCATTCGGTCTATTCGGACCGCGATGTCTTCCTGCGCGAGCTGATCTCCAACGCGGCGGATGCCTGCGAGAGGCTGCGCTTCGAGGCGGTGAGCCGGCCAGAGCTTCTGGGCGACGATGCCAAGCCGCGCATTACAATTGCCGCCAATCCGGACAACAAGGAGCTTTCGGTCGAAGACAACGGCATCGGCATGAGCCGCGACGAGATGGCCGAGGCGCTTGGTACGATCGCGCGCTCCGGCACGCGCGCCTTCATGGAGCGCGTCGAGGCGGGTAAGGCGGCGGAAGACACGCAACTCATCGGCCAATTCGGCGTCGGTTTTTACTCGGCCTTCATGGTCGCCGACCGTGTCGACGTCATCAGCTGTCAGGCCGGCAGCGACGAGGCCTTCCGCTGGTCATCCGACGGCAAGGGCACCTATGAAATCGCGCCGGTGCCGCTCGAGGCAGCGCCCAAACGCGGCACGCGCGTCGTGTTGCATCTGATGGAAGACGCCTCTTCCTACGCCACGCCCTATCGGCTCGAGGGGCTGGCGAAGTCGCAGTCGGGCCATGTGCCGGTGCCGATCACGCTCGTTGAGAAACCCGGCGCCGAACCGCGCGACATCGCCGACGGGACGGCGCTTTGGGTGCGGCAAAAGAGCGGGATCAAGCCGGAGGAATATACCGACTTCTACCGCAGCATCGCCGGCCAGTATGACGAGCCAGCCTCGACGATCCATTTCCGCGCCGAGGGCCGGCAGGAATACAGTGTGCTCGCCTTCGTGCCAGGATCGCGGCCGTTCGACCTGTTCGACCAGGACCGCAAGGGCCGCATTAAGCTCTATGTGCGCCGCGTCTTCATCACCGACGATGCCGATCTCCTGCCGCGCTACCTGCGCTTCGTGCGCGGCCTGGTCGATTCCGCCGACCTGCCGCTCAACGTCTCGCGCGAGATGATCCAGGAAAGCCCGCTGCTCGCAGCGATCCGCAAGGGCGTGACCAACCGCGTTCTCGGCGACCTCGTCAAAACGGCCGAAAACGATGCCGAAGCCTACGCCAAAATCTGGGAGAATTTCGGCGTCGTCCTCAAGGAAGGCCTCTATGAGGATTACGAGCGGCGCGAGCAGTTGCTGAAGCTTGCCCGCTTCCGTTCGACAACTTCAGGCGACGGCTGGCGCAGCCTTGCCGACTATGTCGGAGCGATGAAGAAAGGCCAGAAAGCGATCTTCTTTATGGCCGGCGACGATCGCACCCGGCTCGAAGCCTCGCCGCAGCTCGAAGGTTTTCGCGCGCGCGGCATCGAGGTGCTGTTGCTGACCGACCCGGTCGACAGTTTCTGGGTGACGATGGCGCCGGAATTCGACGGCAAGCCGTTCAAATCGGTGACGCAAGGCGCGGCAGAACTTGCCGATATCGCGCTCCCGGAGGATGCGGCGAAGCCCGACGCCGAGAGGTCATCGGATATCGCCGCCTTCCTGGCTTTCGTGAAGACGACGCTTGGCGAAGAGGTGTCGGACGTGAAGGCCTCCGACAGGCTGACGGAAAGCGCCGTCTGCCTCGTCGCGCCGGAGCATGGCCCGGACCGTCAGTTCGAGCGCCTGCTCAATGCCGCCGGCCGGCTCGACAAGGCGGCCAAGCCGATCCTCGAGATCAACCCGCGCCACGAGCGCGTGGCGGCGCTGGCGAAACTCGGCGACGAAGACAAGGCGTTCAAGGAAGACGCCGCGCACCTGCTTTACGACGAAGCGCGCGTGCTCGACGGCGACAAGCCGGCCGACGCCAAGGCGTTCTCGGCGCGGCTTGCGCGGCTGATCGATCGCGGGTTGGCAAAGGGGTAAGTGCCGGCGCTGCGCTTGAATGGCTTGCCAGCGTCCAGCCGTAACTGGACGCTGGCACATTCGCAGCAGGCCTCCAGGCTTTATCGTGTTCCTCGCGAAATGAGCGGCAGGAGCCTCCGATGAAGCGTATCGTTCTGGTCAGGCACTCGGAAGAACCAGGCGACGATCACGTCCAGACGACTCTGGAGGCCAATGGCCATGCAATCGCGACCGCGATGCCGTTCAAGGGCGAACCGATCGATCTCGACACTGCCGACGGTGCAGTGATCTATGGCGGTCCGTTCAACGTCTTCGACACCGACAAGCATCCGTTCCTGGACGACGAAGCCGCGCTGATCGAGCATTGCCTGGATAACGACCTGCCGCTGCTCGGCATCTGCCAGGGCGCGCAGCAGATCGCCTGGCATCTGGGCGCCGATGTCGGGCCGGTGGAAAGCGGCATCAGGGAATTCGGCTATTTCGAGATCACGCCGACGGCCGAGGCCGGCGACTTTCTCGACCGGCCGCTCTTTCTGCCGCAAAACCATTTTCATACGTTCGCCCTGCCGGAAGGCGCCGTGCATCTCGCCTCGAGTGAGATGTTCCCCAATCAGGCGTTCCGGATCGGCGAGAAAACCTACGCGCTGCAATTCCATGCGGAGCAGGGTCCGGCCGGCTTTCGGCGCTGGCATGAACGGCAAGGCGCGCCCTACGGAACGCTCGGAGCGCAGGACCGGGATAGCAGGACCGGCTGATGGAAGCCCACCACGCGGCACAGCATGCCTGGTTCAGCGGCTTCGTAACGAAACTTTTCGGCTGAAAAGCGGTCCCTACCCCCTCAGCCCCGGCGCCTCCTGGCCGGTGCGGGCGACATATTCCGTATAGCCACCGCCATAGGTGTGGATGCCTTCGGGCGTCAGCTCCAGCACGCGGTTCGACAGCGCGGCGAGGAAATGGCGGTCATGCGAGACGAAGAGCATGGTGCCTTCATATTGCGACAGCGCCTCGATCAGCATCTGCTTGGTGGTGATGTCGAGGTGGTTGGTCGGTTCGTCGAGCACCAGCAGATTGGGCGGATCGAACAGCATCAGCGCCATCACCAGCCGCGCCTTCTCGCCGCCGGAAAGCACGCGGCACTTCTTTTCGATCTCGTCGCCGGAAAAGCCGAAGCAGCCGGCCAAAGCGCGCAGCGGCGCCTGGCCCGCCTGCGGGAAATTGTCCTCTAGCGTCTGGAAGACGGTGCGCTCACCATCGAGCAGTTCCATCGCATGCTGGGCGAAATAGCCCATCTTGACGCTCGGGCCGCGCGCAACCGAACCCTCGTCCGGTTCGGAGGCACCGGCCACCAGCTTCAAAAGCGTCGACTTGCCGGCGCCGTTGACGCCCATCACGCACCAGCGCTCGCGGCGGCGGATCTGGAAGTCGAGGCCTGAATAGATCGAGCGGCTGCCATAGGATTTGTGGATGCCCTTCAGCGTCGCCACGTCCTCGCCGCAGCGCGGCGCCGGCTGGAATTCGAAGGCCACCGTCTGGCGGCGCTTCGGCGGCTCGACGCGGTCGATCTTGTCGAGCTTCTTCACCCGGCTCTGCACCTGCGCCGCATGGGAGGCGCGCGCCTTGAAGCGCTCGATGAAGGCGATCTCCTTGGCCAGCATTGCCTGTTGGCGCTCGAACTGCGCCTGCAGCTGCTTGTCGGCCAGCGCACGCTGCTCCTGGTAGAATTCGTAATTGCCGGAATAGGAGGTGAGCGCGCCGGCATCGATCTCGATGATCTTGGTGACGATACGGTTCATGAACTCGCGGTCGTGCGAGGTCATCAGCAACGCGCCATCATAATCCTTGAGGAATTTCTCCAGCCAGATCAGGCTTTCGAGGTCGAGATGGTTCGACGGTTCATCGAGCAGCATGACGTCGGGGCGCATCAACAGGATACGGGCGAGCGCGACGCGCATCTTCCAGCCGCCGGAAAGTTTTGAAAGGTCGCCGTCCATCATCTCCTGGGAAAAGCCGAGGCCGTCCAGCACCTCGCGCGCGCGGCCGTCGAGCGCATAGCCGTCGAGCTCCTCGAAACGGTGCTGTAACTCGCCATAGCGCTCGATGATCTCATCCATCTCGTCGGCGCGGCCGGGATCGCCCATCGCATGCTCGAGCTCGCGCATTTCGGCAGCGACCGCGCTTACCGGCCCGGCGCCTTCCATGACCTCGGCGACGGCGCTCAGGCCGCCCATGTCGCCGACATCCTGGCTGAAATAGCCGATGGTTACGCCGCGATCGACGGAGACCTGTCCCTCGTCCGGCTGCTCCTCACCGATGATCATGCGGAACAATGTCGTCTTGCCGGCGCCGTTCGGACCAACGAGCCCAACTTTCTCGCCCTTCTGCAAGGCGGCCGAGGCTTCGATGAAGACAATCTGTCGGCCGTTCTGCTTGCCGATATTTTCGAGACGGATCATGGGGCGGGAAACTGCGCTGAGATGGCGGGATTTGCCCCGGGGCATACGCGAATGAGGGTGCGGAGGGAAGAGGCAGAAGCGCCGCATACCGCGCTCGGCTATTCCTTCGAGGCAGAGCCCAGCCGCGGTAAAATTGATTCGCGTCGCCGACAGATCGAGCGCTTAGTGCTGGAGCCAACCACTTGATGGCTCTGGCAAGGGAGGTCCAACTATGGCCATGTACCTGACGCGCTTCAGCTACACGCCCGAGACATGGGCGCGAATGATCGAAAACCCGGAGGATCGCCGCAGAGCAGCCAGCTCATATATAGAATCGGTGGGCGGAAAGCTGCACGGGTTCTGGTACGCGTTCGGCGAACACGACGGCTGGAACCTGTGGGAGGCGCCGGACAATGTTTCGATGGCGTCCGTCGTGCTCGCCATCGGTGCCGGAGGGGCACTCAGTTCCTGCGAGACCACCGTCCTCCTCAGCGTCGAGGACACGATGGACGCGCTGGGCAGGGCGAAATCGATTCGTTATCGGCGGCCGGGAGCGTAGCGGCGAAAAAACGCCGCCTCGGGGAGTGTCACCTCGCGTCATGGAAGATGATGCCGAGCGTATGTCGCCTGCCCGAGCGCAGCCGGCTGACGCCGTGGCGCAGGTTGACGCGATAGTAACCTCGCGTGCCCTCCACCGGCCGGTTGTGCACGGCGAAGATCACCGCATCGCCGCGCTTGAGCGGCACCACCTCTGCGCGACTCTGCATGCGCGGGCGCTGCTCGGTGAGCACGAATTCGCCACCGGTGAAATCCTCCCCGGGTTCGGACAAGAGGATCGCCACCTGCAGCGGAAAGGCCAGAGCGCCGTAGAGGTCCTGATGCAGGCAGTTGAAGTCGCCAGGGCCGTATTGCAACAGAAGCGGAGTCGGTCTCGTCTGGCCTTCGCCGTGGCAGCGCTTCAGGAAGGCGGCGTGGTCGGCAGGATAGCGCTGGGCAACCCTCATCTTCTCGTTCCAGTCATTGGCGACCGTGGCGAGGCGTGGATAGAGGGCTGAGCGCAGGCCTTCGATCAGGTCAGGCAGCGGATATTTGAAGTAGCGATATTCGCCCTTGCCGAAGCCATGACGCGCCATCACGACCTGGCTGCGGAAATGCTCTTCATGCGGATAGAGGGCGGCGATATCGGCGCATTCGTCCGCCGACAGCAGGCCGGACATGACCGCGCAGCCATGGGCATTGAGGTCTGACACCAGCGCGCGCCAATCCTGCGCCGCGACGCGGGATTCAGCGGAGCGGCTGGCGCGCCTGGTGTTGAGGGAATGGATGGTCATGCGTTGGCTCCATCGCTTGCTTGTCCCGAAGATGGGGCGCGCAGCCGGAGCGAACCACCCGTTTCATGACAAGGTGGGGAGGCGCTGGAGCGCTAATCTCCCTTGCGGGGGAGATCAGCAGCTTCACCGCTTGCGATATGCCTCCAGCTCCGGATCGAGATCCACCTTGACCGCATTGGTGAACACACAGGTCGCCACCATGATGCCGGCGAAGGCGGTGAGGTTGACCAGCAGCGTCTCGTCATAGCGTGCTTTGAGCGCGGCTCAGGTTTCGTCTGGAACGGCGTTGGCATCGGCGGCGACCAACTTGCCGAAGCCAATCAGCAGCGCCTCGTCGGCGGTAGGCTCGATCGCTTCGGGGTCGAGCCCGCTGTCGATCAACGCGCGGCGGAAGAAGGTCACGGGGATCTCGGCGCGCATCGTCCCGGCGATCGCCTTCGAGAACAGCCAGATGGCGCGGTCGTCGAGCGTGGGCTTGAGAAGGTCGCGCAGCGTGAACCATTCGGCGTAGATGCGATGCGCGGCCGGCGAGTGAAGCAGGATGCGTTTCATATTGGTCATGCGGCCGCGCAACGCGAGCTCTCGGTCGTGCTCGGCGCGGATGTCGTCCGAGGCGGTCGCGTAGTCGATGGGGGATAGATACGCCATCGCGCTCACCCCAATGTCGCGTGCAGCGCCGGCGCGCCGCGCAGCGTGTTGGAGACGGTGCAGATGTCTTCCGCGTCCGCCAGGATCCGCTCTTTCATTGCGGCATCGAGGTCGCCGGTGATCTCCAATCTGACGATGAATGTTTCGACCCGCGACGGCTCATCCTTCGCCTTGTCGCCGCTCACATCCGCCCTTACCTCGCCGAGCCGGTCGGCGACGCCAAGGCGGGTGGCGGCGATGCGGGCGCTGAGCACCATGCAGGCGGCCAAAGAGGCATAGAGCAGGTCGAGCGGGCTGAAGCCGGGCGCGCTGACCTGCGTGACCACATCGACGGTGCCGCCGGTCGGCGTCGTGACCGCTGGCAGGCCGCCCGGCGGCAGGACGGCAAGCGCGCTGGCGTTGCGGGTGCGTAGCTTCAGGTCAGTCATTGCGTTCCTCGTCAGATCGACGACCATCATTAGCGGACGATGAGTGAGAAGGACAATCGCCACGGGCCGGCGCTGCCCCTCATTGTCCTGCCGGACATTTCTCCCCGTATAGTCAGGGAGAAATGGCTTGTCGCGCGCGGCGGCCCTTGCCTTCTCCCCGTTCGCGGGGAGAAGGTGCCCGAAGGGCGGATGAGGGGCGGCGCGGCGTTGGCCAGTTGGCGCCTTGTCACCCATGTGAGTTCCGCCCCGGCCGAACACCGTTTCGTGAGCGAGAAGACCGGTCATCAATCCGTTGCACTCGATCCCTACGTCGCGGATGATCGGGCAAAAGAAATCAGGGATGCCGCCCATACGATGAAAAATCATGCGGTCGCCCTTCTGGCGGCCTTGATAGTCGGCTTTACCGCGCCTGCCAACACCGCGGAGCCGTCCAGCGTTCATCCAGGCCCCATGTCGCGCCAGGAGGCGTTTGCGCGCGCCGAGGCGCTGACGGCGCTGGGGCGGCAGATGTTTTTCGATCCGTCTCTCTCTGCATCGGGCAAACAGGCCTGCTCGTCCTGCCATGATCCCAACCATGCTTTCGGCCCGGCCTCGGCCTCGCCGGTTGAAATGGGCGGAGCCAATCTCGACCAGCCCGGCGTTCGCGCCGTGCCGTCGCTGCGCTACCTGCAGGCGGCGCCGGCCTTCACCGAGCATTTCTACGATTCCGAGGACGAAGGCGACGAGAGCGTCGACAATGGCCCGACCGGCGGCCTGACCTGGGATGGCCGCGCCGACCATGGCAAGGACCAGGCAAGGATCCCGCTGCTCTCGCCCTTCGAGATGGGCAACAAGAACGCGGCCCAGGTGGTCGCCAGCCTGCGCCAGGCGCCTTATGCCGACGCCTTCAAGGCGGCCTTCGGGGCCGATGTCTTCGATCATCCGCAGGACGCCTTCGACGCCGCGGTCGAAGCGCTCGGCACGTTCGAGCAGAGCAGCGCCGATTTCTATCCTTATTCCAGCCGCTACGACGCCTTCCTCGCCGGTAAGGCGCAGCTCTCCGCGCAGGAATTGCGCGGCCGCATGCTGTTCGAGGATGAGGCGAAGGGCAATTGCGCGAGCTGCCATCTCAGCGAACCGGCCAATGACGGCGAGCCGCCGCAATTCACCGATTATGGCCTGATCGCCATCGCCGTTCCGCGTAACCCGGCGATTCCCGCCAATGCCGATCCCAACTATTTCGACCTTGGCCTGTGCGGCCCGCTGCGCGCCGACTTCAAGGGCCGCGCCGAATATTGTGGCCTATTCAAGACGCCGACATTGCGCAACGTGGCGCTCCGGAAAAGCTTTTTCCACAATGGCTATTTCCACACGCTGCGCGAGGCGGTGGCCTTCTATGCCAGCCGCGACAGCGACCCCGGGCGCTGGTACCCAAAGAAGGCCGATGGCACCGTCAACAAATTCGACGACCTGCCAAAGGCTTACTGGGGAAACCTCAACACCGACCCGCCCTTCAACGGCAGAAAGCCCGCCGACAAGCCGGCGCTGACCGACGCCGAGATCGACGACATCGTCGCCTTCCTCCGCACGTTGACGGATGCGGATCAGACGGGACAGTAGTCCAAACTGCCAGGACACATCGTTGGGACGCAACATGCGGCGATCCCAGTCGGCGCCCGGCTATCCACCTCAATTGTGTGCCAATGTGAGCCACATCATAGCAACGTCATTCCTCGTCTGCTATATGTCAGCCACCCTTCACGGGACGGGGGTCTCGAATGAGGTTCATCGCGGTGCAGGAGCCGCCCGGCAACAGCTGGGCGGTGTTCGATGCGGGCAATGGGGCGCCGGCCGAATATGCCGGCCGGGTGCTGATCGGCCTGACATCCCGTGAAGCCCGCTGGTTCGCCACCATGGGCAACGACCACACAGCCCTGCCGCAATACAGCGGGCCGGTCGCGTACCTGCGACTGGTCCGCACGACCCAGGAAAGGTCCGGTCAAACAGGCAATTAAGAGGCCGTGCTGCCAGATTGATTCAGGCAGGGCTGCTCGAGCAGGTTTGCCGTTTCCCTGGAACGGCGGGCCGCTCCGGTTGCTCATTGCGCCGGCGCGTAGCGGCTCACCACCATGCCGCTGGCATAGGGCTTCGAGCCGAGGAGCTTCAGCCTGCCAAATCCGCCCTTGTCGAAGATGCGGCGGCCGCTGCCCAGAACCGCCGGATTGATGAAGAGCTGGTACTCGTCGACAAGGGCAGCGGCAATCAGCGCCGAGGCGAAGCCGGCGCCCCCGAACACGGCGATGTTGCCGCCCTCGCCTTGCTTCAGCCTGTGCACCTCGCTCGGCAGGTCGCCGCTCACGACACGCGTGCGCTCCCAGCGCGAAGCCTCGAGCTTGTCGCTCGCCACCACCTTGTCAGCCTCAACGATGCGCCGCGCGAAGGCATAGAAAGGGTCCTTCGGATACTTCTTTGCCGCGTTGCCCCAGTGGGTCAGATAGCCCTCCTCAACCATCTTGCGGCTCAACAGGATGGTGTCGATGGTCTCGAAAATGGCGTTGAAATCCTGCTTGAGTTCCTCGTCCCAGGCGCTGTCGTCGCCCCATTCCCAGAGCTGCCACCGACGATCCTCACCTGCGCCGACGAAACCGTCGACCGACATTTGCATCTGCAGGATGAGCTTTCTCATTTCGGTCTCCTCTCAAATTGATTTACTTTTGGAACCATTTGACGCGACACGACAATGATGTCAATAGTAAAGCGATTTAAAAATGGAACTGTACCGATGTCGACCAAGGGACGATCCGGCTGCCCGATCAACCTCTCGCTCGAACTGCTCGGCGACCGTTGGACTCTGCTCATTATCCGCGACCTGGTCTTCGCTGGGAAAAAGCATTTTCGCGAATTCCTGCAATCCGACGAAGGCATCTCGTCGCGCACACTCGCCGAGCGGCTGCAGACGCTGGTCGACGAAGGCATCCTCACGCGCAGCGACGACCCTACGCACGGGCTGAAGGCGATCTACCGGCTGACAGATGCCGGCATCGACCTTTTACCGGTGCTGGCGATCCTGGGCGCCTGGGGCAGCAAACATCGCAGCGCCGACGACAAGCTCGCGCAGATCGCGGATGAACTCGCGGCCGGCGGGGAGCCGGCGCTGGAGCGGATGAAGCGGAAGCTGAGAACCGAGCATCTGGGCCAACGGGACGCCGCAGCTGCCCGTCTCCCCCTCATGGGCGAGACAGGCTAGGGAACCCGTCCGCGTCGCAGCGGCCCAACCGGCTCCCCGGCCGGCGGCTCTCCGGGCAGCCCCAATCGCAGCCGCTCCTCCTCGGCGAAGATCTCGGCCTGCGCCTGAATATCGAACACCTGCTGCGTCAGCCTGCCGCCATCGACGACGCGCACGATCCACTGGCCATTGACGGCTTTTACACGGACACTGTCTGGCTCGCTTGTTACCATATACAGCTCCTGCTCTTCGTTCGAAGAACTGCCTAACTCCAACCCAACATGATCTAGCGCGCCTGGAGTTGGCGAAAAGCGGGACTTATTGATCTTTAGTGCAAAGCGGCTCGCCGTTATTCAGCACGTTTGCGGAGCCTCGCGAATAAAAGTGAACATGTCGGAGCGGCGTGCCGTTGCACCCTGGGGCAGCGGAATTCCACTTTGCTACGACGTTCGGCCTGCGAGGCTACGCGACAGCGGATTTCGAAAGCGTTCGGATGGAACTGGGAATCGCGCAGCCCTGCCCTTGGCCGTGCATGAGCGCGGACGAATTCGTCACACGGCGGCGGCCCGGCAGCCTTGGGGGGTGATACTGGGTTCGGCGGCCGGGCCTAACCGGAGTTTGCGAGGCCGCCGGCTGTCACAAACATGCGCTTGGGCCCGGCCAAGGACAAGAACGACCTAGGCCCTACGACCAAAGCTGCAAGGATATGCCCACACGACCAGTTGCGCTTCGACCGGCTGGGAAGAAAACGTGCCGAACGCCGGCCGCATCAAAAGCCGAAAAAATGCCGGCCGACGAGATAGCCGAGCGCCGCGACGATCAGCGGAAACAGCGCCGGCGCGGCCTTGCTGAACAGCGAGGGGTTTACCTCCTTGGCGGGAGCGCTGGGTTTGGCATTGCCGAGGTTTTTGGTCATGAGCTCGTTACCGGTTGGGGCTAGCTGCCGGCTGAGACATTAAATTAGAAGTTGCTTATTAAATTTCCCAGAAGGCCGCCGCTACAATTCGCGGCAATTTATTCCGACTGCTGGGTACGCTCGGCAAGCGCGAAGGCCTGGAGATTGCGCGACTTGCCGGGATCCTGGTCGGCATTGGCGATGATGGCGTGGAAGGCCGCGCGGGCGATATCCTTCTTCTTGGCATCCGGATGCAGTTTTCGCACCGCCCTGAGCAGGTCTTTTGGCTTCATATCGGGGGTGACGACGCGCATCAGCGTATCACCTATGGCCTGCAATTCGCCGGCATCCATAATGATGAACCCTGTTTTGGTGGCATCAGCCTAACATATAGGCGGGCGAGCGCGTCACTTTTGTGATGCGCCGTCCATCATTCTGTTTCGTGAAACCGCAGCCGTCACATGACCGTGCCAGAGCGCTCGGCATTCGCTTGTCCGACGAACCCGCGTTGGGTTCGGAACCCTTGCCGTTCTCGCAGGGTTGATATGCGAGGCGAAGCGCCATGGAAGACAAACCGCCTGCCGAAAACCCGGGAAGGATCCTCGCCACCGTGCTGGCGATCTGCCTCATCATCATCGCCTTATTCTTTATCGGCTTCGAATATTCGGAGCGCGATCAGGGAGCCTTGATCGTGCCCGGAGCGGCGCAGGGCAGTAAGTGATCGGCTCGAAGGCCCGCCAGATGTGGAAAGGGCTGTAACACTTTGATTTTGCCTGTCATCCCCGCAAATCTTTTAGGTTCGAGATCGCACGCCGGGAAGAAACAGGTTTTCCGAAACGTTATCCAACAGGCAGTGCTCAGCGCCTTGCGCCTGACAAGGCGCTCATGAGCGAGGAACCCTTCCGGCAACGGCGCGTAACCGCGCCCGAGCCCAGGGAGACAGAACATGTCCATCAACGCCTATATCAACCGGATCGCGACAGCGGTTCCGGAGCATGAGGTTCACCAGTTCTATCTAGCCTACGCGGCCTCGATGCTCGCCGCCGATCGCAGGAGGATATTCGAACGCATGGCCGGCCTTGCCGGCATCGAGCACCGCTTTTCATGCTTTGCGCCTGCTCTCGACCCCGAAGGGCCAGCGGCCGATCTTGCCGGAGCCTTCAAGCGCGGCGCGTTTCCCGGAACGGCTGCCAGAATGGCGATGTTCGCTCAAGCGGCACCCGTCCTGGCGCAAAGGGCGGTCGACGGACTGGGGCTTGGCGACGAGGCATCGCGCATCACCCATCTCATCGTCACCACCTGCACCGGCTTCTCCGCGCCGGGCATCGACCTCGACCTTGCCGCGCGATGCGGCCTGTCGGACGGTATCGAACGCACGATGATCGGGTTCATGGGCTGCTACGCTGCGGTCAATGCCCTCAAGCTTGCCCGCCACATCGTCCGCTCCGACGCGCGGGCCAGAGTCCTCCTGGTCAACATCGAGATCTGCACCCTGCATCTGAGGGAAACCACCGAGCTGGAAAAGCTGCTGTCCTTCTGCCTTTGGGGCGACGGTTGCGCGGCGACGCTCGTCACCGCCGAGCCGTCCAGTATCGAGCTCGACTCCTTCCGCTGCACCGTCGCCGAGGAGCGGCGGGAGCTGATGACCTGGCATATCCGCGACCACGGCTTTGACATGTTTCTCTCGGGCAAGGTGCCTGCGGCGGTCCAGGAAACGTTGCGAAACAACCAGGACGCTATCCTGGGTGGCCGGCCACCGGAGGCGATCGACCTCTGGGCCGTACATCCCGGTGGGCGCAGTATTCTCGATGCCGTCGAGAAGGCGTTCGACCTCGCGCCGGCCGCGCTCGGGCCGTCGCGCGACGTGCTGCGCCGATACGGCAACATGTCGTCGGCGACGGTGATGTTTGTAATGGAAAAGATGCTGAAGGCGCCGGGCGGCCAGCTTGGCTGCGGCATGTCGTTCGGACCCGGGCTGACGGCCGAGACCATGTTGTTCCGGACCGCCTCATGAATGCGCTCGATCAACGGACACTTGTCCCGGAAATCCTCGATCGCCTCGCCGCGGACGATCCGCGGGCGCTCCACTCGCGGTGCGATCTGCGCCGGATCAACGCGCTGATGTTCCAGGCGCCGATCATGGCGTCGCTCATGAGAAAATTCATGGCCAAGGCGCCCGGCCGCATCCTTGAGATCGGCGCCGGCGACGGCACCTTCATGCTGAAAGTGGCCCGGCGCATGACAAGAGACTGGCCGAAGGTGGAGCTGACGATGCTCGATCGCGTCGGCCTCGTCACGCCCGAGCTGACGGCGGATTTCGCCGGTCTGGGATGGAAGCTCGAAACCTTCACCGCCGATGTCTTCGACTGGGCGCAGAAGGCGGATGGCGGGACATTCGATGTGATCACGGTCAACCTGTTTCTGCATCATTTCGACGACGCCGGACTGCTACGTCTGTTTTCGCTGCTGGTTCGCAGGGCGCCGTTGCTCGTGGCGACGGAACCGCTGAGGGCAGGCTTGGCGCTCGCGACGACCCGCCTTCTGCCGGCGATCGGCGCCAATGACGTCACCAGGCATGACGCCGCTCAGAGCGTGCGCGCCGGCTTTCGCGGCAGCGAACTTTCCGATCTTTGGAGCGCTGCCGGCGGCCGGCCGCTCGAGGAGCGGCGTGCCGGCCCCTTCTCCCATGTCTTTGCTGGCGCCACGTCGATGCCTGCCAAAGATGTGCCATGAGATCGGCATCGACCCACGATGCAATCGTCATCGGTGCCGGCCCGGCAGGCACGTCAGCGGCGCTGGCGTTGGCCCGGCGCGGCTGGACCGTGGCGATCGTGGAAAAGAGCATGTTTCCGCGTCGCAAGGTGTGCGGCGAATATATCTCGGCAAGCAATCTGGCGCTCCTCGAGCGACTGGAGATCGTCGATGCGTGGCGGGCCGAGGCAGGTCCCGAAATTCACCGGGTCGGCTTCTTTTCCGGCGATACCATCGTCGAGGCGCCGATGCCGCGTGCGAAGTCCGTGCCCGCGGCAGGAGACGGTTTCGGCCGAGCGCTCGGCCGCGATATACTGGACTCCCTGCTGTTGGATGCGGCCCGATCGGCCGGCGCGGACGTCTTCCAGCCCTGCCGCGCCATCGCCATCGAACGTGATGGCGCCTGCCAAGCGGTGTGGATCCAGGCGGGAGCCGGGAATTCCCGCGACGAGGCGACGATCCTGCGGGCACCAGTGATTGTCGCCGCGCATGGCTCGTGGGAACCGGGACCGTTGCCGAGTCAGCTCGAGAAGAAAGGCCGTCCCTCGGATCTGCTCGGCTTCAAGGCGCATTTTTCAGGATCGACGTTGCCGCCCGATCTGATGCCGCTGCTGACGTTTCCCGGCGGCTATGGCGGCATGGTGCTCGCAGACCATGGCCGCCTGTCCATCTCCTGCTGCATAAGGCGCGATGTGCTCGCCGAGTTGCGCGCCAGCCATGCCCGCGAGCACGGCGGCAAGGTCTCGGCGGCCGAAACCGTCGAGCATCATCTCAGGACGACGTGCCGGGGGGGGCGAAACGCACTCGAGGAAGCCCGCCTCGAGGGTCCGTGGCTTGCCGCCGGCCCGATCCGGCCGGGCATCCGCGCCGGCTACGAAAGCGACATCTTTCGCGTCGGCAACGTCGCCGGCGAGTCGCATCCGATCATCGCCGAGGGCATATCCATGGCGCTTCAGTCCGGGTGGCTCCTTGCCCTGCAACTCGGCGCGGCGGCAAGTGGGGAGAAGGAGCGCGAAGCGGCCGGTAGACGCTACGAGGCGGCCTGGAGAGAATTGTTCTCGACCCGGGTCCTTGCTGCCGAAGCCATTGCGCGAATCGCTCTCGGCCATGGCGGCGCCGCCACAATGAGAGCAGTCGTTCGCAATTTTCCGCAGGCGCTGACCGTGGGAGCGAGGCTCAGCGGCAAGACGAGAGCGGCGCCGGGTTTTGGCTGACGGGACGCGTGGCTCGATGAGCGCGCCTCGGGTTATGGAACATTCCGGGACGACCGGAGTTTGGTATGCGATCCGGTTCTACCGCGGAGCCTGTGTCGCGACGGCAAGAGGCGGCGCTCGCCACGCCGGGAGGCATTACCATGGCCCAGCATACGATCCCTCACAATCCGCACAGCACCGCGAGCATTGCCGGCCATCCTATCCATGCAATGCTGATACCATTCCCGATCGCCTTCTTCGTCGCGACCTTCGTTTGCGACCTCATCTTCTGGCGAACCGGCAATCCTGGCTGGGTCACCGCATCGCTTTGGCTTCTCGGCGCAGGCCTGATCATGGCCGCGCTGGCCGCCCTTGCCGGGCTGACGGACGTTTTGGGTGATGCCCAGATCCGCAATCTTGGCGACGCATGGCTTCACGCCGGCGGCAATGTGATTGTCGTCCTGATCGAACTTTACAATTGGTATTCGCGATATGCTCACGCGGAGGCGGCCGTTGTGCCGGTCGGCCTGGTTCTGTCGCTGATCGTTGTTCTCATTCTTCTGTTCACCGGCTGGAAAGGCTGGGGAATGGTCTATCGGCATCATGTCGGTGTCGCCGATGGAACGGACGACACGGGTTGAGAGCCGCCAGCACGTTGCCACCACCTGGCCAGGAGCAAGTGAAATTCCGCCTGCCCCGGCGACCTCGGCAACACGTTGTTTCCACTCTTCATGTCGCCTCCGCCCTCCGGCGGAGGTGATTTTTTGGGGTGTGGTCAGGCGTTGCGATGTTTTTCGTCGGCTTTGCCGGCTGGCGCCGCCTTGATGGAGGCGGCGCTCCGCAACGTCCCGCAAGCGCTGACCTGGGGCGCACAACTCAGCGGCAAGACGAGGTTGGTCCCTGGTTTGGCTAAGGCGCGCCTCGCGCATCGTTTTCGGCGCGAATTGTCTCAAGCCTCGGCTGGACTGGCGATGGCAACCGATCGTCCGGCCGTATGCCGGCCTCCTAGGCAGGTATCAAGACGGCGATGCGATGCACGCCCACCTCCTTGCTTGTATTCGTCGCCTCGTCGGTCTTGCCCTTGGAACAGGTGTACATGTCGCCTTCCTTGAGCTTGAATTCCTTGTCCTTTTTCTTGATCGTGAAAGCGCCCGACGTAATCGTGCATACCATGTCGTTGTCCATCACCGTTGCGGGCGCGTGCGCTCCGGGCTGGAAGACCACGTCGACAATTGAAATGCTCTTGTAGGCGGGAATGTCGGAATTGCCGGCGCCGACCTCAACCACTCTGACGCCGGGCGCTATCTCCTTGCCATCCTTCGGACCGTATTTCTTGGTCTTTGCGGATGCCACCAAGGTGAACAAAGGCGTGACCGCGGCGGCCGTCATGCTGAGAGCAATTGCAGACCTGCGATTCATGGTTTTCATCGCATCCTCCCAATATGTTGGCTACGCACGAAAGTGCGTAATCACTATATATTAGCACAGACGCAAATAGGCTGCCGGGAATTCGGAAGCGGCAGGCTCGCACCGTATTAGTTTGAACATTCCGCTAAAAGCCGCGTCCTGACGTGGTTTCGGCAAGTCGGTTGCCGGTGCGGCGTTGGCAACCCCTGCATTGAGTTAGGGTCCGAGGCGAATTGCCATGGAAGACAGACCGCCAGCCGAAAACCCGGGGATGATCCATCACAATGCCGGCCATCTGCACCCTCATCATCGCCCTGTTTTTACCGGTTTCAAACATTCGGGGCCCGACCAGGGCGCTCTGATCATGCCCGGGGCGGCGCAGCAAGGTACTAAGTAAACGGCGTTGGCCGACGCCACAGGGCTTTGGGAACAAGCAGGGCGTAAGCGACAAAGTTCGGTTACCTCCGTCAGTCGGCGGGCTGACTTTCTCCGGGGGCAATCCTGCTGATATGCGCCGGCTCGGTCTTCCGCGGCTTGCTGGCTGGCCCGCAACTTTCCCTATCGCCTGTTTCAGCACGTGCCGCGTGGCCGCATTTTGACCCTAATCGCTCGATAGGCGGCCAGGATCGCTGCGGTTCCAGTGTTCACGGTTTCTTGACAGATGCCGGAAAAACGGGCAGCAAAGCGGGTGAGGGAGAGCATTTTTACCGTGGCGGAGACCATGGAGGGCTCTTTTTTCGTATGGACCGTCGCCAAATCGGCGATTGGTGGAGGGATTGGTTAACCATCTTTGTCCATCTTTTGAATCAATCGGCAACAGACGCGTGAAGGTGCAGGGGGCACCGGCGAACTGTGATCGTGACGGGTGCCAGGTCCGCAAACCGGCATGCCGATTGAGAGTGGTCGTATGGCGTTTTTGCGTTTGAAGTACCGGGGTGACACTCCTGATGAGGGGGTAACTTCGAAGAAATCTGGCGGTCATCGTTGGGTCGTGGTGCCTGCTGTCGCCGGCGCCCTTGCCCTTTGGTCCATGGCTACCTTGGCCGGGCTCCATTCGGTAAGCACCTCGCTGACCGCCGCTTCCAACGGATTGCCGCACGGCCTGCTTTCGCCGCGCAACATCGCGCTTGGCGACCAGCGCCGCCAGATCGCCAACGCTTGGGCGCCGCGTCTTGCTACCAAAGGCGGCTACGAGGCAGGCTCGCTCACCGGCGGCTGCGATGCCCGCTGCATCAGCCTCGCAATGAGCTTCAGCCATGACGGCCAAGCTTCTGAAAAACTGATAAATAAAGGCCTCAACGGCAAAGCGGCGCGCCTTAAACTGCCGTCGCCCGACAGCGTCGCGCAGGAAAAGGTCGTGGTGGTGGCTTCGGCCGCCGGAGCCGCCGACCGTTTCGACGGCGTGGTGAAGCGCGCCGCGCTTTCGCCGCAAAAGCTTGCCGATGCCTTTGCCCGCGCCGAGAAGGCGCCGTTCGTGCTGGCCAGCCTACCTTCGGCGAGCCGCTTCGGCGGCGCGCTGCCGGGCGCCCCGGCGGAAGCCCGGTTCGGTTCGCCGCCGGCCGAAATCGCCGGCGCTTCCGAGCTGGCGCTTGCGCTCGCCAACATATCGCCGGAGGAGACGTCCGACGTTCCGACCGCCGCTGCGCTGCAAAACAGCGACGGGCCCGATGTCGCCGACAAGCCGGACAATGGCCCGAACAATGGCCAGGACGGCGCGTACCAGGTCGCCTCGCTGCCGCCGCAAGACGATTTGCCCGACACGATTGCCGTGCCCGGCCTTCGCCCGCGGACCACGCTCGAGCGCGCCACCGAGGCGCCCGAGCAGAACGCGTCCAAACCGCAGAAACCCGAGGCCGCGAAGCCGCAGGCCGCCAGGGCCAAGCCACAGCCAACGGCCGCCTACATCGCGCAAAGCGGCCCGACGGCGGCCTCGCCGAGAAGCGGCGACCAGACCCTGCCTGGCGTTGCGGGCTCGAAGCCGGTCGTGGCCGACTCCAAACCTGGCAGGCGCAAGGCGCAGGCATCCGAGATGCTCGCCTATGCCAAGCCCGACACCCCGGAAAGCGGCGGCCTCGGCAGCGCGTTCCGCAACCTTTTCAATGGGCCTTCCACGGGCAATGGCGTCGCCGTCTACGATATTTCGGCGAGAACCGTCTACATGCCGGACGGCTCGAAGCTGGAGGCGCATTCGGGCCTGGGTTCGATGGTCGACCAGCCGCGCTTCGTCGACCGTAAGAATGTCGGTCCGACGCCGCCCGACACCTACAATCTGTCGATACGTGAATCGCGCTTCCATGGTGTCGAGGCGATCCGCCTGACACCGGCCAGTGGCCGGAACAAATACGGCCGCGACGGCCTGCTCGCGCACACTTATATGCTGCGCGGCGGCCGCGCCGAGTCCAATGGCTGCGTCGTCTTCAAGGATTATCACCGCTTCCTTGCCGCCTACAAAAAGGGCAAGATCAAGCGCCTCGTCGTCGTCCCGCGGCTCACAAGGTCCCCTACCCAGCTTGCCCAGGAAGGCCGCCAGGGTTAAACCCTACCAGAGCCGGCGCACCGGTGGCCGGCTGTTATCGATCCCCACTTGCTGATCCGAAGGGCCTGGCGCCAAACGCGCCCGGGTGTTTGCCGTCGCCGCGTCGACGCATGACGATCGCAACCTCACCTCAAGAAACGATTACGACCCTTCCCAGAAGGTAGATATGGCGCAGCCCGGGCTTGCGGCAAGCCCCCGACCATGGCGTATCAACGCTGCTCCGCAGAACCACGATGGAGCATGTGATGCGAATCTTGTTATCGACTTACGGGTCGCGCGGCGACGTCGAACCATTGGCGGCGCTGGGCGCGGCTTTGCAGGCGCATGGCGTCGCCGCCAGGGTGAGCGCGCCGGCTGACGCGGAATTTGCCGCTCTTCTGGCCCGCGCCGGCGTGCCGCTGGCGCCGGCCTTCGCGCCGGTGCGCGAATGGGCGAAGGAAATGATCAACCGGTCGCGATCGGCCTCGCCTGATGACCGGGCCCGGCTGATTTCCGGCCAGGCGGCTGAGATCGTCGCCAGACAATATGAGGCGCTGAGCGCTGCCGCCGAAGGCTGCGACGCCGTGGTGGCGTTCGGCCTCTTCCCGTCCTGCGCCGCCGCGCGGCTGGTCGCGGAACAACGCGGCATGCGTTACATGCTCGGCACGTTCTGCCCCATCTGGCTGCCCTCGCCGCACAACCGGCCGCATGAATATCCAAGCCATCCGATGCCGGCCGGCGTGACCGACAACCGGCTCTTGTGGGAGATGGACATCCGGACCAAGAACGCGCTCTTCGGCGAGGCGGTCAACGGCCATCGCGCATCGCTCGGGCTGCCCCCGGTGCAAAACGTCCGGGACTATGTCTACGGCAAAAGAGTCCTGCTCGCCTGCGATCCGACGCTGGGACCGTGGTTGCCCTCGGACCTGATCGACGCCGTGCAGACCGGCGCCTTCATCCTGCCGGATGAGCGGCCCCTCCCCGGCGGGCTGGAAGCCTTCCTTGGTGGCGGCTCGCCGCCGGTCTATGTTGGCTTCGGCTCCATATCGGTCGCGAGCGAAGCCGGCCGCGCGGCCATCGAGGCGATCCGCGCCAAGGAACTCCGTACGGTGCTCGCGCATGGCTGGGCCGAGCTCGGCCTCGTCGACGATGGCGACGATTGCTTCGCCATCGGCGAGGTCAACGAGCAGGCGCTGTTCGGCCGCGTCGCCGCCGTCATCCACCATGGCGGCGCCGGCACCACCGTCGCCGCCGCGCGGATAGGAGCGCCGCAGGTGATCGTGCCGCAGATCGGAGACCAGCCCTATTGGGCGCGGCGGGTGGCCGAGCTCGGCATCGGCGCCGCGCATGACGGCCCGGTGCCGACGGCGGAGTCGCTATCGGCGGCGCTGGAAGTGGCGCTGGCGCCGAAGGTCCGGCTTCATGCTCACAAGGTGGCCGGCGAGATCCACGCCGATGGGGCGGACGCAGCAGCGAGATGGCTGGTGGAGAAGATGAGGTGAAGAGAACTGAGAGTTGGGCGGGTATGGTGTTGTGCCGCTCTCTTCAGCCCTTTCTTCACGCCGCACTAAAGAAACCAAGCTCTCTAAAACCGCTTTCAATACCGGGCGAAGGCGCTATCTATGGCGCGGGGCGGGCTCCCAATCACTTACGAGGCAATCCATGACAATTCGCGCTGTCGTCTGGGGCGAGAACATCCATGAGCGGACCAACGAGGTGGTGGCCTCCATCTATCCGGAAGGCATGCACGCGACCATTGCCAAGGCGCTCTCCGCCGACAAGGCAATCTCCGCCTCGACCGCAACGCTGGAGCAACCGGAGCACGGCCTGCCGGAATCCCGCCTCGCGGAAACCGACGTGCTGGTCTGGTGGGGCCACAAGGACCATGGCGCGGTGGCCGACGAAGTGGTCGAACGCGTTGCGAAGCGCGTCTTCCAAGGCATGGGCCTGATCATCCTTCATTCCGGCCATTTCTCGAAAATCTTCAAGCGGCTGATGGGCACGCCCTGCACGCTGAAATGGCGCGAGGCCGGCGAGCGCGAGCGACTCTGGGTGACGAGCCCCAGCCACCCGATCGCCGAAGGCGTCGGCGAATATTTCGAGCTGGAGAACGAGGAGATGTATGGCGAGCAGTTCGCCGTGCCCGAGCCGATCGAGACCGTCTTCATATCCTGGTTCCAGGGCGGCGAGGTGTTCCGCTCGGGCCTGACCTACCGGCGCGGCGCCGGCAATGTCTTCTACTTCCGCCCCGGACACGAAACCTATCCGACCTATCACGACGCTACCGTGCAGAAGGTGCTGCGCAACGCGGTGAGATGGGCGCACAACCCGCAAGGGTCGAAGTCCGCAATCCTCGATGCGCCAAACGTGCCGGTCGAGAAGGCGCTGGAGCCGATCGAGGAGCGCGGGCCCAAGCTGCATCAGCATGGCGAGGCCGGCTTCCGCTAAAAAGCGTCTCTCCGCTTCGCTTGGGATTGCGCGGAAACAGCGCCTGGGTCACATTCGCTCACATTATTGAATCGAACCAAATCGCTCGGAGGAGCAGAAATGCGGCTTTTGATACTGGGGACCGGCTGGATGGCGCAGGAACATGCCCGCCGCTTTGGCGCCATCGAGGGCGTCGACATCGTCGGCGCGGTCGATGTCGATCCGGCCCGCGTCGGCGAATATGCCGATGCCTACAAGATCCCGAAGCGTTTCACCTCGCTGGAGGCGGCGCTCGACTGGGGCGATTTCGACGCGGTCGCCAATGTCACGCCGGACCGCATCCATCATCCGACCACCATGGCGCTGGTCGCCGCCGGCAAGTCGGTTCTGTGCGAGAAGCCGCTGGCGGAAAATTTCGGCAAAGCCAACGAAATGGCCGATGCCGCGGAAGCCGCCGGCATCGTCAACATGGTCAACCTCACCTATCGCAATGTCGCCGCGCTGCAGAAGGCGCGCCGGATGGTGCAGGCCGGCGAGATCGGCACTGTGCGCCATGTCGAGGCTTCCTACCTGCAGAGCTGGCTGGTGTCGAAATTCTGGGGCGACTGGCGCACCGATCCGAAATGGCTGTGGCGGCTGTCGCGCGGCCACGGCTCCAACGGCGTGCTCGGCGATGTCGGCATCCACATCCTCGATTTCGCCAGCTATGGCGCGGCGCTCGAAATCGACCATGTCTTCTGCCGGCTGCGTGCCTTTGACAAGGCGCCGGGCGACCGCGTCGGCGACTACCAGCTCGATGCCAATGACAGCTTCGCCATGACGCTCGATTTTTCCAACGGCGCCTTCGGCGTAGTGCATGCCAGCCGCTGGGCCACGGGCCATCTCAACGAGCTTCGGCTGCGCATCTATGGCGAGAAGGGCGGCATCGAGGTGGTGCACAATCTCGAAGGCTCGATGTTGAAGGCCTGCGTTGGCGAAAATGTCGAGAACGCCAAGTGGGAAGAGCTCGACGCCGGCACCGTGCCGACCAACTACCAGCGCTTCGTGGAGGCGGTGCGGAGCGGCGCGCAGACCGAGCCGAGTTTCCGCCACGCGGCGGGCCTGCAGAAGGTGCTGGACCTTGCCGTGGTGTCGGACGAGAAGCGGGCGGAGTTGAGGGCGCACTCGGATACGCAGTAGCGCTTTCCTCCCCCCGCCAAAGGCGGGGGAGAGGTGTCCGCGAAGCGGACGGAGAGGGGGTCTTCGTAGGGCGCTCCCCCTCTCCGTCTCGGCTTCGCCGAGCCACCTCTCCCCCACTTCGTGGAGGCGAGGAACAAGATCACCGAGCGCGATAAATCGCCACCGCCGCAGCCACCAGCGCGGCGTTGCCGCCCGCCACGTTTGCGTCTGGCAATTCCTTGCCGTCCTCCAGCCCGACCCGCGTCGAAAGCTTCCGCGCAGCCGCCCTTTCCACGAACGGCCATACCGTCGCGTTCTCGCCATGCAGCAGAATTGAGCGGCGGATGTCGGCGCGCTCCAGCACCGTCTCGATGCCGTCCGCCACGGCAAATGCCTGATCAATCGCCTGCTCGGAAACCTCGATCAGCACGCGCAGCACCCGCCCGCCATGGTCGAGGCCGACCAGGCGCTCGGCGTCGGCAGTAGAGGCCAACCCCGCCTCGATGCCGATGCCGCGCTGGCGCAGGCTTTCCATGACGACGGGCGCCGCCGTTTCACTGAGATTGACCGAGGCATAGTCGGGCAGTTCGCGCCAGCCGGAGATGGCGACCAGCGTGCGCAAATCGTCCTTCTCGATCCAGGCGCCGGTGGAGACGCCGATCAGCGTGCCCGGACAGGCGCGGCGGATTGCTGCGACCGTCCTGTCCATCGCCTCCGGCGCCAGGGTCTCCCGGCCGTCGGCGCCGCGCGCATGGACATGCAGCTCGGCCGCGCCCGCCGCGATCGAGGCCGCGGCGTCGCGCGCCATTGCCTCGGGATCGAGCGGCGATGCGGAGTGGAAGTCAGCGGGTCGGGCGCCGTTGATGCAGGCCTGGACGATCATCGTTGCGGCAATCCTGTTTCGGCTGGCCGGAGCCTAGCGCAGGGCCAGAATGATCGGAACGGGTATGGCGAAGTCTCCTGACAGGCCGCGCCTACAAAGAGAAATACCCCTGACCCGACGGCCAGGGGGATAAGCTTTCATCGCCGGCAATTGCCGAGCTTCGAAATCCGTTATGCAGGCACGCGCTTCAAGGCCTGGGCCATGCAGTGGATGCCGCCGCCGGTCTTGGAGATTTCGCTCATGTCGACAGCGGCGACCTCAAAGCCGCGCGCCTTCAGCTGGCCGATCAGCGTTTTGCTCGACGTCGGCGCGATGACCCTGTCCTTGCCGAGCGACATGAAGTTGCAACCGAGCGCCATCGTGTCCTGGAAGGGCACGTCGATGATCTCGTGGCCCTTGCCCTTCAGCCAGTCGACGATGCCTGGCTCGGTGCAGGCGAGGCAGACGGCGGTGAGCTTTTCGGCGATCGGCACCACCATCAGGTCGATATGGACGTAATATTCGTCGATGAAGGCGAGCCGCGTCTCCCAGCCTTCCTTGTCGAACCAGGCCTGCACCTGGCGCGCGCCCTCCTCCTGCGTGCGGGCGCCGCCGCAGCCGATCAGCACCACGCCCTCCTCGATGACGTTGAAGTCGCCGCCCTCGAAAGTGCCGGCGGTAACCATGTCGTAGATCGGGATGCCGAGCTTCTCATAGGTTCGGATGGCGGCATAATTCTCGCCGCGCCGCCACCAGTTGGCCATGGCGGTGATGAAGGCGCCGTAGGGAGTCATCACGCTGGAATCGCGCGAATAGACCTGCATCGGCAGTTCCGGTGTCGGCTCGTGCCTGTGGATGTTGACGCCGAAATGCTCGTAGGCCGCGACAAGGTCCTTGTGCTGCGCCTGCGCGATCTGGATGTTGCAGGGCGCTTCGCGCAGGTGCTTGCGAGACAGCGAGCTGGTCGACAGGTGACGCAGGAAGTTCGGCGAGCCGAGCAGCACGTCGGTCAGCACGTCGGTCTCGTTGGCGAAGCCCCAGGTGGTCAGCGGCTTGGTGCCGCCATTGGGATTGCGGCGCTGCAGCGAGAACGGCTCGGCGACGATGCGGTCATGGACGGTCATGGTGTTCTCCTCGAGCTTAAGATTGTCGTTGGTCGGTCATGCGGTGAAGGCGGCCGGGATCCACCAGTCGCGCCCGCGCGGCGTGGTGACATATTCAGGCCAGCGGAAGTTGATCGGCGGTTCGTAGTCGCAGAGCGGCGCGATCCAGTTCGAGCCGCCGACGCCGCCGCCGGTTCGCTTGACGAATTCGTCCATCGCGGCGTCGCGCGCGGTCTTGTCCTCGAGCAAGCGCAGGGCGGTGAGCGCAACCGTTTTCGCGGCGCAGGTGACCATCGGGTCGATGGTCGCCGGAATGCCGCCCAGCGCGTTCATCACCCAGGCCGGATAAGCATGACCCTTGGCCGCGCGCAGCGCCGGACGGGCGACATAGAAGCGCGATGTCGGCGCATGCCAGCTCATGTCGGTGTAATCGTCGGAGGTGGAGTTCACCTGCGAGGGCGGCAGGTCGCGGCGCAGGATCGCCTCGGCCTCTTGCGGCGAAATCAGCCGCTCCAGTTCGTCGATGAACGGGTTATCCGTCGCCTCGCCGCCGGCATTGACCTGGACCTCGCGCGCGATCGCCCTCGCCTCTTCATTCCAGCGCGGCGCGCCGACGGTCGAAAGCGCCTGATAGGTGATGTCGGCCATGGCGTGATTGGCCAGCCCCGGGCGCGACTTCGACACCCAGTGGCGCTCGTAGCGGCAGCCGCTCATCTTGGCAGCCGCCTCCGCGTTGCGGTCGAGCACGGCCGTCACCTGCTCGGCCATGGCAATGGTCGGCACGCGGATCATGTACTGGATCTCGGCTAATCCCGCCGGCAGGTTGTCTGCGGTCGCCTGCCCCGCCGTCAGGATCGCCTCGCTGATCGACCAGCCGCCCTGATGCGTCAGCATGGAATCGCGCAGCGCCTTGGAGGCCATGTACATCATCACCAGCGCGTCGTTGGCGCCGGGCGCCCGGACCGCCGAATGCGCTTGCGGGATGGGTGCTGCGTCGCTTGCCGCGCGCCCCCAATTTTCGGGCTCGCCGCAGATGAAGCGGTAGATCATCGCGTACGCCGCGCCGCAATGCGTGTCCCAGCGCGCGGTGTTGCAGAGCGGCAGCATGTAGAAGGGATGGAAGGAGATCATGCCGGCGAGGCCGTCATAATAGCCCTTGGCCGCATGGATCGGCTTCGACCCCCTCACCTTCTCCGCCGGCTCGCCGGTGAAGCGCAGCGTGCCCTTGATGCCGTGCTCCAGCATCGCCGCCTTGGTGGCCAGAAGCCCGCCGAGGCTGCCGATGCCAAGGCCCGAATGCGGATCGGTGTGGCCGCCCGCCTCAACACCGAGACCCGGCCGCGCCCGCTTCATTGTCGCGGCATCCTGGCAGTTACCGGGCACGGCGTCGTACTCGCCATACATGCCGATCGTGGGTCCGTCCCCATTCGTCCAATGGGCGCAGAAGGCCGTCGGCATGCCGCCGGAACCTTCCTCGACCGAAAAGCCTTCGCGCTTCAGCCGATCCACATACCACGCCGCCGACTGGTACTCGCGCCAGGCGGTTTCGCCAAAGTCGAAGATGGTGCGCGTCCAGGCCGAGAGCAGCGGCTGGATGCTGTCGATGCAGGCTAAAGCAGTTTCTTGCGCCGAGGTCGTCACCGGTTTGTCCATGCCTCAAAGAAAGCAGTGAAGCGGCTCATCAAAAAGTGATATGTTTTTCCGGCTCGTGCAAATTCGGTTCACCTGAGGCCTCTTGCGAATACCGTCCACGCAGGCGCTGCGCGCCCTCGACAGCTTCGCCCGTCACGGCAGCGTCTGGCGCGCCGCCGACGAACTCCACCTCACCCGCAGCGCGGTTTCGCATCAGCTGAGGCTGCTCGAACGCGACCTCGGCTTCGATCTCCTGCAGCGCATCGGCAAGGGCGTGGCGCTGACGCCGCGCGGCCAGCGCTACGCGGCCGATGTCAGGAAGGCGCTGACAGTGCTCGGCGATGCGAGGACCCAGAACAGCGGCGCCGGCGTCGGCGGCTCCTTCGCCATCTCCTGCCCGCCGGGCTTCGCCTCGATGTTTTTGTGCACGCATATCGGCGAGTTCCAGCAGATGTATCCGGACGTGACGCTCTCGGTGCTCACGCCGCGGCGGCTCGACGATGTCAGCAATCCGGATGCCGACGCCTTCATCGCCTTCGGCGTCGGCAACTGGCCGAACCGGGCCGTGGAACTGCTGTGCGAAGTCTCCTTCACGCCGCTCTGCAGCCCGAGACTGCTCAACAAGGTCGGCGGTTTTTCCAAACCCGCCGACGTGCTGCGCGCCAACCTCCTGCATCTTTCCGACACCGAGGACTGGGCACGCTGGCTGGCGCTGTCCAAGGTGGAAAATCCCGATACCGAAGGCGGCATCTTCTTTTCCGATATGAATCTCGTCTTCTCGGCGGCAATCGCCGGCCAGGGAATTGCGCTCGGCGACGAGCTGACCGGCCGCCAGGCGCTGAGCGAAGGCCGGCTGGTCAAGCCGTTCGAGGCGTCGGTGCCCTCGCCGCGATCGTATTTCCTGGTCTTCGAGCACGCCAAGGCCGGACACCCGGTGCTCAATGCCTTCAGCGACTGGCTGAGGGCGAAGCTGTCGGAGAGCAGTCTTGCGAAGTATTGATGCGAGGCTAATCTCCCCACTTGAGGGGGAGATGTCGCCGTAGGCGACAGAAGGCGTCGCCCCGCACAGAACGCCACCGCCTTGCGCAAAGAAGTACGGCGCAGGCGATCTACGTGAGACGACCCCCTCTGACCGCTTCGCGGCCATCTCCCCCTCAACAAGGGGGGAGATTAGCGCTCCGCCTTCCCCAACCTCGCCACACGTGAATCAAATTTGCCGATCAGACGAAAACTATTCGGTTGCGGTGAGCCGCAGCCGTGCCTACGATTTGGCTTGACCGTGAGGATAGAGGCAGGATGCAGCAACCCGGCCGGGCCGCAGAGATCAGGGCGAACGGGATCGGCAAGAGCTTCGGCTCGTTCCGGGCGCTCGATAATCTCACGCTCGATATCGGCCGCGGCGAATTCCTCACGCTGCTCGGACCATCCGGCTCCGGCAAGACCACCTTCCTGATGATCCTGGCCGGCTTCGTGCAGCCGAGCGAAGGCAAGCTTTTCAGCGACGGCGTCGACATCACCAACCGGCCGGCCGAGCAGCGCGCCGCCGGCATGGTGTTCCAGGGTTATGCTTTGTTCCCGCATATGAGCGTGGAACAGAACATCGCCTTCCCGCTCAAGGTGCGCAAGAAATCCGCCGCAGAGATCAAAAGCCGTGTCGGCGAGATGATCGAACGTGTCGGGCTGAAGGGCCACGAGAAGAAGCTGCCGGCGCAGCTTTCCGGCGGCCAGCAGCAACGCGTGGCGCTGGCCCGCGCGCTGGTGTTCGAACCCGGGGTGCTCTTGCTCGACGAGCCGTTCTCGGCACTGGACAAGAGCCTGCGCGGCCAGATGCAGGCCGAGATGAAGCGGCTGCATCAGGAGACCGGCACCACCTTCGTCTTCGTCACCCACGACCAGAGCGAGGCGCTGGCGCTGTCGTCGCGCGTCGCCATCTTCAATCACGGCAAGCTCCTGCAGGTCGGCAGGCCCGACGAGGTCTATGACCGGCCCGCCAACCGCTTCGTCGCCGAATTCCTCGGCGAGATCAACATGCTGCCGGTGAAGGGCGTGCGCCCCGCCGACAATGGCGCGACCGGCCTTTGCGAGGACCGCGCGGTCAACATGCGCTGCAAGGCCGAGGCGATCAAAGGCGACGCGATCCTCGCCATCCGCCCCGAGGACATGTCGATCGCGCCGGAAGCGTCGGTCAACGAGAACGGCATCGCCGCGACCGCTGTCGCCTCGACCTATCTCGGTGCGGCGACCAAGCTCGACCTCACCACCCGCCAAGGCGCCAAGGTCACCGTCTCGGTGCCGAACGAGGTCGCCGCCGCGGCACTGAGCAAAGGCAATTCCGTCTGGCTGACCTGGCCGGCGGAGAAGGGTTTCCTCCTTCCGGACGGAGGACAATAAGCACGCGCCGCCGCGGCCCGAAATCGCCGCGCCGGCTTCCGGTTCAAATCAACGACAACAAGGGGAAGTGACATGAACGATACCAAGAAACAGACGATCGAATCCCTCGCCGAGCGGACCAAGCGCGGCGAGATCTCGCGCCGGCAGTTCGCGCAACTCGCGGGCCTTGTGCTCGCCGGCACGCCGATGCTTTTGCGCTCGACCGGCGCTTTCGCCGAGACCAAGGGGCTGGTGCTGGTGAACTGGGGGGGCGACGCCATCACGGCTTACGACGCCGCTTACGGCCAGGCCTTCACCAAGGAAACAGGCATCCCGGTCAAGATGGACGGCTCGGGCCCGACCGAAGGCGCGATCGCCGCGCAATTCAAGAGCGGCGCGCCGACCTGGGATCTGGTCGACGTCGATCCGTTCTCGGCCATCACGCTCGGCGGCCAAGGCATGCTCGAGCCGATCGACTACAAGATCGTCGACAAGAAGAAGATGCGCGAAGGCTTCGGCTGGGAATATGCGGCGTCCACCTATTTCTTCTCCTATGTGATCGCCTACGACTCGCAGAAATTCGGCTCCAACGCGCCGACCGGCATGGCCGACTTCTTCGACGTGAAGAAGTTCCCCGGCAAGCGCTCGCTCTACAAATGGGGCGTGTCGAGTTGGGAAGCGGCGCTTCTGGCCGACGGCGTCGCGCCCGCCTCGCTCTACCCGCTCGACCTGAAGCGCGCGCATGACAAGATCGCCGCCTTCAAGGAAAACGTCGTCTCTTATTGGGGCGGCGGCGCCGAGAGCCAGAGCGTGCTGCTCAACGGCGAGGCCTCGATGGCGATCGTGTGGTCGACCCGCGCCTCGCTGATCGAGAAGGACTCCGGCGGTCAGATCAAGTTCATCTGGGACCAGGGCCTGATCTCGCCCGGCGCGCTCGCCGTGCTGAAGAACAACCCCGGCGGCAAGGACGCGGCGATGAAGTTCATCGCCAGCACCCAGGATCCGCAGAAGGAGTTGGTGATGTTCGAGAAGCTCGGCCAGGGCCCGGCAAACCCGGCGGCCGACGCGCTGATCCCGGCCGACAAAAAGCGCATCAACCCGGTCGACCCGGCGAACATGGCGAAGCAGATCCCGCTCGACATGGAGTGGTACGCCAAGAATTACGGCGCAGCACTCGACGAATACACCAAGATCATCTCGGCCTGATCGGGCCGAGCGCTACTTGGCGATGAGAGGCACCCTCTCCGACAGGACGGGCGCGGCGCTGTTGATGGCGCCGCTGCTCCTGTTCCTCGTGCTTGCCTATGCTTGGCCCTTCCTCGGCGTGGTGAAGTGGAGTTTTACGCTCCCCACCCCCGGGCTCGGCCAGTACCACGCCTTGCTAACCGACGACCTGGTGCAGTCGGTGTTCATCCGTACACTGCGCATCGCGGCGATCGTCACCGTGGTCTCGGTCACCGCAGCCTATGCCATCACCGTGGTGTGGGTGCGCGGCAGCCCGGTGCAGCGTGTGCTTGCCGAATTCTGCATCCTGGTGCCATTCTGGATCTCGGTGCTGACGCGCGCCTTCGGCTGGGTGGCGCTGCTCTCCAATCGCGGCCTGATCAACACCTGGCTGCAATCGATCGGCTTCATTTCAGAGCCGCTGACTTTGGTGCGCAACGAGTTCGGCGTCATCGTCGGCATGTCGCATTTTTTGATCCCCTTCGCGGTGTTCCCGCTGGCTTCCGCCATGCGCAGCCTCGACGAGCGCGTGCTGCTCGCGGCGCGCGGGCTTGGCTCCAGCCGCATGCGCACCTTCTGGACGGTGTTCGTGCCGATGACGCGCTCCGGCATCATCGGCTCGGCGCTGATCACCTTCGTCTTCTCGCTCGGCTTCTTCGTCACGCCGGCAATCCTCGGCGGCGGCCGCAGCGTGATGATCGCGGAGCTCATCTACCTGCGCATCTTCCAGAGCCCCGACTGGGGGCTCGGCGCAGCGATCAGCGTCGTGCTGGTGGTGTTCGTCGGCGCGCTGATGGCGCTTGTGTTCCGCCACGTCAAACCCAAGCAATTGGTGTAGCGCTATGCCGACCTATCGTCCCGGCCCCGTCTCGCTCATCCTCGCCGTGCTGGTGGCGCTGTTCCTGCTGATGCCGCTGCTTGCCGTCATCCCGGTGTCGCTGACACCGAGCCGCATGCTGACGATGCCGACGGGAGAACTGTCGCTGCGCCACTACCGCTCGCTGATCGAGGATCCGCGCTGGCTGGAGTCCATCCTGCTGTCGCTCAGGATCGGCATTGTCAGCAGCATTCTCTCGACGGCACTGGCGCTGACCTTCAGCCTCGGCGTGTGGATGTTCCAGCCGCGCTTCACCGCTGCGCTCGTCGGCTTCGTGCTGTTGCCGATGGTGGTGCCTCCGGTGGTCTCGGCGGTGACGCTCTATTTCCTGCTCACCTCGGTCTCCGGCCTCACCTCCTTCTTCGGCTACGACACCTGGCTGGGTGTGGCCATGGCGCATTCGGTGATGACTGTGCCTTTCGCCACGGTGCTGATCCTGGTGTCGCTCAGCCAGCTCGACCGGCGCATCGACCTTGCCGCGCGCGGGCTCGGCGCCAGCGTGTGGGAGCGCGCGACGCGCGTCATCATCCCCAACATCAAGTTCGGCATCGTCACCGCGGCGCTGCTGTCCTTCGTGCTCTCCTGGGAGGAGATCGGCGTGACGCTGTTCATCACTTCGGTCAACGCCATCACCCTGCCCCGGCTGATGTGGATGGGCCTGCGCGACAACATCGACCCGGCGATCGCGGCCCTCTCGGTGATCCTGATCATCATCACCGTACTGGTGCTTGCGGTGCGCAGCGTCATCACAAGGCAGCGCCCCGCGAAGCCCTGATCAGACAAACCTGACCGAGACGGGGCCGAACCTGCCCGGACCACCGATGACTTCATCGCCGGGCTCGACTTCTACCGGCTAACGCAGGTGCCGGTTGTCACCACCTACCCCGCCGGACAGGAGCTTCCCGACGACACCAAGCCGGTGACGCCCGCGGTGAACGTGGCAAGGCATGCAATCCAAAACGAAAGAGGCCCGCCGGGAGCGGCGAGCCTCTTACGGAGCCGAAGTGGAAGCTCGGCGCCGTCATGATCCGGGGGTGTGGATCGACTCGGAATTTAGCCAACAGCGCCCGGCCAGGCGACTTACAAATCTGTAATCTTCGGCTGAGCCGCGCACCCAGTCACACGAGAAGCCACTTGCTATCAGCGACTTGCAGCGAATATCTGGCTTCGAAGCATCGCCTCTCAAACAAACGTGATGAACCGCCCGGCGAGCGGCATGGCAAGAGCGGCGGTTCAAGGAACCTGGGGCGGCGTCGCGATGCGGCCCGCTTATACTCAGTCTGCGCCGTCGAGGCGCCGCGCCGGACGAAGGCCCCCCGGCCTCGTCCGTGCGTGGCAAGCAGTTCAGGCAGCCTGCGGCCGCCGCATCCTCTCGACCAAGGCCTGCCTTGCCGGTCCGGCAAGCGGCTTGTCCATCGTCAGCAGGCCATCGAGCAGTGTCAGAAGCTCGCGCGCTGCCGAAGACTTGCAGGAATAATAAACCATCTGACGATCGCGGCGGGTTTCGACCAGGCCAAACCTGCGCAGTTTGGCCAGGTGTTGCGACAGCGCTGACTGGCTGAGTTCGACCTTGTCGGCGAGCACGCCGACAGAGAGTTCGCCCTCGGCGAGGTAGTTCATGATGAGCAAACGCTTCTCGTTGCCCATCACCGCAAGAAAGGCTGCCGCGCTTTCTGCGTTGGCGGTAAGTTTCTTGGTCACCATCGATTTCCCCGTGGTTCATGCTCTTCCGAAGGCCATGGGGGCAATGGCTTCAGAGTTCCAGAGCGTTGATGAGCCTGCCCCGGTTTGGATGCGGGGCCTGCCCTGCTTCTTTTTCGACCAGAACCCTTTCGTAACCCGGTTGCCACCACGTCGGGGTTGCTGGTCTCGGACAGAACGCGCGGCGCTTTTCTGGGCTCAAGTCAATGCAGACTCAGAAAAATTCCGCGCTGCTAATGCGTATCAGCGCAGCGCTCGTTCGGCAAGAATATAACGAGGCCGGCAAAACAGCGGCCAGCCGCAAGCAAGGAAGCACAGCAACCGGCGTGCCCGGCCAAGAGACCTCGGCCACGATGTTGCCGCGACTCACTCCCAATCTCGAAGCGTGCTATTATTAGCCGGGCAAGAGGGGCCGGGCTGGAGGAGGAAGCCATGTCCGTTGTACGCAACACATTCAACCCCGACGAGACGGCCATGCTTGGCCGTGTCTACCAAAACGGCAATTTCGAAGGCGAGACTGCCGAGCAGAAGGAAGCGCGCGCCTCGCGCATCATCGCCAATTACATGGCGGGTATCACCGACGAGGCGGAACTGATCGAGCTTTCACGGAGGCCGCTTGGAAGATGAGCAACCTACGCCGCCTTCGTGAAACGCCGTCACGTAAGTTGACGTTTCGCGAAGCAACTCTACGATAATATATCGTATTCCGATATACTTCGGGAGGTTTTAGCGATGATGCAGGGATGGTTTTCCAGGCCGGTCGAAGTCGCCGTCGGGCTGTCCGGCTCGATCCGCCACATATCCAACGCCGAGCAGGCCGTCGAACTGCTGACCGGCCAATGGCGCGATGCCGGCAGCGTGCTGCATGGCGCGGCGCTGCGCGCTTGCCGCCGGGCGATTCGTGGCGACGTTTCGGCGGACAACGCCAGGGAGGCCTTCATCATGGCCGCGCGCGAGGCGCATGTGCTGGTGGAATAGAGCATGGCGGGGCCTGGCGCTCCACAGGCCTGCCTATCGTTAGTAAGGGCATTTTTTGCATTCGCTGAACCTTCGGTTCGGGATCATGCTCTAGCGCGCCCGCGAGTGCGGCAGTGACTTTGGTCACGCGATTTTTCGCTATCCGCAATCGCCGGATGGCCGCCTTTGGGTCCGTTTGGACGCAACCGCTCACGCCTTTTCTAGAATTGCCTTAGCCTTAAAATTCTTCGGAACCTAACGCGCGGTGATTGGTTAACGCGCGGGTCCGCAATCGCGGAACCATCGGGCGTCGTCCGGCGCCGATTGCTTGCTCAAAAGACGATCATAAAAACGGAGGAAGTGATGAACGATGTCTGGTTTTCCGAGCCGGTCGTGATCGATTTCCAGCCAAACGGCCAGCGCAAGGTTTCGAGTTGCTTCGAGGCGATGGAATGCCTGGACCAGCGCTGGCCCAGACAGGCGCGCGGCGGCGCCTGGCGCTCGGCGAGCCGCGTCTGCCGCGACGCGCTCGACGGTCTGCGCAGCCCGGTGGAAGCCCGCAAGACGCTGCGCAAGGCTGCCAAGGTCGCCGGCCTGCTGGCGTAGCCTCGATTTTCCCACGGCGCCCTGTGAGGGGCGTCACCAAGCCCGTCGCGGCTTCCCATTGCCGCGGCGGGCTTGTGTTTTCATGCAGCGAAGTGGCGGCCGACGCATACTTGGAACGCGTTCAAGCACGCGTCCCGCTGGATACATGAAAACGCCGGCCGCTCGGCTTCGGGGTTGCCTGACGGGTTCAGGCCGCTCCATTTCGGCGAGTCGGCCGGCAGGCCGCAACGCGAGCACCGGGACGTGGTAAACGGGCGGTTACTATCCACAGGCCGTGGCGGCGGATGGTTCAGCCAAAGCCGCCAAGCACTTCCGGGAACTGGACGGCCAGTGCGCCTTCTTCCGCCTGCCGGGCGTAGATTTGGTGCATCTTCGCGCCGTCATATCTGGCGCGGCGGCGCTGGACATCGTTTCCGAAAAGACCGGCAACAGCGTCGAAACGGCGCAAGAAGCGCTTCATCACGCCGCGCTCGAAGGGTATGCGCTGCTCGAACGGCTTGCGCCAGGGCGTGTCCTTCGCCAGGTCACGCCAGATGCTCAGCGCTTCCAGCTCGACCCCGACCTGATTGCCCCACGGCTTGCCGCCGGCGAAATGCCTGGCCCAAGCCTGGCAGAAGCGGAACCGCCTTGTCCCCAGCGATTGCAGGTTCCAGTTTGGATGCATCGTCTGCCATTTGCCCTCGAAGGTGACGTTGAGGGCATTCTGGTCGTTCATCTTGCCTTGAATGGCGGTCTTGCGGGTGCGCTCCAGCAGTCCGTCCGTCCGGACAGCGCCCATGTCGAAAACCACGACACCGGAGTTGAAGTAGGGCGCGCCCGGCTTCAGCCCGAGCTTTTGTCTGTAGGACGGCCGAAAATACATGTAGTCGTCATGCGCCGCGAGCATGGGCGCATGCAGCTGCTGCCCGGCAAGGTCGTTGATATCCCTGTTGAAGAGAACATCGCAGTCCGTGTAGGCGACGCGATCATACGGTCCAAAAACCGGAAGCTGGTCGGCGAAAAGACGAGTGTAGGCGGCGATGCTGTATGTTCCGAAGCGGAAGCCGCAGCTGGTCATGAAATCCGCGACGTCGACCAGCTCGACCTTGCCTTTCAGCAGATAGCGACCGGCTTCGAGATCTGGTTCGCTGGCGCCGGTATAGAGCAGGTAGCCGTCGATCGGCGCGGAGACGTCAACGATCCGACGCGCCGCCAGGCTGGCATACGGAAAATATTCAGCATCCGCCGCCAGAAAGAAACACTTCGTCATTCGCACCGCGACCCTTATCTTGCTGCGGTGCCTGCCACAAAATGCTTCTCGACGAAAGCCTCGATCGGGCCGGTGAGCGAGGCCGCCTCGCGCTTGACCTTATCGTCGTCCCAGCGCCACCACTGGATCGCCAGCAGCTTCGCTATGATCTCCTCGGGGAATCGATATCTGATCAGCCGGGCTGGAGAGCCGCCGACGATCGCATAGGGGGGCACGTGTTTGGTGACCACGGCACCGGCGCCGACGACCGCGCCGTCGCCGATCTCCACGCCCGGCAGGATCATTGCGCCATTGCCGATCCAGACGTCATTGCCAACAGTGATGCCGGCTGGCTTGCCGCCTTTTGCGGTTGGCTCCGGCTGATTCAGCAACCGGCTGTAGATTGGAAACGAGGTTGCGCTCTCGGTTGGATGCTGGCCAGAGCAGATGAAAACCACCCGACCGGCAACCGAGCAGAAGGCGCCGACTTGCAATGGAGCATCCTTCAAGGGGGCCAAGACTTTTCGCCATGTCACGCCATAGGTGTGGCGGCCAACGGTCACATGTTCCGGCGATCCGGAGCGCATGTCCCTCAGCCATTTGGAAAGCGCCGACATCCAGATACCTCCCCAATACTTCTGCGACATAGCCTCGGACCGGCCGAACCATCAACCGGGAAACTTGGCCGGCGCAAGGGAGCGATCCACCGAAAACCTGATATCCGCACACCGACATTGGGTAAAATTCGAGTGGATTGCGGTTGCCTGTGTTGGTAGTGGGAGCGTCTCAGACACATCTCCCATAGATCGAATGAACGACTTTTTTGGCTATATCGCCTATGGCGATAACGAGGTTTATCACTTTGGCGCGCTGCTCAGCGCGCTTAAGCTTTTGCACAATTGCCCAGGCGCCAAAATAATCGTTGCAACCGACCGGCCTGAGCTTTTTCGCCCATACCCCGTAGAGACGATCGCTATAACCGCCGACCAGAAAGAGTTGATGTCTTTCGGCTGGCGCTATCATTTCGGCATCAAGGCTGCGTTCCTGATCGAGATCCTGAAGCGAGCGGACCGCCTGATCTTCATGGACTCGGACCACTATCCTTATGTCGATCCATCCAGAGGGTTTCGCCAGATTTCGCCGACGCGTTCCTTCATGCGTAAGTGTGAGGGTGAGCATCGGCTTTACCCGGTTCTTACAGGCAAAGGCGTCAAAATCGGAGACTACACCCTGACTGGGCACGAACCGATGTGGCAAAGCGGAATCCTTGGCATTCATCGAGCCAATGTTCGTGCATTAAACGAAGCCTATTCCGCGATGTTGGCTGTACGCGAATTGACCAATACAGATGCGCCGGAGCAGTTTTGCATCGGGGTCGCGCTCTCTCGAAATGGCCTGACTCTCAGCCGACACCACCTTCCGGTCAGCGACTACAACACACGTGGCAAAAAGGCTTTCGCCAGCCCGCGCGTGCTGCAGTTCTTCAAGATGTACGGCGACGCTCCGATAGCCGAGCAGGTAAGGAGAGCCGGGTGGTATCGCTTGTGGCGAGCTCCCATGGACCTATTGCGGCAGCGGGATAGGTGGTCGCTTTAAGTTGGCCGTGAGAACTCACGACAGAAGAAGAATGTCTCGCTGACCGAGCACGTCGCCGATATCCATTTCCTTTTCGGTTTTGCCGCTGGAGACGCCTTCGATGTCTATTCCATACCAGAACCGAGGGATTGAAAGGCGGACTTCCGTTTCTCCTAGCGTCACGTTATGCAGGCGAAATGGGTCTGAAGATTGTCGATATCATAACGAGAGCGCCGGCAATCATCGCGGCGAAGGAAGCCAGAAATGGCTTGGTATACAAGGCCTTCGAGCACAGGGGCCGAACTGCTGGGCGCGCTTTTGCAGACCGCCTGAAAGCCACTGGTGCATCGCGTGTCTGTTTTACAGTGGCGTTCAACACGCCTTGGGTCATAGATGCGCTGACCAAGGCATGGCAAATGCACCCGCCGGGAATGACCCTGGCAGTTGTCGACAATTCGACCGGTCAAGCATCGAGAGAAGCAATAGAAAGCATCTGCAAGGTAAGAGGCGTGCCTTATTTGGCGCTTCCGATGCGGGTGGAAAACCATCTGTCCAGGTCGCACGGAACCGCGATAAGCTGGACCTATCATAATATCATACGGTACCTGGAGCCTGAATTATTCGGCTTCATCGATCATGACTGTTTCCCGGTAGTGCCGTTTGACATCCCGGCCAAGATGGAAGGCAAGGCCGTCTACGGCAAGCTGTTCCTTCCAGGTCGAAATCATATCCACGAGCCGAAGCCGACCGATCGACACTGGAATTTATGGGCAGGCTTCTGCTTCTATCGCTTCTCCGCCACGGCGGGACGAAAGCTGAACTTCGAACCCCGCTTGAACCTGGGGCTTGATACTGGCGGCGCAAACTGGAACGTCCTTTACTCGCATTTGGACAGGGCAAGTGACGTTGCCGTAGCCATCGCTCGGGAAAACCCGATGACGATGGCCGGGGCGGTCGGACACCATGAGATCATCGAGGAAGCATTCTTCCATGTTGCCGGGGTATCCTACCCTGACCGTCCCAGTTATCACCGCAGAACAACCGACCATCGAAAACTGATCCGCGACTATGTCTGGAATACATATCTTGGCGGCGCGAGCGGCAGGGTAGCTCAAGATTTCTAAGTGCTGCGTTACCCATCCGCGTCAAAGCCAGTTCCGCGGAGCCCGCTTACCGCCCGGCCTCGCCGACGAGCCTGGCAATCGCCTCGTCGATCCCAATCCTTCCTTGGCGTCTTAGGGCATTGGGATCGCGGAAATCGATCCAGCCTTCGTTGAAGCCGTCGAGCATGCGCATGCGCATTTCTGGATGTCGCATGCCCTGATCGCGGAAGATCGTCTCCCAGCGCTCGCGCGGGACGATACGCGTCTCGACCTTGCGACCGAGGGCCTTGGCGAAGGCGACGGCGATTTGGTTCGGCGACACCCTGTGTTGTGCTTCCAGTTCGATCACCCGGTGGCCGCTCCAATCCTCCAGCAGAAGTTCCGCGGCTGTCCTGCCGACATCGGCGGCCGCGACCATCGCGATCTTGCGATCGAGCGGCTGCAGGTAACTGTCGATTACGCCGTTGTCGCGCGCCGACGCGATGTCCCACTGGGCATTTTCCATGAACCAGGCGGCGCGCAGGAACGTCACCGCCACGGGCAGATCGGCGAGCGCCTCTTCCAACAGGCGCAACACGTTGAGCAGGTTGGGCTCCGCGGCATCCGCGCCAATCGTCGACAACACAACGACCTTGGGCGGCAGCGCCCTGTGCAGCGCCTCGCGGATGACGGCGATCTTCGGCAGCACGTCCGGGAATCCGGATTCGGCATCATAGACCGGCGGCAACAGAATGAATGCGCCCTCGAGGCCCGAAAGCGCCGCAGCGAGCGGCCCGGCATCGCCGAGATCGGCAACCGCGATCTCGCAGCCCCTGGCAAACCAGGGCGCGGCCTTGGCTTGGTCACGCAGAACCGCGCGAATCTTATGGCCGGATTTGAGCAGCGTTTCGGCTACGGCGCCGCCGACGCGGCCGGTGATTGCTGTGACAGCGAACATGATCATGCCTTTCGGTTTGCGCAGTTTGATCGCAACCGGTCGGCTCGATACGCCGCCGGCTGAATTGGATCGGTGGCCGGCCTTCTCCCACCCTTTGCTTGCTGATCCCAGCGCCGATATGTCATCATAATCCGGACTGAAGGTTGGGAATGTCGCATGCCTAATGACGGAAGATTGCTGTCCGGCGTGACGGTGCTGATGGCGGTGGTCGAAGCCGGGTCGATGGCGCGGGCTGCTGACACGCTCGGCATGACCGCCTCAGGCGTCGGCCGCGCCATCCAGCGGCTGGAGGCCCGTATCGGGGTGCGGCTGCTCGAGCGCACGACGCGGACCATGCACCTGACCGACGAAGGACGGCGCTTTTACGAGCAGGTCGGTCCTCATCTCGACGGCATCGCGGAGGCGGCGACCGAGGCCACCGGCGCAGCATCGGTGGTTCGCGGCCGGCTGCGCGTCAATGTCGACCCGTTTTTCTCGCAACTGGTGCTGGCCGAGCATGCGGGCCAGTTCCTGTCGCTGTATCCGGACTTGCGCCTGGAGCTCATCATGCGCGACGCGGTGGGCGACCTGGTGGCCGACGGGTTCGATCTCGCCTTGCGCTTCGGCGATCCGCCGGCTGGCTCTTTCACCGCCCGGAAATTATTCGAGACGCGGATACTCACCGTTGCGGCCCCCGCCTATATCGAGCGCCGGGGGCGGCCAAAGCATCCTCGGGACATGTCCGGCCACGATGCCATCGACTTCTGGGACGCCGCGCATGGCCGCGCCTATGAGTGGGAATTTCGCCGGGGCAACGAAGTGCTGCCGGTCAGCGTCCAGACCAGGCTGATGACCTCAGACGCGCCGACCATGCTCAGCGCCTGCCTTGCTGGCGCCGGCATCGCACAGGTCTTGGAATTCGCCACGCGCGAGCAGGTGCGCGATGGACGGCTGGTCCAACTTTTCCCCGACTGGCAGGACGAACTCTTCCCGCTCCACGCGATCTACCCTTCGCGACAATACCGCACCGCAAAGGTGCGGGTGTTCGTGGATTTCGTGGCGGAGCTGCTGGCGGAGGTTTAGATCCAGAGTCATCCAAGTCTCATAAATCATTGAATAGATTGGCGATCCCGGCAGGATTCGAACCTGCGACCATCGGCTTAGAAGGCCGGTGCTCTATCCAGCTGAGCTACGGGACCGTCGGCCGGGCGGGCCGGCTGGTCTATCATGCCGCGCGACGAAAGACTCGAAAGTCAGTGCGTCCAGGGCGTCCTGCGGTCATAGCGGAAATTGTCCGAATAGGAAATCTGCCGGCGCTTGGCTTCCTTCGGCTCTTCAACCCGGTAGGCGATCTTTTCCTTCTCGGCATAGGCGATCGCCTCTTCCTTCGTATCGAAGGTGAGCTTCACCTGGCTCAGCATGTCGCCCGAGGAGGTGTAGCCCATCAGCGGGTCGATCTTCTTGCGCTGGGCGGGCTCGAATTCGAGCACCCAATGTCCGGTCTTGGCCTTGCCGGACTGCATCGCGGTTTTGGCTGGACTGAAAATGCGCGCGGACATGACCACCTCGTTGCCGCCCGGAGACCGGGCACTGTTGTTCAGCGCTATTTCCAGGATCCCATGGGGAGCCTGAAACCTTGCGCCAATCCGTCATTACTGTGCAATGGCCGCTGCGGCAAGGCCGCAAGCGCGGCCCCGGCGCACGCCATGGCGCAGGGAACCTCGCTGCGCTGCCGACATTATCGAAACGTCGGGCAGGCCGAGCCTTGCCGGCCTTCCCTGTGAGCCACCACCAAAACGGACGTTTCGCCATGACCGATGCACCCGAACACGCCGTCCTCCAACTCGCCGTGCTTGTCGGCAGCCTGCGCGCCCAGTCCTTCAGCCGCAAGATCGCCAAGGCCCTGGCCGCCCGCGCGCCGGATTCGGTGCGCTGCCGCTTCGTCGAGATCGGCGAGTTGCCGCTCTACAACGAGGATCTGGACGGCGACAGCCCGCCGGCGACGTGGGCGACCTTCCGCGCGGCGATACGCGAATGCGACGCGGTGCTGTTCGTCACCCCGGAATACAACCGCTCGATCCCGGGCTGCCTGAAGAATGCGCTCGATGTCGGCTCGCGTCCGTCGGGGAAGAGCGTGTTCAAGGGCCTGCCCGCCGGGGTCGTCAGCGTCAGCCCGGGCAAGATCGGCGCCTTCGGCTCCAACCAGGCGCTTCGGCAGACCTTCGTCTTCCTCGACATGCCGGTGATGCAGCAGCCGGAGGCCTATATCGGCAGTGTCGCGGAGCTGCTCGACGATAAGGGCGCCGTTACCAATGCCGATACCGCCGCCTTCCTCGAGAATTTCATGGCCGGCCTGGAAAGCTGGATCAGGAGGGTGCATCCCGGCGGCTCGTCCTTCGATGCCTTCATGAAGCAGCGCGAGAAGATCGCCGAGGACTATGTCAACGGCGATCCCACCTCGCTGAAGGCGATCGTCACCCATGCCGGGCCGGCGACGTTCTTTTCACCGCGCGGCGACCATCTGGAAGGCGCCGAGGCAGTTGCGGGCCGCTACGAACGCGACGCGGCGAGCTTCCACAGGGGCGGCAGCACCGACCTCGAGGTGCTGCAGGCTTCGGCAAGCGGCGATCTGGCCTTCTGGACCGGCTTGCAGCATGCCAAGACGCGCATGGGCAGGAACGGCGAGGCGACCGAGATGACCTTGCGGGTTACCGAAGTGTTTCGGCTGGAGGACGGCGGGTTCAAGCTGGTGCATCGCCACGCCGACCCGGTTCATTAGCCGGCGCTCGTACCAATCCGCGACACAATGCCGGAGGTTTTCGCAACAGCCACCTATTCCTTTTGGTGGGTGGGCGGCATATGTCAGATACATGTTCATGCCACTTGAAGGCATGATGACGGCGATAAAGACACGAATGGGCGCGGAAGCGAAAGCCTTGCCGTTGGGGGTCGGCGAGCCAGCGATACTGGACGGAGCGATTGTCATCGGCGCGGGCGCCGCAGGGCTTGCCGCCGCGCATGCGCTGGCCAGGGCCGGCGTGACGGTGCAGATCCTGGAACGCGAGCGGCGGCTGGCCGAGTCCTGGCATCGCCGCCACGACAATCTGCATCTCAACACGCATCGCGACCTCTCCTCATTGCCCGGTGTTTCCTATCCGGCAGGGACGCCGGCTTTTCCGCATCGCAGCGCCGTCATCCGTCATCTCAACGATTTCGCCGAAACGCACCGGCTGCCGATCGTCTTCGACGTCAAGGTCGACGAGATCGAATTCCGTGGCGCCCACTGGCTGCTGCGGACAAGCGCGGGGCTGAAGGCGGCACGGCATGTGGTGATCGCCACCGGACGCGACCGGCAACCCTTCATTCCGGCCTGGAAGGGCATGGAGGATTTTTCGGGGTCGGTCATCCACTCGGCCGAGTTCGGCAAGGCGAGCGACTATGCCGGCAAGAAGGTGCTGGTGGTCGGCGCCGGCAATTCCGGCTTCGACGCGCTCAACCATCTTTCCCGTGTCGACACGGGCCAGATGTGGCTTGCGGCACGCAACGGACCTTCGCTGCTGCCCAAGCGCATCGGCAAGATCGCCGTGCACCGCGTATCGCCGCTCATGGCCAGCCTGCCGACAGGGCTCGCGGACGCGGTGATGGCGGCAACGCAGCGCCTGGTGTTCGGCGATCTGACGAAATACGGCCTGCCCCCTGCCCCGGCGGGCGGCGCCAGCCGGCTCGGCTCCGACTATACGGCGATCGCCGCCGACGACGGCGCGGTCGACGCCATCAAGGCCGGGCGCATCATCGTGGTGCCGCAACTGCGCGAATTCAGGCGCGAAGGCGTCGTGCTGGACGATGGCCAGACGGTCGAGCCCGACATCGTCATTGCCGCCACCGGCTACCGTACCGGGCTGGAGACGATGCTGGGCCGACTCGGCGTGCTCGACGCCAAGGGCGTGCCGCTGTTCAATGGCGCCGCGAACGATCCGAATTTGCCCGGACTCTGGTTCACCGGCATGCGCCCGAGCATTCGCGGCTGCTTTGCCAATGCAAGAATCCAGGGCATGGCGATCGCCGGGAAAATCGCCGGCCAGAAGCGCCAGACCTGATCGGTCATTTTTGCATGAAGGCCGCGAGGGCATCGGCGGAGGCGGCAAGGTCTTCAAGCGCCGCTTGCAGCCACGCCTTGCGGGTCACCGTGGCGATCCGGGCACCGTCGTCGAAACCGAGGGCTGGCGCTCTTCAACACTGCGGCATCGATCCGGGTCCGGCCCGCCGTTTTTGTGTTGCCTTCCAGGCGTCCGCCCCCTATACGCCGCGGGACGTCGGAGTGTAGCGCAGCCTGGTAGCGCACCTGATTTGGGATCAGGGGGTCGCGTGTTCGAATCACGCCACTCCGACCATCATTTCCTTCCCGGGAAGAACCACGCCGGTCCCCCCGGCATCTGGCCAGAGGGGGCTCTCATTTGGCAGCCGTGGTCGTGGCGATCCTCGACAGGGACAATTGGGACGCCAACACAGACATCATCGTCGTCGTGGATGTCGCCAGGCGGCGGCTGACATGGGTGCCGCGCGACTTGTGGTCTCCCCTCATAAGCGACCGCATCAACGCGGCTTTCGCCATTGGTGGCGGAAGCTTGCTGCTCGATGCGCTTGCGGGACTGGGATTTACGGCACAGAGCGCAATCTGCCTCCGGCGCGGCGCGAGCGAGGCCGCGCTTGCCGAAGCCAGCGTCAGAGTGCCGATCTCCGTGCCGCTCGATTTCTGGTATCCGCTGACGCCGACCAGCCGCATCGAGGACGGGCGCCAACAGGTTTCCTTCCGGCCGCCCGCCGAAACACTCATGGGCGCACGTCTCCACCAGTGGATCGGCGCCCGCACGATGGTCAACGGACAGGGAAGCGACTTCCACCGCATGCGGCGCCAGATCGTGTTCCTGCGCGCCTTGATCGCCCAGGGTTTCGATTTCCGCCTCGTGCTGAAAGATCCGGCGCTGGTGCGGATCGCGGGCGAGGATCCGTTGCCGCTGCTTGCTAGCATCTCGGCCAGTTGGCGCATGCAGGTGCACGACTGGGTGGATGACGCCGTCATCGATGGCAAGATGGTCCTGGTCCCGCGCAAGCCGAAGCCGTACTGGCGGCGGCAATTGCGCTGGCTGCGAGACAGGCTCAGAGGGAACCAGACCTAGCCATTTCCGGATCGCTCAAATCGCGCCCTCGACATCGGTCTTGGAGAAATCGTCGCCGACATAGAGCAGCCGGCAGACCCGGAGGAACGGTAAACCCGCCGGGCGAGAACCCCAACACCTCGAGCCCGGCGAGCCTACAACCCGATCTGGAACGCGATCGGGACCGGGATCAACCGGCGACGGCTGCGTTGCAAAAGTGATGCCTGAAAGATTGTTCCGAAACGGGACGGCTAAGGAGCATGGTCCACGATTGAACAGGTAAACGCCTGCCGTGGCTCCAATAATCCCTCGCTTCCAACTTTGCCGCCGGTCTAAACTTTGAACAAAGGGGGAATTTCCATGCCTGTTGTCGAGGCGGTGCTGTCGCTGATCGGCCCAGCCTATTTAGCCTATTACGGCTTCGCGGTTCCGGTCATGGTGGCCTGGGCAGTTCTGTGTGCTGCCCTGTGGGACTGGAACAATCGGCCGAGCAAGAGACAGGGCGGCGTCGCGCGGTCGCGGCCCGCCGGGCTGATGTTCTTCTGCCTTGTCGCCGCCTGCTACGTCTCGGCGCACACGGGAGTCTATCTTTTGGCCCGCCATCTTGCCGAGCTTTGGGCGTAACCGCCTAACCCCTCTCGATGGCTAGATATCGAATTCGCCCTGCCCTTCGTCCATGGCGCTGACGGTCTCGGCGGCCAAAGCACGGGTGATCGGCGTCTTGCGTTCGAGCGCGGCGCGGTCGAGGCGTTCGACGACGCGCATGGCAGTTCCGAGCGAGCGCTCGATGCGACGGACCAGATATTGCACCACATGCGGCTCGACCTCTACCTGACGGTCGGCGAAGAGCTTTGTGAGGACGCCGGCGAGCAGCAGGTCGTCGGGCTCGTGGATCTCGATCGTCGCCGCCGCCTTCAATCGCGAAACGAGGTCCGGCAGCGCAACGCGCCAGGCCGAAGGGAAACGCCGCGCGGTGAGCAGCAGCGTCGAGCCCGCGCCGTGCACGGCGTTGATCAGGTGGAACAGGCCCGGCTCGTCGATCGCCGCCTTGTCGATGTCGTCGACGAGCACCGGCCTGCTGCCGAGACCGGCAATGTGCTCGCCGATCCGACCGGGATCAACGGTGACGGCGTGCGCCCTATCCTGCCAGATGCGGGCGAGATGCGTCTTGCCGGAGCCGGGCGGCCCGGCCAGCACGACCACCGGCGACGGCCAGTCCGGCCAGCGGTCGATCAGCGATGCCGCTTGCGCATTGGTACCCGAGACGACGAGTTCGTCGCGCGAATAGCCGGTGCCGTGGCCGAGATCGAGCGGCAGTTGGCGCGGCGTATCTGCAGGCTGGGCAGCCATTTCAGCCCCGAGTCGAGCGGTGGCCGCCGCCCCGATCGGCCGGCAATGGTGGCGCGGGCTGAGTGCCGTTGCCCTTGTAGAGCGGCGATTCGAGATAGCGGCCGATGGCGAAGCGCACCAGCACGGCGATCGCTGCCGAGGCCGGCACGGCAATCAAAAGGCCGACGAAACCGAACAGCGCGCCGAAGGCAAACAGCGCGAACATCAGCCATACCGGGTGCAGGCCGACGCTCTTTCCGACCAGCCGGGGCTGCAGGATGTTGCCCTCGATGAACTGGCCGACGAAGAACACGCAGGCCACAAGCAAGATCATCGTCCAGTCCGGCCAGAACTGGACGAAGGCGACGCCGACGGCGAGCACCAGCCCGGTCAGCGAGCCGACATAGGGAATGAAGGAGATCAGCCCGGCGAAGAAGCCGATGAGGATGGCGAAGTTCAAGCCGGTCAGCGTCAGTCCCGTGGCGTACATGGCGCCGAGCACCAGGCAGAGCGTGCCCTGCCCGCGCACGAAGCCGGCGGTGGCGGTGTTGATCTCGCGGGCGAGCGCTCTGACCGTCTCGACATAGTCGCGCGGCACCCAGCTGTCGACAACGGCCACCATGCGGTCCCAGTCGAGCAGCATGTAGAAGGCGACGACCGGGGTGACGACGAACAGGCTGACCACCGAAACCAGCGCCACGCCCGAGCTCCAGATCGAGGTGAAGACGGTGGTAAGCAGCCCGAAGCCGGTGGTCAGCAGCGAATTCAGCCCGTCGCGCAATCCTGCGGCGTTGACGCCAAAGCGCTGCTCCAGCCATTTCGGGTCGAAGCTGGTAATGAGCGATTGGAGGCGGGTGAGATATTCCGGCAGCTTGCGGGCGAAATCGGCCATCTGCGTGGCCAGCACCGGCACCAGGATGACGAAGGCCAGCACCACGACGACGATGAAGGCGATCAGGATCACCACCGTCGCCATCAGGCGCGACAGGCCGAGGCGCTGCAGCCAGTCGGCGACCGGGTCGAGGAAATAGGCGAGCACCATGCCGGCCACGAACGGCAGGAGGATGCCTGAGAAGACATAGAGGAACAGCGCCAGCAGGACCGCCGTCGCCACCCAGAAGAAGACCTGGCGGCGAAGCCCGCCCGAGCCATCGTCAGCGGCGATCACCGCGCCGTCATTGTCAGGCGTCCGTGCTGGAGCCGCTCGACTTGCCGATGCCCGACTTGATGTCGCTTGTCTGGGAGTTGCTCGTCCGGGAGCCTTCGCCATAGCCGCTCATATGCCTTAGCCAAGCCACGAGATAGGCTGCGGCCGAAGCCACGGTCAAGACCCCGGTCAGCAATATGAGCGCGGTCCGCAGCGGGCCCAGCTGCACCGAAAAGGCGAGTTCGCCCAGCACAAGTGCCGCCAGCACGATCTGCGCCGCGGTGTTGGCCTTCGATACGAGAAGCGGCTTCACCTCGACCGGATGGCTCATCACGCTGGACAAGAGCACGGCGCAGACGATCAGCCCGTCGCGGGAGACCATGGTTACCACCAGCCAGAGCGGCAGTTCGCCGGCAAAGCCCATGACGACGAAGACCGAGACCAGCAGGAGCTTGTCGGCGACCGGATCGAGATAGGCGCCGAGGCGGGAGGACTGGTTCCAGCGACGCGCGATGAAGCCGTCGACACCATCGGAAATGCCGGCGACAAGGAATCCGGCGAAGGCCCAACCCCAAAGCGACTGCAGCATGGCCAGCACCACGGCAGGCACGAGCAGCAGCCGCATGATCGTAATCATGTTGGGAAGGGTCACGTGATGTCCCGTCGTGTTTTTGTTGGAGAATAGATGATGGAGATACGTAAATTGGGCAAGGGAGAAGCGGCGACGAAGCTGCCGATCTCCCCCTTGCGGAGGAGATGCCTGGCAAGGCAGAGGGGTGCTGTCCTTCGGCATCTCGGAGTTTTTCTTTCGCCGTATCGGCAGAGCCATTATCGACGCTGGTATTCCTTCACACCCCCCTCTGTCCTGCCGCACATTTCCCCGCAAGGGGAGATTGGCCACTGTCTCGGCCTTCGCCAATCGCCTATGTTGGTGCCCACTTTCCACGGTTTTGTCCGCCTCGACGACCGTCATCCTTGCTCACCGAAACCATTCATGCGAAGAGCCCGCAATGACAAACAGGGACGAGCCGACGATGAGCAAGGGCGACAAGGCCAAGCGCAAGAACGGGCTCACCTATGCCGAGGCTGGCGTCGACATCGATGCCGGCAATCTGATGGTCGAGAAGATCAAACCGCTGGTGCGCGCCACGCGCCGGCCAGGCGCCGATGGCGAGATCGGCGGCTTCGGCGGGCTGTTCGACCTGAAGGCCGCCGGCTTCACTGATCCCGTGCTGGTCGCCGCCAATGACGGCGTCGGCACCAAGCTCAAGATCGCCATCGATGCCGGCAAGCACGATACGATCGGCATCGATCTCGTCGCCATGTGCGTCAACGACATCGTCGTGCAGGGTGCGGAGCCTTTGTTCTTCCTCGACTATTTCGCCACAGGCAAGCTCGACCCCGAGCAGGGCGCGTCGATCGTCGGCGGTATCGCGCAGGGCTGCCGGCAGGCCGGCTGCGCGCTGATCGGCGGCGAGACCGCCGAGATGCCCGGCATGTATCACCACAAGGATTATGACCTTGCGGGCTTCGCGGTGGGCGCGGCCGAGCGCGGGCAACTGCTGCCGACCGACGACATTGTCGAGGGCGACGTGCTGCTCGGCCTCGCCTCGTCCGGCCTGCATTCCAACGGCTTTTCGCTGGTGCGCCGGATCGTCGCCGCGAGCGGCCTCGGCTGGAGCGATCCAGCGCCATTCAACGAGGAGTTCAGCCTCGCCGAGGCGCTGCTCGAGCCGACGCGCATCTATGTGAAGTCGATCCTCAAGGCGATCCGCAACACGCATGGCATCAAGGCGCTGGCCCACATCACCGGCGGCGGTTTTCCGGAAAACATTCCGCGTGTGCTGCCCAAGGATTTTTCGGCCGAGCTCGACCTGGAGGCGATCGACGTGCCGCCGGTGTTCTCGTGGCTGGCCAAGACCGGCGGGGTCGCGCCGGAAGAGATGATGCGCACCTTCAACTGCGGCATCGGCATGATCCTCGCAGTCGCCTCCGGCCAGGCGGCGCAGGTCGCGGCGGTGCTGCAGGAGGCCGGCGAGACGGTGACGCCAATCGGCCGCATAGTGCCGCGCCGCGACGCCGGCGTCATCTACAGGGGCTCGATCGGCCTATGAGCAGAAAACGCACGGTCGTCCTGATCTCGGGACGTGGCTCCAACATGACAGCGCTGATCGCGGCCGCCACCGATCCAAGCTATCCGGCGGAAATCGTCGGCGTCATTTCCGACCGCGCCAACGCAGCCGGCCTCGGTATTGCCCAGTCGCGCGGCATCGCCACCAAGGTCATCCAGCGCGCCGACCATCCGAGCAAGGATGCCTATGACGCCGCGATCGACACCGCGCTTGCCGGCTTCGGCGCCGACATCGTCGCCTTGGCCGGCTATATGCGCATTCTCGGCCGCGGCCTCGTCGAAAAATGGCAGGGACGCATGGTCAACATCCACCCTGCCCTGCTGCCGGCCTTCAAGGGCCTGGACACGCATGCGCGCGTAATCCGTGCCGGCGTTCGCATTCATGGCTGCTCGGTGCATTTCGTCACGCCTGAGATGGATGACGGCCCGGTGATCGCCCAGGCCGCCGTGCCGGTGATGGTCGGTGACAATGAGGACACGCTTGCGGCTCGCGTGCTGAAGGTGGAGCATCGGCTCTACCCGCTGGCGCTGGGTCTGGTCGCCGAAGGCAAGGCGCGCATGGAAAAGGGCCACACCGTGTTTGCCCATTTCGCCGACGATGCCGAAAACGCCACCTCGGTGGTGATGGCGCCGGACCCGTTGCGCGAGGAGACCGACCTCGAACAGCTGGCGCGGATCACGCCGTAGGGGCATTAGCCGGAAGTAGCAGCATGGCGGTTACCCGAAATTGCTGGACCAACCCCTGAACCAAACCGAAACAGATCGGCTGCGTAAAGCTTGGATGGACGGGCTGGCGAGCGGCCCATTCGTTGATTTTGACATCGAAGCAACCAAGGAGAAGGCTCGCGCTCTCCCCGGTAGTTCCCCTGGTCCTGAACAATGCCGATGAGACAATTGCTTCTGCTTCGCCACGCCAAGTCGAGCCGGGACGATCCCAAACTTGAGGATTTCGACCGGCCACTGGGCCCGCGCGGCTTGAAGACGGCTCCGTTGATGGGGCGAGAGCTTGCGCGACGCGGCTGGATGCCGGATCTGGCGCTGGTCTCGCCGGCGCTGCGCACACGCGATACGTGGAGGCTGGTCGCTCAGGAACTGCCGAAGCATGTGCAGGCGGAGTTCGCGGAGGAGCTCTACGAGGCGACGCCGGCCACCATCCTGGCGCGCGTGCGCCAGGTCAAAGCTACGAGTGTGCTGGTGATCGGCCATAATCCCGGCCTGCAGCATTTTGCGCTGCGGCTGGCGGGCGCCGGATCGGATCAGGGCGTGTTCAAGAAGATCGAAGCGAAGTTTCCGACGGCGGCACTTGCCCGGCTCACGCTGGACGAGCATTGGGCAAATCTCGACTTCCACGGTGCGCGGCTGACGCATTGCGTGAGGCCGAAGGATTTGACGTAGAGCCAAGCCTGCCAGTCCATAAGCAAGGCGGCGAGCAAGCCCGCCGCCTTCAATATTTTCAAAGACGGGGTCAATTGCCCCAATTGTCCGATGGAGGACCTGGCCAATCCGCAGCGCCGGTCGTACCAGTCTTCATCTCGGTATCGACCTTCGGCGCCGGCTTGACTGTCTTGTGCTTCGGGATCGAAGCCGTGACGCTGGTGTCGGAGCCAACGACGGCTTGGTTCACGCCATCAGCGCCGTAGTGATCGCTGCCGGCCGATGCGGTGCCCATGGCGGCGGCAAGTATGGCGACCGCGACGAATGCAATCCTGGTCATGTTCGATTTCCTTGTTTCGTGTCGTTTCATCGGCGGTGGCCTTGGGAGGATGGCCCCGCTGCCGAAAAGACCCGCGGCGGCCGGGATTTATTCCCGTCGGGTCGCCTTTTCAGCGGCCACAATGCGTCGACCAAGACCTTGCCGGAAAAAAGACCAACGATTACAATTGGTTGTGATACAAACACTTGTGAAGGCGGCTTGATATTGCCGCTAGCCGGCTGCACAAAAGCAGAGCGGCGGGACAAGCCCGCCGCTTTGAGGTCTGTCGAGGACAGAACCGCTTAGTGGTTGCCGAACAGGTCGTGATTGGTACCCTGGACGACCGGCTTCTGGGCATCGGCATCCGACTTCTTGACCGAAGCGGTGAGCGAGGTGTCGACCGAAGCGGCCGGCTGGTTGGCATTGGCCGAACCGTAGTTGTCCGAGCCGGCGAAGGCGGCACCAGTGGCAACGAGAAGGGCAGCGGCGGTAAGAGCGATCTTGGTCATTTGAGTTACTCCAAATTTAAGTTTGTTGGTTCGAAGGTTCGCCACACGAACCGATTAGCGGTTGCCGAACAAGTTGTGGTCAGCGCCCGTGACGACCGGCTTCTGTATGTCCGCGTCCGAGTTGTTCGTGGAAGCGGTGATCGAGTTGTCGACCGAAGCGGCCGGCTGGTTGGCATTGGCCGAGCCGTAGTTGTCCGAGCCGGCAAAAGCGGCACCGGTGGCAACGAGAAGAGCAGCCGCGGCAAGAGCGATCTTGGTCATTTGAGGTACTCCAGAATTGGAGGTTGTTGGTCGAAGCGGGTTAGGAGGGGCGCCGGATTAACGGCCCCAGATGCCCTGGCCCGACTGCGGCTGGTTCTGGTCAGGCGTGATGTGGAGGTCGCGCTGTTCGAACTTGCTGAACTTGCGGATCGAGCCGGTGATGGTGTTGTCGACATGGCCCGCGGGAGCGGTCACGGCCGGCTGGTTGACGTTGTCGGAACCGTAATGGTCGCTGCTGGCGAAGGCGCTGCCCGTCGCAATGAGGAAAGCAGCGGCGGCAAAAGCAATCTTGTTCATTTTAGATACTCCAGATTTCAAAGTCGTGCCCGTCAAGTGGCGTGCCTTAGTGGAAATTCGCGTCGCTCGGACCACACCGAAATGGGTCGGCCTTGTTGCCATTTCCAATCACGAAAAGTTGTGAACCGAACCGTTCGGTTCGATCTTGAAATTGAGTAAACGATCCAGCGGCCACATTCTTATCACGCGATATCAATGGGTTACGATGATCGTCGCGCGAAGGCCATCCCTGTATGGGGTGCCGGTGTTCACCATAGTTACACGAACCGTCAACGTTAATTGAACCGAACGGTTCGGTTTTATTGCTTGCACGACCCAACAGGCGGCTCGGCAGGCACCACGACCGGGATTTCGACAGCCGAGAAACCACGTTTGCCTTGAGCGCGGATCGATACTATCGGTTGCCTCGGGAACCAATTTGGACACCGCCTGCCCTTTGGCGAGGTCGATGCCATTGGGAGGAAACAGCGACAAACGATGCGGCTGCTGCTTGTCGAGGACAATCGCGAACTGGCCGATTGGCTGAGCAAGACGCTGCGCCAGGCGAGCTATGTCGTCGACGTCGTGCATGACGGCGAGGATGTCGAACATGCTTTGGCCGCCGGCGACCATGCCTTGATCATCCTCGACCTTGCCCTGCCCCGCATGGGCGGCATGGAGGTGCTGAAGAGGCTGCGGGCGCGCGGCAACCCGGTGCCGGTGATCGTGCTCACCGCCAATGCCAGCCTCGACGGCCGGGTCAAGGGCCTAAACGAAGGCGCCGACGACTATCTGGCGAAACCCTTCCAGATCGAGGAGCTGGAGGCGCGCATCCGCGTACAGCTGCGCCGCGCCAACGATCGCACCGCGCCGGTCATTGCCTGCGGCGACCTTGTCTTTGACACCAACACCCGCTTGTTCTCGCTTGCCGGCGCGACGCTGACGCTAACACCGCGCGAGCACGCTGTGCTGGAACAACTCGTCGTCAAAGCCGGCCGCACGGTGAGCAAGACGGCGCTGTCGGCCGCGATCTACGACTTCGAGACCGACGCCGACCCGAGCGCCATCGAGATCTATGTGCACCGCTTGCGCAAGAAGCTCGAAGGCTCGCGCGTCCAGATCGCCACCTTGCGCGGCCTCGGCTACCTCTTGCGCCATGACGATCCGGCGCTATGAGGATCGGCAGGCTTCGGATCGCCAGCCTTCGCCTGCAATTGCTGGCATGGGTGGTGCTGCCGCTGGCGGGGCTCGTCGCCATCAATCTGTGGACCAGCCAGCGCAACGCGCTGGCAACGGCGGATCTCGTCACCGACCGCATGCTGGTCGGCTCGGCGCGCGCCATCGCCGAGCAGGTGGCGATGGCCGACGGCGCACTCGACGCGACGGTGCCGCCGGCGGCGATCGAGATGTTCGACACCGGCGACCGCGACAGCGTCTACTATCGCGTCGAGACCGCCGGTGGACGACTGCTGACCGGCTATCCCGACCTGCCCGTGGCTCCGGAGCACGGCAGTATCGAAGCCTCCTATCGCGATCACCGGCTGCGCCTGGCGTCGCTCAGCCATGCGGTGATCGGTGCCGGCACGGATTCGCCGATCAAGGTCACGGTCGGCGTCACGCTCGCCGGACATGACGCCATGGTCAGGCGCCTGTGGCTCAGCGCCTTCGCCCAGCAGCTTGCCCTGGTGGCTATTGCGGGCGTATTCGTGCTGCTTGGCCTGCGCCGCGGGCTGGCGCCGCTGATAAGGCTGCGCGATGCCGTGCGCTCGCGAAGCCGCAGCGATCTCGAACCGGTCGAGGTCTCGGGCGCGCAAAGCGAGATCCGGCCGCTGATCGAGGCGCTCAACGTCTATATGGAGCGTGTGCGGGCGCAGATGGCGGCGCAGCGGCGCTTCATCGCCAATGCCGCGCATCAGCTGCGCACGCCGCTGGCGCTCTTGTCGACCCAGGCAAGCTATGCCTTGCGGGAAACCGCGGCCGACCAGCGCCAGGAGGCCCTGGTTGCCTTGCAGGCGAGCTCCGGCAAATTGGCGCGGTTGGCCGAACAGCTGCTTACCTTGTCGAGGGCAGAACCCGGCAGCCGGCGGCCACGCGCCGACCGCATCGACCTCACCGAAGCCGCCCGCCATGTGCTGGAAGCGCAGGCGCCGAAGGCAGTCGAACGCAACATCGACCTCGGCCTCGAGGAGAACGGACCGGTGCCGGTGATGGGCGACGGCACGATGTTGCGCGAGATGATCGTGAACCTGGTCGACAACGCGCTGCGCTATTCCAAACCGGGCGGCAGCGTCACCGTGAAACTCGCCGCCTCGGATGGTAAGGCGGAGCTCTCGGTCAGCGATACCGGGCCCGGCATTGCACCTGAAGAGCGGCAGCATGTCTTCGAACGCTTCTATCGTATTGCCGGCGCGACCGAGGAAGGCAGCGGGCTCGGCTTGGCAATCGTGCGCGAGGTGATCGAGAATGCCGGCGGCAGCGTCACGCTTGGCGACGCCGCCGGGGGCGGGCTCAAAGTCGAGGTGCGGCTGCCACTGGCCGACTCCTGAACGGCCATCTGCCTGATCAAGCCCCCTGCTCGTTGAACGGCGCCGGACGCCACTTCACCACATAGTTCTCGAAGCGGGTGATCAGGAACTCCACCACCAGCGCCATCACCGCCAGGATGATCATGGCGGCGAAGACGCCATTGGCGTTGAAGGCGCCCTGCGCGGTGGAGATCAAGAGGCCCATGCCCTGCTTGGCGCCGAGAAACTCGCCGACGACCGCGCCGACCAGGGCGAAACCGAATGAGACATGCAGGCTGGCGAGGATCCAGCTCATCGCCGAAGGGATGATGACCGAGGTGGTGATCTGGAACGGCGAGGCGCCGAGTATCTGGGCGTTGGCGATCATCGCCCTATCGGCCTCGCGCACGCCCTGGAAGGCATTGGCGAAAACGACGAAGAACACCATGACCACGGCCAGCGCCACCTTGGACGCCATGCCCAGCCCGAGCGCGATGATGAACACCGAGCCAAGCACCACGCGCGGCACCGAGTTCGCTATCTTGATGTAGATCGAGAACACATCCGCCAGCAGCTTGTTGCGGCCGAGGATGATGCCCGCCACGATGCCACCGACGGCGCCAATGGCGAAGCCGAGGAAGGTTTCCTCAAGCGTGACATAGATCTGCAGCCAGAGCGGTCCCTGCGAGGTGCCCTCGGTGACCCAGGACCAGATCTGTTCCCAGATACCCGACGGGCTGGAGAAGAAGAACGGGTCGATGATGTTGTAATCGGCGCCGAGTTCCCAAAGGCCAAGGAAGACGACGAGGATCGCGAGGCGCAGGCCGATGACCAGAGCGTGGCGCTTGCGCAGCCGGGCCCTTGCCTGCGCTTCGGCGGCGATGATCGAGGTGGCGCGGGCGGCGGCCTGATCGGCTGGAGAGATGGCGGTCATGACAATTCTCCCCTCAATGGCTTGCCTGGAGGCCACGGCTCTGGCCGAGCTGCACTTCCTCGCGCAGATCGTTCCAGATCACCTTGGCGATTTCGATGAATTTGGGATCGTAACGGATGTCGGACATGACGCGCGGGCGCGGCAGGTCGATGCGATAGACACTCTTCACCGTGCCGGGGCCGGCGGTGAGCACATAAACCTTGTCGGCCAGCGCCACCGCCTCCTCAAGATCGTGCGTGACGAAGACGACGGATGACTTCAGCCCGGACCATAGGCCCAAGAGCTCGTCCTGCATGGCGGTGCGGGTCTGCATGTCGAGCGCGCTGAACGGCTCATCCATCAGCAGGATCTTGGGCTGGTTGATGAAGGTCTGGGCAAGCGCCGCGCGCTTGCGCATGCCACCCGAAAGCTGGTGCGGGTAGTGCTTCTCGAAACGCGAAAGGCCGACGCGACCGATCCAGTCGCGCGCCTTCTCATAGGCTTTCTGCTTCGGCGTGCCGCGAAAGAGCGGGCCGGCGGCAACGTTGTCGATGACGCTGCGCCACGGAAACAGCGCATCGGCCTGGAAGACGAAGCCGATGTCGCGGCTGATGTCGGTGACCGGATTGCCCATGACGCGGACATTGCCGGTGGTCGGGCGCAGGAGCCCAGTGACGAGGTTGAGTGTCGTCGACTTGCCGCAGCCGGTCGGGCCGACGACGCAGGCGAACTCGCCGCGCGCCACCGTCATGGTGAAATCGCGGATCGCCGTCATCATGTGGCCGTCGGGCGTGACGAAGCGCAGCGTCACATCGTCGATGGCTATCGCGGCGTCGGCCGGCGGCGCGGCGGGAGACAATTTCTCCGCCGCCATGGTCTGCGATTGCATGGCACACTCCTGTTGCGGTGGCGCGGGATGGCGATCCAGGCCCGCGGGCCTGCTCGCCGTCATCCGGAAACGCGGCCGCCGAATTGATTCAGGCAGCCGACGCAAGCTATTGCTTTCAAGGGCGGACGGGTCCGTCCGCCCTCGCCTGCCGGCGGTTACTTCGCCGCGTCGACGAACTCGGTCGTGTAGGTCTTCGACAGGTCGATCTGCTTACCCTGCAGGCTCTTGGAGAAAGTCGACAGAACCTTCAGCACGGTCTGCGGTCCATCGGCCGGCATGCGCCCGTCCGGCGTGAACATAGCCTTGCCACCTGCCAGGCCCTGAACATAGAGCTCCTTGCTGCCGGCGTAATAATCCTTCGGCATCTTGTCGGCGATCTCCTCGGCCGAATGGCCGGCGATGAACTTCATCGTCTTGACGAAGGCGTTGGCGAGCTTCTGCGCCTCGTCCTTGTGACCCTCGAGCCAGCTCGACTGGACGTAGAAAGAGGCTGCCGGATAGTCGCCGCCCAGCGCTTCCTTGGTCTTCTCGGGCGTGCGCATGTCGACCAAAACCTTGGCCTCGCCGGTCTGCAGCAATTTGGCGATGGTCGGCTCGGTGGTCATGCCGGCCTGGATCTGGTCCTGCTTGACGGCGGCGATGAAGGTGTTGCCGGCGCCGACGGGAAGCAGCGTGTAGTCGCCCGGCTTCAGGCCGCTGCGAACCGCGAGATACTGCGTCAGGAAATCGGTCGAGGAGCCGAGACCGGTGACGCCCAGCGTCGCGCCTTTGAAATCGGCCGGGGACTTGATTTCCGGATGCTTGGCCGAGACCAGCTCGACCTCACCCGGCGCCTGGCTGAACTGCACGATCGACTGGATGTACTTGCCCTTCGACTGCAGGTCGACGGTGTGGTCATAGAAGCCGACAACGCCTTGCACGGCGCCGGCCAGCAACTCATTCTCGGCTTCGACGCCCGCGCGGGAGTTCACCAACTCCACGTCCAGCCCTTCATCCTTGAAGTAGCCGAGCTGCTGGGTGAGCACGGCCGGCAAATAGATCTGCTTTTCCATGCCGCCGACGATGATGGTGATCTTGTCGGCTGCGGATGCTGCCGATGCGCCAGCGCCAATCATGGCAAGCGTCAGCGCCACTGAACGCAGGGCGCGTTTAGAGATGAAACGGGTCACTAGTCTTCCTCCACTGGGCGGCGCGCCGCGCCGCATTTCCTCCTGCCGGCCGCTCCCAGGCCGTTCATGTGGCGACCGCCACAAAACCGTCATGGCATGGCCAAGCTTTCAGCTGGCTTTCAGCCGTTTTAGAGGCCGTTGGATGGCGTCCGGCGTGGTTCCCGGTCACGAGGCGGTTAAGCCCAGCACATCGTTCATGTCATATTCGCCGGGCGGCCGTCCGGCGACCCAGAGCGCTGCCGCGATGGCGCCCCTCGCGAACATCGAGCGGTCGGAAGCGGCATGCGAAAGCGTGAGCGTCTCGCCATCGCTGAGGAAGCTCACGGCGTGCTCGCCGACGATGCTGCCGCCGCGCAGCACGGCAAAGCCGATCTCGTCCATTGGGCGCGAACCAACCAGGCCGTCGCGGGCACGCTTCACCACATCGTCCAGCCTGACGCCACGTCCTCGCGCAGCCGCTTCGCCCAACATCAGCGCCGTGCCCGACGGCGCATCGACCTTGAAGCGGTGATGTGCTTCGAAGATTTCGATGTCGCAGTCATCAGGCCCAAGCGCCCTCGCCGCTTGCTCGACCAGGCCGGTCAGCAGGTTCAGCCCGAGCGAATAGCTGCCGGAGCGCACGATGGCGATCTTCTTCGCGGCTTGCGCTATCGCTTCCAGCTCGGCGACGTCAAAACCTGTCGAGCCGATCACCAGCGCCGGACCGTCGCGTTCGGCGCAGGCCGTTGCCAGTTCGGCAGAAGCCGCTGGCGTGGTGAAGTCGACGACCACATCGGTAAGCGCCAGAGCTTCGTCGCGCTCGACCAGTCCCTCTCCCGCGCTGCCCGGCCGATGGAAGCGGGCGACGAGTTCCAGCCGAGAATCGGCAGCGATTGTCTCGGCCATCTGCCCGCCCATGCGGCCGAGCGCGCCGGCGATGGCTATCCTGAGCGGCTGCGGCATGGCTATCCTGTCGAAAGCTGAGTCGGAACAATCCTCTAGCACGCCGCCTTGGCAAATTGATTCAAACGGCGCCAGCGGCGGCGCCTCGGCCGGCCCACGCAGATAGGACGAATTCTCGTCATGCGGAATGCCCAGAAGCGAGACCTTGGCCACGACATCCTCCCTCGTTGCCGAGACAAGGGGCCTCTATAGACGCCGGAGCTGGCGGGTGCGACGAGAGGTGCTTGGGCCAGATGGAAGGCTAGAGCATGATCCGAAAAGTGGGAACCCGGTTTTCGGAGAAGATCATGCTCCACAAGGAGTTAGATCAGGATGGCGATTCAACGAAACGTCATCCTGATCTATCGCCGAACTCTTCAGCTTTCCGCAGCCACACCTTATTGTCGTGGACGGCGGCGCCGCCATAGGGCGCGGGCGCATCGGCGCCGGTCAGCACGTTGATGCCTTCGCCGCGCTCATGCGCGCTGTTCGGCCAGATGCCTTCGGCGATCACCACGCCGCGCTTCACGCCATCGAAGAGTTTTGCGTGCAGCACCACGTCGCCGCGCCGGTTGCCGACCTCGACGCGGCCGCCATCCTCGATGCCGAGCGCTGCCGCATCCTGTGGGTGGACGAGCAGCTCCGGCCTGCCCTCCTTGGCTTTGGACACCGGCGTTTCGGCGAAGCTCGAATTGAGGAAGTTGCGCGCCGGCGAGGTCGCCAGCCGGAACGGGTGCTCCTCGTCCGCGACCTCGATCAGCTCGACATGGTCGGGAAATTCCGGCAGCCGCTCGACCGGGCCGAACAGGCCCATGCTTTTCGGTGGCCGGTTGGGCGCCGATTGCCCGGTCCAGTTGGGCCGGAAGTGGAACTTCTTATCGGCATGGCCGAAGCCGTTGATGAAATGCGCATCGTCGAAGTCGGGCTGCAGGTCGACCCACTTCTCAGCCTTCAGACTATCGAAGCTGCCTAGCCCGCGCTTGCCGAGGATGATGTCGATATGCTCGCGCTCGGTCAGGCCGAAGCCGGGCCGATCGCCGACGCCGAGGCGCTTGCCGAGTTCCTCATTGACATAGTGGTTGGTGCGCGGCCCTTCCGGCGGCTCGATCAGCTTGGGGCCGAGCGTGATGTGCTGGTTGCCGCCGCCCTTGTAGATATCGTCATGCTCCAGGAACATCGTCGCCGGCAGCACGACATCGGCGAGCTTGGCCGTATCGGTCATGAACTGCTCATGCACGCAGGTGAACAGGTCCTCGCGCAGAAAACCATTTCTCACCAGCCGCTGCTCGGGCGCGACGTTGGCCGGATTGGTGTTCTGGATCAGCATCGCCGTCACTGGCGGGCCGCCATAGAGCGCATCGGCCGCGCCCATCAGCACCGGACCGATGCGCGAATGGTCGAGATAGCGCACCTTCGGGTCGCGCATCGCGGTGCCTTCGAGCACGTCCTGGTTCAGCTTGAAGATGCCCGAATTGGAATGGAAGGCGCCGCCGCCCTCATACTGCCAGGCGCCGGTGACGGCGGCGATGCAGGAGACGGCATGCATGTTGACGGAACCATTGCGCTGGCGTGCGAAGCCGTAGCCAAGGCGGAAATAGGTTTTCTTGGTCTTGCCGACGAGATGGGCGAACGCCTCGATCTCGGCGACGGACAGCCCGGTAATGGCGGCCGCCCATTCGGGCGTGCGGGTGCGCAGATGCTCTTCCAACCCGCGCGGATCGTCGGTGTATTTCTCGAGATAGGCGCGGTCGGCGAGCCCGTCGCGGAACAGCACATGCATGACCGCGCAGGCGAGCGCGCCGTCGGTGCCGGGCTTCAGCACCAGGCCAAGATCGGCCTGTTTCATCGTGGCGTTGTCATAGATGTCGATGACGACGATCTTCGCCCCACGCTCCTTGCGCGCCCGCATCGCGTGGGTCATGACATTGACTTGAGTGACCACGGCATTGGTGCCCCAGATCACCACGCAGTCCGACTTCGCCATCTCGCGCGGATCGGGACCGCGCAAGGCGCCCACACCCATCATCCAGCCGGTCCAGGCGAGATTGGTGCAGATCGAGCCGAAGAAACCCGAGTATTTCTTGGCGTGGCGCAGCCTTTCGATGCCGTCGCGCTGCACCAGCCCCATCGTGCCGGCATAGAAATAGGGCCAGACGGTTTCCGAGCCGTATTTCTCTTCGGCCGCGAGGAATTTTTCCGCGACGAGATCGAGCGCGGCTTCCCAGCTCGCCTCCTTCCAGGCGCCCTCGCCCTTGGCGCCGGCGCGCACCAGCGGCTTCAGCAGTCTATCGGGATGGTGGATGCGGTCGGCATAGCGGGCGACCTTGGCGCAGACGATGCCCGCGGTGTAGCTGTTCGCCTTGGCGCCATGCACGCGGCCGATGCGGTTGTCATCGAGCAGCTCGACTTCGAGCGCGCAGGTGGAAGGACAGTCATGCGGACAGGCAGAATGGCCGATCCGGAGCTTGGCGTGCTGGTTCATGCGGGGTGTGTAGCGGGTTTTAGGGACGAGGTGTAGGGCCAGATGGGCTCCCCTTCTCCCCTTGCGGGAGAAGGTGTCGCCGAAGGCGACGGATGAGGGGTGTTCCAGGAAACGCCGACGTCTCCGCTGGAACACCCCTCATCCGTCTCGGCGCTGCGCGCCGATCCACCTTCTCCCACAAGGGAGAAGGGAAATCGCGCTACTCCGCGATCCCTTCCTCATACTCCGCCGACATCGTCAGCCACTTGTCCTCGTTTTGCGCCAGCGTATGCGCCAGTTGCGAGCGCTCCTTGGCAAGCTGCGTCGCGGTCGAGGGATCCTTTTCGTAGACTGCCGGATTGGCGAGTTCGTCCTCGATCAGGTCGATGCGCTTGCGGATGCGGTCCATCAGCGCCTCGGTGGCGCGGATCTCCTTGGCTAAAGGCTCGAGCGCGGCGCGGCGCTGGGCGGCTTCGCGGCGGCGGTCGGCCTTGGACGCCTTGTCCGCCTCCTTCTGCTCGCGGCGGTTGGAGGACACGCCGGTGACCAGCGTCTTGTAGTCCTCGAGGTCGCCGTCATAGGGATTGACCGCTCCGTCCTTGACCAGCCACAGCCGGTCGGCCGTCGCCTCGAGCAGGTGCCGATCGTGCGAGATCAGGATCACGGCGCCCGGAAACTCGTTCAGCGCATGGATCAGCGATTCACGGCTGTCGATGTCGAGGTGATTGGTGGGCTCGTCGAGGATGAACAGGTTCGGCCCCTCGAAGGCCGACAGCCCCATCAACAGCCGCGCCTTCTCGCCGCCGGACAGATCCTTGGCGGCGGTGTTCATCTTCTCGGTGGTAAGCCCAAACTGGGCGACACGGCCGCGCACCTTCGATTCCGGCGCCTCCGGCATCAGCCTGCGAACATGTTCGTAGGCGTTTTCCTCAGGCCTGAGATCGTCGAGTTGATGTTGGGCAAAGATCGCCACCTTCAGCCCGGGCGCCACCGTCATCGTGCCGGCCTCCTGCTTCAGCCGGCCGGACAGAAGCTTGGCGAAGGTCGACTTGCCGTTGCCGTTCGCGCCGAGCAGCGCGATGCGGTCATCGGCATCGATGCGCAAGGTCATCTTCTTCAGAATCGGCTCACCAGGCGTATAACCGACACTAACGTTGTTGAGCGCAACGATCGGCGATGCCACCGTCTTCACCGGTTCCGGAAACGAGAATGGCCGCACCGTGTCGTTCACGATCGCCGCGATCGGCTTCATCTTTTCCAGCGCCTTGATGCGCGACTGCGCCTGCCTGGCCTTGGAGGCCTTGGCGCGGAAGCGCTCGACGAAGGATTCCATATGCTTGCGGGCGGCTTCCTGCTTGATGCGGCCCTTCTCCTGCTGTTCCTTTTGCTCGGTGTACTGGCGCTCGAACTGGTCGTAGCCGCCGCGCCAGAAGGTCAGCTTCTTCTGATCGAGATGGACGATCGAGTTGACGGCGCGGTTGAGCAGGTCGCGGTCGTGCGAGATCAGCAAGACCGTGTGCGGATATTTGGAGACATAGTTCTCCAACCACAGCGTGCCTTCGAGGTCGAGATAGTTGGTCGGCTCGTCGAGCAAGAGAAGGTCCGGCTCGGAGAAGAGTACCGCGGCCAGCGCCACGCGCATGCGCCAGCCGCCTGAGAAGGACGAGGCCGGACGCTTCTGCGCGGCATCGTCGAAGCCGAGGCCGGCAAGGATGGTGGCGGCGCGGGATTCGGCCGAATGGGCGTCGATATCGGCCAGCCGCGTGTGGATCTCGGCGATGCGATGCGGATCGGTCGCGGTCTTTTCTTCTTCGAGCAAGGCCTGGCGCTCGACATCGGCCTTCAGCACGATGTCGATCAGCGGCTCCTCGGTTCCGGGCGCTTCCTGCGCCACCTGGCCGATGCGCGTGCTCTTCGGCAGGCTGATCGAGCCAGTCTCCGAAGGGAAATCGCCGGTGATCGCCTTGAACAGCGTGGTCTTGCCGGTGCCGTTGCGGCCGACAAGGCCGGCCTTGGTGCCGGCCGGCAGCGTCAATGAGGCATGATCGAGAAGCAGCCGCCCCGCCATGCGCAGCGTAAGGTCGTTGATGATAAGCATAAGCGGGCTTTTGCACGGGACTTCGGAGCTTCGCAAGAGCCAGCGCCTGGACGAGGCCCTGCGCACGCCGTCTGCGGCCGTTCAGCAAAGACTCGACGAACTGGAACCAGTTGCCTGCCGGAGCGTTTTGGAGCCCGTGATCCGCTATCTCGCCCTCGCCTTCATCTTTTTCCAGGTCGCCACGACAACCGCGCTGGCGACGCAGGTGGTTCTGTTCGAGGACGGGACCGCTCACATTGCTCTCGCCGCTGGATCCGCGAGCGGGCCGCAGGCCCAACCAGCCTCCTCCCAAGCGGCCAAGGTTGCGAGCCGGCTAGAGACGCGGCAGCCGGAACACCTGTTGATCCAAATCGATTCCGGAAAAACATCTTAGGCTTCGCCTATGATTGATGAAGAGGCTGGCGGGACCGCCGCCTCTGCTCTGCCGGGCCAATTTCCCCTCAAGGAAAGATTGTTCGTTCCTCCGCTTTCGCCAATCACCGGTCACACTTTGCTTGCCACGTCACAGGTTTGGCGTTGATCGCCGCTGTTGTCTCAACCTATGCTGGCGCGAGCGGCGGGTTCGGTTCAAGCAGAGGACAGATCAGATGCCGAGCAAGACCACGCTCCTTTCGGCCTCGCTGACGGTCACGATTTTCGCAGTCGTCGCCGGGCTGGCCATGCTTCTCACCAGCCCCGCGGCCCGTGCGGCAGGCATCGACTGCGCGGCAGCGAAGACACAGGCCGACCTTGCTACCTGCACGGCCGCGAATGCCGCTTCGGCGGACGCGGGGCTCAATGCAGTCTACAAGGCGCTGGCGGGCCGCCTCGCTCCCGCCGACCTGAAGCGTTTGCGCGACGCGCAGCGCGCCTGGATCCCGTTCCGCGACAAGGAATGCGCCTTTCGCACCCAGCCCTATGCTGACGGCTCGGTGTATTCGAGCCTCGTCGAGACCTGCAAGGCGGAGTTGACTAAAGTGCGGCTGGCGCAGTTGCAGCACCAATTGCAATGCCCGGAAGGCGACCTCTCCTGCGTGCCGCAAAGCGGCGGCAATGCCGCGCCCACGAAGAACGCGCCTGCGACGGCCAAGGCCGCGCCTGCGACGGCTGGCGCCGCGCCTGCGAAACCCGCCCCTGCCCAGTCAAGCCAGAACGACACGAAGCCATGCGTGCAATCCGCCGGCAAGGCGAAGTCGGACCAGTATGTCTCGCAGTGCATCCAGGTGTCGCCGGCGACCAATCCGCCCTGCAACGGGCAGAATGCATGCAGCATGATGATCGACGAGATCAAGCGCGGCTGCGCCATGATCGGCAACGACAACCCGCCGGGCTTCTGCTCTGCCTATAAAGGCTGAGCGGCCTCGCCGCCGTAGCCGGCCCGGCGCGATCAACGTTCCGTTACGGAAAATCAACCGGGCGCGGCAAGATAACCGCAAGTTCGGCTTTGGCTGAATATTGGCGGGACAAGCCACCGTGCCACCAAAAAAGGACAGCGAAATCTTGCGGGCCAAGCATGATGCTTATCAAAAATTGATTTCAGTTTTATCGCAAACCTGCAAACCTGTAGACGCGCCGTGAGTCGTGAGTGGGCGCCAACGATAACTTGGTCCCAACATAACTTGGCCCAAATACTTGGCCGCATCAGGAGCTCACGATGGATGGAGCGCCCAGCGATTTACGAATGTTGAGATATGTCGCGGAGATCACGCGCAAGCTGGCAAAAATGCTCTCGCATACGCGCTATCAGATGCTTGTCTATCTTCTTGAAATGACAGCGGTTGAAGCGGAGAGCCTTGCCGGCGAGCAGGATCCCAAACGCACCCGCCCGGTCAAGCCATCTCAGGCCCGCCCTCGCTAGTTCTAACAGCTCGTGCGCGGCCGACCGTTGCTGCAAGGCGGTCCAGAACGGCCAGGCAATTCAGCCTGCGCGCCTCGATGACCGACGGGTCATCGCATTCAACAATAGCGCGCTCGAACCGGTCGAGCGCGTCGAGCGCGGCAAGCAGGTCGCCGGACGGCTCGCCCAGTGAAAACAGGATGCGCCGCGCCTTGACGCCATTGGCTGCGTCCGCCGAGGACTGGGCGGCCACCCCGCGGCGCAAAGAGTCGAGCGCAGCCTGACGGTCGCGCCATGGCCATGGCGCGACGTCACCCAATGCGGGCGCCATGCCTCAGGCCTTGGCCTTGCGCTTGCCCTTGCCTGCATCGCCGCCGGCCGGCTTGCGGCCGAGGCCGGACGATTTGGCCAACGCCGAGCGGGTCGCCGAATAGCTCGGCGCCACCATCGGATAGTCGGCGGGCAGGCCCCATTTCGCGCGGTATTCGTCCGGCGTCAGGCCGTGATCGGTCGCAAGGTGGCGCTTCAACGACTTGAACTTCTTTCCGTCTTCGAGGCACACGATGTAGTCGGGAAAAACCGAGCGCTTCGGGTTGACGGCGGGCGTCTGCGCCACCGCCTCCTTGACAACGCTGCCGCTGGCGAGCTTGCGCACCGAGGCGCTGACGCTGGCGATCAGGTCAGGCAGGCCAGAGGCAGGAAGCGGATTGTTGCCGACATAGGCCGAGACAATGTCGGCGGTCAGTTCGATTGCAGTCTTGTCGTCGATGTTGGACAATTTTTTCACCTTCTGCTGGCGCTCAAATCGCCAGCTCTTTTTTTAAGACTTTCGTCGGTGTATCGAGTTGGACCTGTCCCCCAACGGACCGTCCAGAGTCAGTAAAGCTACGAGACTCAATACCGGACGATGTTTCTACACAGACTGGAGACGCGCAAGTTAGGAATTCTAATAGCTATAGCCAACGCTTTATAGCACCGGCTGCCCGCCTGGATGCGTAAAAGGGGCTATAGCACTTCAACCTGCGGTAGGAGTTGCTGAAAAATCGAAGTTCAGACCAAGTTCCGGCACGGCAACGATAACCCGCCGGCCAGACAGTCGACCATGCGCGATTCGGCGCTTCCATGGCAAATCCCTCATTTGCCGGCGACACTGCGCCTGAGCTCCGCAGCCGGCGTGTCCGCGAGGATCTCCAAGACGCGCTTCCAGCGCGCACAGCGGCCGAAATCCTTCTGCTCGATGGCCTTTTCCGCCTTCATGGCTGCATAGAGCGGCGCCTCCGCGCCAAACTCCCGGACCAGCCAATGCGCCTCCTGCCTGGCGCGGCATTCGTCCTCGTCAACGGCGATTTTGGACATTGTGCCTGGTCTCCGTACCTTCAATGCCGACCGCGAGGCAGCTGCCAATGACGAGGACGGCGCCGGCAATCGCCGTCATCGACAGGCTTTCGCCCGACAGGGTCAGCAGAAACGTGGAAGCGATCGGCGTCAGATAGGCGACGATCGCTATCCTGCCGCCGTGGTCGAGCTTTGCCGCTCGCGACCAGAAATAGTAGCCGAGCCCCATCGGGCCGATGCCGAGATAGAGGCCGAGCAGAAGGTGCGCGACGCTCGGGCGCACGACGCCGTCATGCACACACCAGGCGAAGGTGAGCGCGACGCCGATCAGCGCCGAGGGCAAGAGCAGACGCTCGGGCGACACTGCAAGGCGGCCGACCGTGAGCGAGTAGAAGGCCATGCAGAGCGCTGAGCCGAAAGCGGCGAGATAGCCGACGAGGCTGCCGCCTTCGAACCAGGCGCTGTTGGACCAAAAATGCGCGCGGCCGCCGGAAATCACCAGCGCCACCCCAACGAAACCTAGCGCCGCCGCCAGCCCGAGCAGCAGCGGACGGCGCGGTCGGTCAAGCAGGATGACCGCCGCGGCGGTGATCAGCGGCCAAGTATAGGCGACGAGGTTTGCTTCGATAACCGGGACCGAGGCGAAACCGATATATTGCAGGACCATCGTGCCGACCAGGCCGAGGAAACCGACTGCGTAGGCGACCGCAGCATTTCCCTTCTCCCCTTGTGGGAGAAGGTGGCCTCGCGAAGCGAGGTCGGATGAGGGGTGCTCAAGGGAACGCCGACGTCCCGCTTCGCCGGAACACCCCTCATCCGTCTCGGCGCTACGCGCCGATCCACCTTCCCCCACAAGGGGGGAAGGAGAAGCGCTCGTCAGCCGGATCAGCGCGAAGACCAGGGTCGCGCCGCAAAATTGCAGGAACTGCACTTGCGACACCGGATAGGCGGCGAGCAGCGTCTTGCCGACCAGGGCGTTGGTCGCCCACAGCGCCACGGCGCCAAGGGCGAAGGCAAGCGCCGCCCCGAGGGCGCCGGAACGGCTTTGGCTTTCCGGCACGACCGGACCGAGGCTCAGCGACACTGAGGGCGGCAGACGCTCGACCGGATCGTTGGTCATTACCAAGACTCCCTCGCCCCGCCGGAAACCGCTTCCGCCGTCGGCTGCGGCACAGGATGCTCCTCGGCATGGCGGCGGTAGGCGGGCAGTTGGTTGGTCCAGACATCCTCGGCCAGTTCGTTCACCCAGGAACGGTCATGGTCGTTGTCGGCGGCAAGATAGAACATACGGTTGTCGTCGACATAGGGTTTGATCGCCGAGCGCTGGTTGAGCACCAGCGTGACGCGATCGCCGAGCTGGATCGGGGCGGTGCGGTGGAGCACGCCGAGGAACTGGCCGAGCGTGGCGTAGTTCATCTTGTGATCGATGCGCATGATCTTGTTGCGCGGCAGCTCGCGGCCGGATTCTAGGATCGAGCGGCCGGTCTCGGAATCGTCGCAGTAGATTTCAAGATGACCGCCGATGAGCGGATCGCTGATCGACAGCGGAATGAGCTCCGTCACCGGAACGCCGTCGCAATGCCATTCGACCGCGCCGTCCCTGGGGTTCATGAAGGTGACGGTCGAGCCGACGATCGACAGCGGATACGGCTCGAGCTTGGTGCCCATCATGTCCGACAGCCTTTCCAGGCGCAGCTTGTCGTGCAGGAGTTCCTTGATCTCCGGAATATAGCGGTCGGCGCCGGTGATGAAGGTGAGGTCGAGGTGCTTGTGCACGGCATGGCTGGCCTTCAATTTGAGCGCCGCTTCTTCGATGGCGGCAAGCAGAGCCGGGTCGTAACCGTGACGATACTGGGCGACGCCGAAACCCGACACTTTCCAGGAGGTCTCATGACCAATGATGGCCTCGCGGCTCATTGCACAGCGCAGTTCGGGAATTGTATGGGCGTTCATTCTATTTTCTCCAAGGTGGGGGCAACACTTGGTTAACAGTCATTTAAACGCCTACCCCTGTAAATTTAGGAATGCTGGTGGTAGCGTAAGCCCAGCTTAAGGTCGAAAACCCCGTGCGTCTGCTCAGTCAGGTCAACCTCAATTCGCTGAAAATCGTGGAGAGCGCCGCGAGACACAGGAATTTCACGCGCGCCGGCGAAGAGCAGTTCATCACCGCTTCCGCCGTCAGCCAGCGCGTGAAGAGCCTGGAGGATCAGTTGCGCTTCAAGATCTTCGAGCGCGGCGGCAATGCGGTGTCGCTGACGCCGGAGGGCGAAACCTATGTGGCGCGCGTGCGCGAGGCGCTGGAGCGCATCGTGGCGGCCAGCATGGAGGCCACCGGCCAGTCGCAGGCGCATGTGCTGCGGATCTGCGTGCTGCCGACTTTCGCGGCGCGCTGGTTGTTTCCGCGGCTTTCGGCCTTCCAGCATCAATATCCCGACATCGAGATGCGGGTGTCGACCTCTTACGCCACGCATGAATTCTCGACCTCGGAATACGATCTCGAAATCCGTTATGGCGACGGCAATTTCCCCGGTCTCACTTCGGAGCTGCTGTTCAAGGAAGATCTGACGCCGGTGTGCAGCCGCAAGCTCTTCCATGAGGTGCTGGGCGACAAACCGCTGTCGAAGGTGGTGCCGGAGGATCTGCGCTACTTCACGCTGCTGCATTCCGACACGTGCACGCAGAACTGGCAGTCGTGGCTGGGCTTTGCCGGCGCGAGCTTCGTGCTTGGCGAAACGAGGAGCGTCTATTTCGATAGCTGCATGATGTCCTACGAAGCGGCCAATGCCGGCATGGGCTTTGCCGTCGCCAACCGCGCCTATATGGCAAGCGACATCCGCGCCGAACGGCTGGTGGCCCCCTTCGCGGTCCACCATCCCAACACGGCGGGTTGGTATTTCGTCAGCCCCATCAAGGCGGTCGGCGCCCGCAAGGTCGAGCTGTTCAAGCGGTGGATCATGGCCGAAGCGGCGCTGACGCAGCGCCAGTTGGACATCGAGATCGCCAAAGTGCCGGTACGGCGCGTGGCGATGGCGTGAAGGTCAGTCTTCCACGGATACTCACTTGAGCGAATCCCGCACCATCGGAGGCCTCACAATGACGGGCCCTGCAGAATTTCGTGATTTTCCGGTGGCTCCATAGCCGGCTACCGCGATCGCACCATGACGCGAAGCGGAGACTCAGCTATCTTGTGTTGTGCGGCGGGCCTGATTTTCCCGCTTGGCCGGCGCTACCGAGCTTCCTCCCAAGCGGCGCCGGCCTTCTTCGTTTCGGCCCAACGATAATCCGACCTGCCCTGCCCTATTGCTTCGGCGGCGTGCCCGGCTGGTCTCCGCCGGTGGTCGATTTCGGCACCGGGTTCTTGTCGACCTGAGGGTTCTGGTTGACTTCGTCGCCCGGCGCCTTGGTGGGCTGCACGCTGTTGTCGCAGGCGGCGAGCGCGAGCCCTGCCGCAAGAGCCAGCAGTACAGGACGTTTCTTCATGACGACCTCCTCTCGTTCGCCCCTTTCATGAGGGGCAAACGAGGCGGTGGCGGTTTGGTTGCGTCGACCGGCGGGAACCAACCGACCCGAGTCCGGTTGAAATCCCGAGCCAATCGAACGCAACGAGGAACTGATCATGGTCCGCCTTCTGCTTGCCGGCCTTTTTGCCTACACCGCCTATCGCGTTGCCGTGAGGATCATCGACGAAGTGCCTGGAAATGTCGCGCCGCTGGATATGCCGGGCGACGAAAGGCGCAGGCTGCGTCGGCAGTCGGCGGCGATGGGAGTCGAGCCGAAGCGGTAGTTCAGCCGATCTCCCCCTTGTGGAGAAGCTGAGTTGTATTGCGAACAAAGCGGAAACGATGCTTGATGGGCGATGAACATCGCCGCCCGTGATTCGTCCTTCGAGACGCCCGCTTATCTTGCCCGGCTGAACGACGAGCAGCGGCTGGCGGTGGTGCATGGCGACGGCAAGGCGGCGGGACCTCTGCTGGTGATCGCCGGCGCAGGTTCCGGCAAGACCAACACGCTGGCGCATCGCGTCGCCCATCTCGTCGTCAAGGGCGCCGATCCGCGCCGCATCCTGTTGATGACCTTCTCCCGCCGCGCCGCCGCCGAAATGGCCAAGCGCGTCGAGCGCATTGCCGGCGAGGTGCTGGGGCGCGACGCGGCGATCATCGCCGACGCGCTCGCCTGGGCCGGCACGTTTCATGGCATCGGCGCAAGGTTGTTGCGCGACTATGCCGAGCAGATCGGCCTCGATCCGGCCTTCACCATCCATGATCGCGAGGATTCCGCCGACCTGATGAACCTTGCCCGGCACGAGCTGGGATTCTCCAAGACCGAAAGCCGTTTCCCGACGAAAGGCACCTGCCTGCAGATCTATTCGCGGGCCGTGAACGCGCAGGCGCCGCTCGGCGAGGTGCTGGGTTCCGCCTTCCCCTGGTGCGCGGCTTGGGCGGACCAGTTGAAGGAACTTTTCGCGGCTTATGTCGAGGCCAAGCAGGCGCAAAATGTGCTCGATTACGACGACCTTCTGCTTTACTGGGCGCAGATGGCGGCCGAGCCCGAGATCGCCGCGCATCTCGGTTCCCGCTTCGACCATGTGCTGGTCGACGAGTACCAGGACACCAATCGGCTGCAGGCCTCGATCCTGCTGGCGCTGAAGCCCGACGGCGCGGGGCTGACTGTGGTGGGCGACGACGCGCAGTCGATCTATTCCTTCCGCGCTGCGGAAGTGCGCAACATCCTCGATTTCCCGAAACTATTCGCAAAGCCCGCCGAGATCGTCATGCTGGAGCGCAATTACCGCTCGACCGTGACGATCCTGGCCGCCGCCAACAAGGTGATCGGCGAGGCCAGCGAGCGCTTCACCAAGAATCTGTGGACCGAGCGCCAGTCTTCGCACAAGCCGCAGCTGGTCAGCGTGCGCGACGAGGCCGAGCAAGCCAATTATGTCTGCCAGTCGATCCTGGCCGAACGCGAGGCCGGCACGGCGCTGAAGGCGCAGGCGGTGCTGTTTCGCACCTCTAGCCACAGCGGACCGCTGGAGGTGGAGCTGACGCGCCGCAACATCCCCTTCGTCAAGTTCGGCGGCTTGAAATTCCTCGACGCCGCGCATGTCAAGGACATGCTGGCAATGCTGCGCTTCGCCGAGAACCCGCGCGATCGCGTCGCCGGCTTCCGCGTGCTGCAGCTCATGCCGGGGATCGGTCCGTCCGCCGCCTCGCAGATCGTGGACGCCATGACGACGTCACTCGACGAGACGCTGGGCCTTGCCCGCTTCCGACCGCCGCAGCGCGCCGCGCAGGATTGGCCGGTCTTCCTCGACATCTATAGCGGGCTGCGCGCGGGCGCCAAATGGCCGGCCGATCTGGAACGGATCAGGCTCTGGTACGAGCCTCATATGGAGCGTATCCATGAGGACGCGATCACGCGACGCGCCGACCTCCTGCAGCTCGAGCAGATCGCATCGACCTATCCGTCGCGAGAGCGCTTCCTGACCGAGCTCACCCTCGATCCGCCCGACGCCACAAGCGACCAGGCCGGGCCGCCGCATCGCGACGAGGATTACCTCATCCTGTCGACCATCCACTCGGCCAAGGGCCAGGAATGGAAGAACGTCTTCGTGCTCAACACGGTAGACGGCTGCATCCCGGCCGATCTCGGCGTCGGCACCAAGGAGGACATCGAGGAGGAGCGGCGCCTGCTCTATGTCGCGATGACCAGGGCCAAGGACAGCCTGCATCTGGTGGTGCCCCAGCGCTTTTATCCGCACAACCAAGCAGCCCGCGGCGACCGCCATGTCTATGCCTCGCGCACCCGCTTCATCCCGGCCTCGATGCTTTCGGCCTTCGAGCAATCGTCCTGGGCAAGCGCGGCGCTCAAGGACGACCCGCGCCAGAGGCCAGGCGTCAAGGTCGATCTCGGCGCCCGCATGCGCGGCATGTGGAAATAGGCTGCCTGCCCTTTCCAGCCGACCAGAGCCGCTCAGCGTTCGATAGAACCGCCGGGCTGCTCCAACTCTTTGTTTTTACGCAATTCCTGACGGAGAACCACGATTTGTTTTCCTGGAATGGCTCCAGGCGTTGGAGCCCTTCGTTCACGAGGGATCAAGTCCAATGCGGAAAAATCGGCATGCGCGGAACTTCCGGTCGCAAGCCGCGTTGTGTGGCGTCCTTCCCCCAGATCGGAGGCCCGCCGCCTCCGCAGCCAACAGTCGAGGTCCGAATGCACGACAGGACGTTCTTCACCCCCGTCGCCCTCAGCGTCGGCGCCGGCCACAAGCGCATGATCGCCTCGCTGTTCGACATGCATGACTTCCTGACCGAGTTTCCGCCCTCGCGCCGGCGCCTCAGCTACGGCACTGCGGTGAAGGCCTGCGAGGCCGCGCGGAGTGGAGAAATCTCGGTCGAGGCGGCGCGCGATGCGCTGATCACCTTCGCGGTGACGGCCGGCGTGCTCTGGCCTTCGGAGCAGCCGATCGTCTCGGTCAAGCCGGTGGCGCGCGGCTGTGGCGGCTTCGCTGCCTGACAACAAGGCACTACCCTTTCAGGAGTCCTGCCACCTATGAACCGACCCCGCAGGTCAGTTCACCGAGGCGGGCATTTCCCTGCCGTCATTCCGGCTTGGCGGCCGCCGGCGAAGCTTCGGCGATCGGCGCGACCGGCTCGGCCGCGGTCACGAAGGGATAGACGAGCTGCTGGTGATAGAGCTGCGGCACCGGCTCGTCGACACCGTATTTTTCCGGCATATGCTGCGGCATGAACAAGGTGCCGCCGATCAGGTCGAGAACGGACAACTGGGCGGCGAAATTCTTGTCATAAGCCTGGCGTTCGTTGGCATGATGCCAGTGATGAAACTGCGGCGAGGCAATCAGCCATCTCAGCGGCCCGAACTTGATGCGGGTGTTGGCGTGGATGAACACCGACTGCCAATGATAGATCAGCACATAGATGAGAAGCGCCTCGCCTGAAAAACCCAGCGCGAAGAGCGGCAAGAACGAAGCCGACTTGGTCAGGATCTGGTCCACCGGGTGCACGCGGTGGGCCGCCAGCCAATCCATCTCCTCGATCGAGTGATGAATGGCGTGAAAGCGCCACAGGAACGGCATCGCGTGAAAGGCGCGATGGGCAAAGTAGAAGCCTATATCGGCGATGATCAAGGCCTCGATCGCCTGCAGCCATAAAGGCTGCGACTGGAGGGCGGCGGAAAGCGCCTCGGGAACGACGCTCGGGATCACCAGCATCGCAGCGCCGATCACCAGCAACAGGCCGAACTTGATAACGATGCCGTTGAAGAGCAGATAGAAGACGTCGTTCAGCCAATGCCGGCGCGTGGCCGATTGCTCGGCATGCAGCGGCAGGAGCTGCTCAAGCGGAATGAAGATGAGGGCGATGACCAGCACCGCCTTGTAGTCGATGAGATCGAACACGGTCGCTCGCGGATCGGCTGAGGCCAGTCTCCGACACTAGCCGCTAAAGGATGAACGGACCGTTGCTGGCGCAGAGCATGATGGAATTGATTTAGTGGACCGTGCCAGAGGCGTCGCCTGCCGGCGTGCCGCGCGGGATTTCGAAGCTCACCTGGTCGCGGCCATTTGACTTGGCCTTGTAGAGATGGCGGTCGGCGACCTGGAACATGTCATGGTAGGTGGTCGGGCCGCTGAAGGCGGTGCCGCCGATGCTCACGGAAAGCGGCCAGGGCCGCCCGCCGGGTGCAAACTCGGCCTCGCGAATGCGGCGCCTGATGGATTCGGCGACCAGAAAGGAGCGTGCGGCGTCGGCGCCGGGCAGGAAGACCGCGAATTCCTCGCCGCCGATGCGTCCGACAATGTCGGCGCCGTGCAGTTGCCCCTTGATCGTCGCGGCGATCAACCTGAGCGCCTGGTCGCCGCAATCATGACCGAGGCGGTCGTTGATCGATTTGAAGTGATCGGCATCGACGATCAGCAGCGCGCCGGTGTCGGCGACCGTTTGGCCGCGCGCCCGCTCGAGATAGGCCTCGACCAGCATCGAAAAGGCGCCGCGGTTGAAGACCGCCGTCAGGCTGTCGGTCGCGGCAATGACGCCGAGTTCCTTCTGCGTGATGGCCAGCTGGCGCATCTTCCACATCAGGAAGAACAGGAAGGAGCCGCCAAGGATAAGCGGCAGGAGAAGGTCCGTGAGTTGCGCCCAAAGCAGCGCCTGCGGCGACAGCGAGGGGAAATTGAAAGAATCGACGAAGAAGGCGGCGGCAATGAAAAAGGCGGTGCCGGCGGCAGTGACCACCACGACCCTGCCCCAACTTGTCGGGGACAAATCGATGCGCATTTCATTGCTCCCACTGCAACTGGCTTATTGTGGGGCGCGAGCGCAAAAGAAGTCCTAACATATTAGCTTCAATGCAAGTGTGGTTAACACGCCGTCGGCCCACCACAGATGTGGCGGGCTTCCCGATTGGCCGAAGATTCTCGTCAGCGCAGCGCCGGTCGCAGCGGCAACGCGGTAGGAAGCCGCAGAGCCCTCACGGCCGGTTCGACACTCCCGCTGGGCCGTTGGCAGTATATTGCCCCGCTGCAACCGGTCGATTGTCCAGCGGGAAAACAATATCGGCTTCAATGCAAGCTCGGTGCGCGCAGCGATCACGCGACGCAACCGGCAGGCCCGCCCCCACGGCGGCGGGCCAGCCTGTTCCTGAAACCGCTTTAGTGGGAGGTTTTAGTGGGCGGTCGAGCTGCCCGAACCACCCACGGTGCCACCAGTTCCACCGGTCGAGGTATTGCCGGAACCCATGGTGGGGCCGGCGGCCGAGCCCACCGTGCCGGTACCGCCGACGCCGCCCGTCGCACCGAACGACGTACCGGTATTGGTGATGATTGTGCCCATGACGCCGCCAATCGAGCCGCTGGTGCCGACGTTCAAGCCGCCGGCGCCGCCCACCGTGCCGATGCCGCCGATGCCGCCCGTCGTACCGAACGAGATGCCGGTGGTTATACCCGTGGCGCCGCCGATCGAGCCAGTAGTGCCGGCGTTCAAGCCGCCGTCGCCGCCCACCGTGCCGGTGCCGCCGACAACGCCGGTGGTCGTGCCTGGGGCGCCGCCGATCGAGCCAATAGTGCCGGCGTTGAAGCCGCCGGAGCCGCCCACTGTGCCAGTACCGCCGACGACGCCGGTCGCACTGAACGAGGTGCCGGTGGTCGTGCCCGCGGCGCTGCTGATCGGGCCGCTAGTGCCGGCGTTGAAGCCGCCGGAGCCGCCCACGCCGACGCCACCGATGCTGCTGCCAAAGCCCGAGCCGAGACCGGTTGAACCGCCCATCGAGGAGCCCGCGCCGTTGATCGCGCCGCCCGGACTACCCACAGCGACGCCGGTGTTGCCGATACCAAAGCCGATGTCGAGACCAGCGGCATTCGCCGGCACGGCGAGAATGGCGATGCCGCCGACCAACGCGCCGGCGATTTTTTCTACGATACCATTCATGGCATTCTCCTTCGTTGCCACATTTTTCCGCACCGCATCGCCGGAGTGCCGGGTCCGTGCGCATGCCTGTGTGCGAGAGGGATGAAGGGAATACGAACGGGCTCGGTCAGGGTTCCATTTTTTCAAGGGAAAAATTCGTTGTTTCCTTGATGGTTGGTTCGATCAGCAACTGGCTCGCGGAAAAGCCCGGACGATGCTGCGCTCACGCGTAGGCGCGACCTTCCTCGGAGCGCTGGAACAGCGCCAGGTCGAGCGGCACCGAGGGCCGGCCGAGCACCGTGAGCACCATATGCGCCTGGCCGCGATGGTGGGTCTGGTGGTTGAAGAAATGGCCGAGCGTCGGCGAAAGACGCTGCGAGACGGTGCGCATGTCGACGGTCATGTAGGAGAAACGGCCGGCGAGCGCCTTGTCGCCCATCCCGCCCACCCAGTCGAGGATCCTCCTGTCCTCGGCCTCGCGCGCCAGCTTCAGGGCCGGCAAGGCGTGATAGAGCATGGCGGCGGTGTTCGAAGGCGCGTCGCCCTCGCCGGTGAAGCGCTTCATCCAGACGCGGTCGACGGCGAGCAGGTGGTTGAGCGTGCCGAGCATCGAGCCGAAGACGGCGCCGACGTCGCGACCGAGTTCGTCTTCGCCAAGATCCGCGGCGGCATCATAGATGCGCGTATTGGCCCATTGATTGTAGGCCGCAAACATCATGAAATGCTGTTTCATTCTTCCATCCGGCTCACAACGAATCCCGGCTCTTCGTAACCCGCAGGAACCGTAATGACCATTCTGTTCTATGACCTCGTCGGTCACGACACCGAACGCCCGTTCAGCCCGCATTGCTGGAAGACGAGGATGGCGCTGGCCCACAAGGGGCTCGCCGCGACCAAGGTGCCGACGCGCTTCCTCGAAGTGCCCAAGGTGGAGGGCGGCGTGTCGAAGACGGTGCCGGTGATCCGCGACGGCGAGCGGGTAGTGGTCGATTCCTTCGCCATCGCGCTCTATCTCGACGAGGCCTATCCCGAGCGGCCGACGCTGTTTGCCGGCGAAGGCGGCAAGGCGACGGCGCGCTTCGTCGAGCGCTGGTCGCAGCTCACCATCCACCCTTATGTCGCGACGGTGGCGCTCACCGACCTGCACGGGATGCAGGACGAGACGAACGGCCGCTATTTCCGCGAGGACCGCGAGAAGCGCTACGGCAAGCGGCTGGAAGAGGTGGTGGCCGGCCGCGACGCAGGGCTCGCCGGCTTCCGCGCCTCGCTGGAGCCGCTGCGCTCGATGCTCACCTACCAGCCCTTCATCGGCGGAGCCTTGCCGCTGTTTGCCGATTATATCGTCTTCGGCGCGCTGCAATGGGCGCGCATCGCCTCGCCCTACCGGCTGCTCGACGACAGCGACAGCGTGGCCAAATGGTTCGAGCGCTGCCTCGACCTGCATGGCGGGATCGGCCGGCAGGTCGCGGCCGCGGCGTGAACGGCGCGAGCACCGGACTGCCATGTTGCGCTATGAGATGAAGGCCGAGATCTGGGTCTACCCGGGCAAGGGCGGTTGGCATTTCGTGACGCTGCCGACGGATGTCGCGGCGCGCATCAAGGCGGCGATGGCGGGACTGGCGCGCCCTTGGGGCTCGCTCGGCGTCACCGCGATGATCGGCGCCACGAGATGGCAAACATCGCTCTTCCCCGACAAGGCCTCAGGCAGCCTGCTGTTGCCGGTCAAGGCCCCGGTGCGCCAGCGCGAAGGTCTCAAAGCGGGGGATTCGCCGACACTGACCATTGAGGTCGAGCTTTAGATCAGGATGACGTTTCGTTGAATCGCCATCCTGATCTAACTCTTTGTTGGAGCATATCTTCTCCGAAAACCGGTTCCCGCTTTTCGCGATCATGCTCTAGCATCTACTTTCTTCTCCGAAAACCGGTTCCCGCTTTTCGCGATCATGCTCTAGCATCTACTTTGACGCGTCTCTGTTTGATGCGCCCTTGTCGCGCGTGTCGTCATTCGGCGCATTGCCTTCGGCCAGCCTCACGCAGATCGGATCGCCATCACCCATGCGCACGCATTGCCATTCCGGACCGAAGCCGAAATTCTGCTCCGCGCGCTGTGGGAAGAACAGCAGGGCGAAGGCGGCCGCGGCAAGAACCACGGCCATGAAGACAATGCCCGCCATGTCGCCGCGTCTGAGGTAGGGCCAGTTCATCGCCTCAGCTCCAAGCCTGCGTCGAGCGCGTTCGCAGCCGTCTAATTATCCCGCAAAGCGCTCGCCTTGGCCAGAAGCGGCCTCCCCTTGGCAAGCCGCCGAGCGGCTTGTATAGAGCCCGCCACTCCAATTTCCATTCCCAGAACAAGGACGACCATATGGCGATCGAACGCACCTTCTCCATGATCAAGCCGGACGCGACCAGGCGCAACCTGACGGGCGCCATCACCAAGATGCTGGAAGACGCCGGTCTGCGCGTCGTCGCATCGCGCCGCGTGTGGATGAGCCGCCGCGAGGCGGAAGGGTTCTACGCTGTCCACAAGGATCGCCCGTTCTTCGGCGAGCTGGTGGAATTCATGTCGTCGGCGCCGACCATCGTGCAGGTGCTGGAGGGCGAGAACGCCATCGCCAAGAACCGCGAAGTGATGGGCGCCACCAACCCGGCCAATGCCGCCGAGGGCACCATCCGCAAGGTGCATGCACTGTCGATCGGCGAGAATTCGGTGCACGGCTCGGACGCGCCGGAGACCGCCGCGCAGGAGATCAAATACTGGTTCTCGGACACCGAGATCGTCGGCTGAGGCGCAAGCTCGAGTTTCACGGAACGGCCCGCTCCAGCGGGCCGTTTTTATTTTGAGACGGGTGGTCACATCCGCCGCGTGCCCTAGGTTCAGCGAAATTGGCAACAAAGTAGCGCTGGGCGTCGGCGGCTGTGAGCCGCGCTTCCGCCGAACCGAGGGAGGGAAGCATGATCAAGCCTCATGTTTCTGAAAGTGGCCTTGCCTATCCGGACGATCTTGCTTTGTTGAAGCGTATCTATGACCAGGTCTGCGAGGAGCGCGGCATCGTCATAGGCAGTTCCGAGGCGTCGGACTTGGGGATAGAGGCCATGAAACTCTTTTCCGCCGGTATCTTCGACGAAAGGACGATCGGCCGCCGGCTTCGTGGCGGCTGATGGGAGATGGCGGGTTCAGTCGCCGTCGCCGTAGCGGATGACCTCGACCTTCTCCCTGGTGATCAGGCAGCTCTTTGTCTTGGTCAGCGCTTTGATCTCCGGGATCAGCGCATCGATCTTCTCCGGCGCATCGACGATCTCGACGACGATTGGCAGGTCCTGCGACAGGCGCAGGATCTTGGCGGTGTGAAGCACGCTCGAACGGCCGAAGCCGAGCGGACCTCTCAGCACCGTGGCGCCGGCCATGCCGACCTCGCGCGCCTTGATGACGATCGCCTCGTGCAGCGGCTTGCCGTCATCAGCCCTGTCGTCCTCGCCGAAGAAGATCCTGAGCAGCGCGCATTGCGCGGGAAGTTCCATGTTCTCCTCCTTTTGTTACCCGCCGACCGGCAAGCGGTTGAGCCTGGACGCCATGAGATAGCCCAGCCACGCGGCGGCGAGCGACAGGCCGACCACACTGATGAGATAGGTCGCGGCCAGCCGCCAGTCGCCCTCGAACAACAGGACGAAGGTGTCGAGGCTCATCGCTGAAAACGTGGTGAGCCCGCCGCAGAAGCCGGCCATGACGAAGTTGCGCCCGGCCTGCCCGACCATCAGGCGGCCGTCCGGCCCGGTCAGCGTGGCGAAAGCCATGATGATCCAGGAGCCGACGACATTGACGAAAGCGGTCGACCAAAGCGCACTCAGGCCGAGCAGGGAGACGATGACATAGCCCGACAGGAAGCGGGCCAGCGAGCCGATCGCCGCGCCGCAGCCGACCGCCAGATAAAGCCGCATTGCCATCTGTCTGTCCACCATCGCTCAGCCTGCAGCCCACACTACCGCCCAGAAGCCGAGGGCGACGAACAGCACGCACAGAGCCGACGACGCGACGACGTTGAAGGCGGCGAGGCGCCCCTCGCCTTCGAGCGCCAGGTTCAGCGTCTGCAGGCAGAAGGACGACACCGTGGTGTAGCCGCCGAACAGGCCGACGACGACCAGGTCGCGCACGAGATCGCTGGCGAAGATGCCGCCGACCGAGCGCGCCGCGCCGGCGAAGGCGCCGATGGCAAGGGCGCCGGAAAAATTGACCGCCAGCGTGCCCCAGGGAAAGGTCTCGCCAATGCGGCGGCCAACCACGCCGGACAGGAAAAAGCGGGAAATGCCGCCGAAGAAACCGCCGATCAGAACCAGGGCGCACGCCGCAATAGTCATCGCTTCAATGCCTTTCCTAACGCGATTCCAAATCGGAATCACTTCACGAAATCAGGCATGATACGAGCGGGAAAACAAATCCTGCCGTGCAAGAGCACGCCTGGCAGGAGTCATCAGCCACAAGGGCGGTTTCGGGGGAACCCCATCCCCATTTTCGAGGGAGGCAAGGCGTTCGCCGCCGCGCGGTCAATTGCGACGTGCTTGAATGACAGACAGAACCGTTGACGCGGTCCGACATGCTAGAGCGTTTCACCATTTCCTGGAAACGGCGAACCGCTCTTCACGCAATTCCGGACGGAAAACCACGTCCCACTTTCCTGGAATTGCTTCTTAAAATCCGCCGGGCCCCCCGGCGGGCAGACGTCATTTGGCTTGACGGTCTTTCACATTCGCATGGGCGTTCGCCGCCTCGGTATCGGTGGACGGCGTCTTCGTCTCCTCGCCGGTGAACGGACTGCCCTGTCCAGGCGCAAGGTCGCCGCTGTGGCCGGCCTTATTGGTCTGGAAAGGCTGGCTGTCGGGGCTGAGGCCGTGCTGCGTGGCGTTGAACAGATGATCGTCCGCCCTGGCAAAACCGGCGAAGGCGATCAGCGATATGCTTGTGACTGCGAGAAAGAGCGTGTGCCTTTTCATATCTGGTCTCCTTTGAGTGCCAGATCGATCCGCGCATTCGGTCTGGCGGTTTAAGTGAAGGGACACCGTCCCTTTGCCTGCCCGCCGTCTGCATAAGTCAACGCCTGGCCTTGCCGGTTTATTCCGGCGAACACGGTTTCGAGGCTGAAAAGTCGCGCGGTCGGGCGCGGCGCACGACGTCAGTGCGCCATTTTCAGCAAAACCGTCTGCGGCTTGCCCGCCAGCGGATCGGGCTGGTGGCTTGTATCGGTGATGAACATCAGCCGTTCGCCGACCGTAATGCGCGCCTGCAGCGCGTAGGTTCGGCCCTTCTGGATCGCCTTGGGATCGAAACCGATGTCGAACTTGATCGGCACCTGCCCAGTGGGCGCGATCCTGCGTCTGGCGATCACGGTTGCCGGCGCATCGGGCAGCGAGACGTCGGCAAGCTCGACCACGAGCACGGCATCGGGCGGCAGGGCGATGCGCTCGCGGTAGGTCACGTCGCCCGCGATCGTCCTTTCGTCGGCCTTGGTCAATTCCGGCACGGCAAGCACGCCGACGACCAGCGGCACCAGTCCGAAGATGAAGAATTCCGCGATGCGGTCCAGCATGAGATTGCTCCCGCCAAGCAAATCGAACCACCCGGGAAGCTTGGGAAGGATTGCGGTCGTTCGATGGCCGAACGGGATTTTTATTCGCCCTGTTTCTTCCAGCGATCTGCCGCTTGATCGTCGGCGTCCTTGGCCTCGACCCAGCCGCCCTCGGAGCCGTCGGCGCGGTGTTCCTTCTTCCAGAAGGGCGCGCGCGACTTCAGATAATCCATCAGGAAATTCGCCGCCTCGAAGGCCGCCTGCCGGTGCGACGAGGCCGCGACCACCAGCACGATGTTCTCGCCCGGCGCTATTTTTCCATGGCGATGGATGACGGTGAGCCCCTGCAGCGGCCAGCGCCCGACGGCCTCGGCGGCAATGCGTCCGATCTCGGCTTCCGCCATGCCGGGATAGTGCTCGAGCTCGAGCGCCGACAGCGCACCCTGCTCGTCGCGGCAAAGGCCGGAGAAGGTGACCACGGCGCCGATATCGGCGCGCCCCTTGGTCAGGCCGGCGATCTCGGCGGCGACGTCGAAATCCTCGCGCTGGATGCGGATGGCGGGCACGACGGCGCCGACCATCTCAGCCCCCGGTCATCGGCGGAAACAGCGCGATCTCGCGCGCGCCCGCAATCTTCTCGCGGTGGCCGACATGTTCCTGATTGATGGCGACGCGGATGACATCGGGGTATTGCAGCGCGTTCTCATATTCCTCGCCGCGCGATTTCAGCCAGCGCAGCAGATCGGCGACCGTCTCGATGCCGGAAGGCAATTCGACGTCTTCTTCCGGCTTGCCGATCCGCTCGCGCACCCAGGCGAAATAGATGAGCTTCGTGGACATTGCTCTCACTCGTCCATGATGTGCTTGAGGCCGGCGCGGAAATAGTCGTAGCCGGTGTAGAGAGTAACGAGCGCCGCGACCCACAGCAGCACCAGGCCGATCTGCGTGGTCAGCGGAAATATCTTGTCGCCGGCCGGGCCGACCAGCAGGAAGGCAATGGCGACCATCTGGATGGTGGTCTTCCATTTGGCGAGCTGGGTCACCGGTACCGACACTTTCAGGGCAGCCAGATATTCGCGCAGGCCCGAGACCAGGATCTCGCGGCACAGGATGATGATTGCCGCCCACAGAGACCAGCCGGCGATGCCGCCATGGCGGTCGGTGTCGGCGGCAAGCAGGAGCAGGCAGGTTGCGACCAGCAATTTGTCGGCGATCGGGTCGAGCATCTTGCCGATGTTGGAGGTCTGCTGCCAGGCACGCGCGAAATAGCCGTCGAAGTAATCCGTGATGGAGGCGAGTAGGAAAATGACCAGCGCCGACCAGCGGGCGAAGTCGGACGACTTCAGATGTCCTTCAAGAAAAAAGCACAGCACGACCAACGGCACCGCGACGATGCGGGCATAGGTAAGGATGTTCGGCAAGTTGAACGCGCGTTGTGCCATGTCGTCTCGGGAAATCTCCTCCGCCAGACGTACTCAAATCAGAAGCGAATGTAGGGGGTCAACAGGCGAGATTCGATTGACCAGGGGAAAATGGCGTGAGGCACCTCTCTCTGCTCCCGGTATTTTCCCCCAGACGCGGACGCTCGGCAGCGTCGATGTCGGCCTTTTCTTACAACATTGGGGATTGGCGAAGCCCAGGCAATTTCGTCATCCACGGTCGGAGCGGGAGCGAAGCGGATGCTCTAAGGCATGGCACACCTCGCCGCGCAGCCGCCTTGGTCAACCTTCCGTGCGCGGCCAGTCCTCAGCTCTCGTGGAAGTGATTATAGACCAGCTTCGCCACATGCTCGGAAATGCCGTCGACCTTGACCAGGTCCTCGACCGCGGCACGGCTGACCGCCTTGGCGGTACCGAAGGCATGGAGCAGCGCGCGCTTGCGGCCGGGGCCGATGCCGGCGATCTCGTCGAGCGGGCTCTTCACCATCTCCTTCTTGCGACGGGCGCGGTGCGAGCCGATGGCGAAACGGTGCACCTCGTCGCGCAGGCGCTGGACGAAATAAAGCACCGGATCGCGCACCGGCAGCGTGAAGCTTTCCCTGCCCTTGACGAAGAAGCGCTCGCGGCCGGCGTCGCGGTCCTGGCCCTTGGCGATGCCTATTGCCGCGACGCGGTCCTCGACGCCGAGATCGGCCAGGATCTGGCGCACCGCCGTCATCTGGCCCTGGCCGCCGTCGATCAAGATGACATCGGGCCAGGCCGGGAAGCCGCCATTGCCGGCGACCAGGTCTTCCTCGCCGGTCTCGTCCTGCGCGGTGGCGCCGGGCTGCTCGTCGCCATGCTCCTTGAGCAGCCGCGAAAAGCGCCGCTGCATCACCTCGCGCATCATGCCGAAATCGTCGCCCGGCGTGATCTCGGTCGAGCGGATATTGAATTTGCGGTACTGGTTCTTCACGAAACCTTCCGGTCCGGCGACGACCATGGCGCCGACCGCGTTGGTGCCCATGATGTGCGAGTTGTCGTAGACCTCGATACGCACCGGCGGCTTTTCCAAACCGAAGGTCTCCGCAAAACCCTTGAGCAGACGGGCCTGGGTCGATGTCTCGGCCAGCCTGCGGCCGAGCGCCTCGCGCGCATTCTGCAGTGCGTGATCGGTCAGATCCTTCTTCTCGCCGCGCTGCGGCACCGAAATCGTAATCTTGCGGCCGGCATGGGTGGAGAGCGCCTCGGCGAGCAGTTCCTGTTCCTGCGCGGTCTGTGACAGAAGCAGCGTGCGCGCCGGCAGCTTGTCGTCATAGAATTGCGCCAGGAACGAGCCCAGCACCTCGGCCGGTTCCAGCGCCGGATCGGCCTTGGGGAAATAGGCGCGGTTGCCCCAGTTCTGGCCGGTGCGGAAGAAGAACACCTGGATGCAGGTCTGGCCGCCTTCCTGGTGGATGGCGAAGACGTCGGCCTCCTCCACCGTCTGCGGGTTGATGCCCTGATGCGCCTGCACATGCGAGAGCGCCGCAAGGCGGTCTCGATAGATCGCGGCGCGCTCGAAATCGAGTTCTTCCGCCGCCTGCTGCATGGCGGCCGAGATCTCGGTCTTCACCTTCTGGCTGCGGCCGGAAAGGAAATCCTTGGCCTCGGCGACGAGCTCGGCATAGCCCTCATGCGAGATCTCGCCGGTGCAAGGACCGGCGCAGCGCTTGATCTGATAGAGCAGGCACGGCCGCGTGCGGTTCTCGTAGAAGGAGTTGGTGCAGCTTCTGAGCAGGAAGGCGCGCTGCAGCGAATTGATGGTGCGGCCGACGGCGCCGGCGGAAGCGAAGGGACCGAAATAGTCGCCCTTGCGCGAGCGCGCACCGCGATGCTTGTAGATGCCGGGCGAGACATGGTCGCCAGTAAGCAGGATGTAGGGGAAGGACTTGTCGTCCCGCATCAGCACGTTGAAGCGGGGCCTCAGCCGCTTGATGAGGTTGGCCTCGAGCAGCAGCGCCTCGATCTCGGTGCGGGTGACGACGAATTCCATCGTCGCCGTCTCGCGCACCATGCGGCCGATGCGGGCGGTGTGGAAGCGCCCCTGCGCATAGTTGGTGACGCGCTTCTTCAGGCTGCGCGCCTTGCCGACATAGAGCACGTCGCCGGCGGTGTTCATCATGCGATAGACGCCAGGCTGGTTGGGCAGCCGCTTGACCAAGGTCTGGATCACCTCGGCGCCTACCATGCCGTCGGCGTCGCCGGCATGCGGCGTCCAGTCGATGGCCGTGAAGGCGACTTCGGGGCCGATGGGGACGGACTCCGGTTCGACGATCTCCTCCGCCGCCTCGTCCTCGATGTCGAGATCGACATCGGGCGGCAGATCGTCGGCGGCGCCGTTTCTCTTATGTCTCTGGACTGCGGGACTCATTCCACCATGCCTGTCACATCCGGCGTCTGCCACGCAAGATGCTGGCCGCCGTCAAGCGCGATCATCTGGCCTGTCACGGAGCGCGCTTGCCAGAGATAGCGGATCGTGGCGCCGAATTCGGACAATTGCGGGCCGCGCTTCAGGATCAGGCCCTCGACCTGGCTTTCGAAATCATCGTCGTCCTGGCGCTTGTTCTTCAGTGTCGGCCCGGGGCCTATGGCGTTGACGCGAATGCGCGGCCCGAGCGCCTGCGCCAGCATCTGGGTTTGCGTCCACAGCGCCGATTTCGACAGCGCATAGGAGAAATAGCGCGGCGTCGGCCGCCAGACGCGCTGGTCGATGATGTTGACGATCAGCCCCTCCTCGCCTTGCGGCAGTGCGCGGGCAAAGGTCCGCGCCAAAAGCGCCGGCGCCTTCACATGGATGGCGAAGTGGCGATCCCAGGCCTGCCAGTCGAAATCCTCCACCCGGTCGTCGACGAACAAGGACGCATTGTTGACCAGCAGGGTGACAGGGCCGAGCGCGGCCTCGGACCTGCCGACAAGATCGCCGACGGCGTCCATATCGGTGAGGTCGGCGGCGACCACGGCGGCGCGACCGCCCTCGCCCCCGATCTTCTTCGCCAGCGCCTCGGCCTCGTCGCTTGACCGGTTGGCATGGATGACGACGGCGAAGCCATTGGCGGCCAGATCCTCGACGATCGCCTTGCCGATCCGCCTTGCTCCACCCGTCACCAGCGCGACGGCTGTGGTTTGTCTCATGGTGTCAATCCTCAATCGGCTTCACGATTCCGGACGCCGGCACAATGTGACGGGCCAAGCGTTAAATGCCATTTCCACCTGGGGCAGGAATGTGGCGAAGCGGCCCGGATGCATTTGCGCCCCGCTAGATATGGGGCACCGTCCATGGCAATATATGTCCCTGGACCCCTTGAACCAAGCGGCGTGCAGCGCAACATGATTAGCCTGCTGACATTCGCTGTTGCGAAGATGCAACGTCACCTTTCGGCCTCATTCGTGCCTGGGAATGACCCAAGTTCAGGTTCGCTTCAGCCGCATTTCAGCACGACATTTGGAACCGTTGAGCGCCGAGCCCGTTTTATCCCCCCGGACGGGCCGGGGCGTTTCATGAACAAAAAAGCCTAAGTGTCTTGTGGCTTAAGGAGAGTATAACAATGAAGACCAATCTCAAATTCGCGCCGCTTGCCGCTGCGCTCGGGCTGTTCGCCTTTGGTGGTACCGCCTTTGCAGCCGACGTCGTTTCCGAAGAGCCGCCGGCTCCCGCTCCGGTTGCGGAGCTTCCGGTCGCTTCCTGGGCCGGCCCCTATGCCGGTATCAGCCTCGGCTACGGCTTCAGCGGCCATGCCGATGCTCGTGACGCCGGCGTCAATGTGAAGACCAAGGGCTTCATCGGCGGCGTGTTCGGCGGCTACAATTGGCAGCAGGAGAACTTCGTCTACGGTGCTGAAGCCGATCTCGGCTACAACGGCGTCAAGGGCGACAGCGCTGGCATCAACGCTAAGGGCGGCCTCGAAGGCTCGCTGCGCGCTCGCCTCGGCTATGCCGTGACCCCGGAAATCCTGCTCTATGGCACCGGCGGTCTCGCCGCCAAGAACCAGAAGATCACGGATAGCTTCACCGCCACCGACGAGAGCAAGGCAATGCTCGGCTGGACAGCCGGTGTCGGCACCGACATCAAGATCACGGACAACGTGTTCGGCCGCGTCGAGTACCGCTACACCGACTACGGCGACAAGGACTTCGGCGCCCTCGGCAACGTCAAGTCGAAGGACAACCGCGTCACGTTCGGCGTCGGTATGAAGTTCTAAGTCGTAGAAGCCACGACACGGAAAAGCCGGGCCTTGCGCCCGGCTTTTTTTGTGTCCGCGAAATCAACAAGAGTTGCGCCCTCAGTCGGTCCTCATTTCGACCCCTTCGCCGGTCTGGCCTTTGCCTTCGGCGGCAGTGTCTCGACGAAGGCCAAGGCGCGATCGAGCCAACCGGCGAGATCGGCATCGGTCGTCGTCCCTTCCGGCGCGACGCGGATATAGCCTTGCATCGAGCGCCCGCCCATTTCCATCGTGCTTGCATGAGGAAGTGCTGCGGCGGCCGCATGTGCGTCCTTGCCGACGCGCACCAGAAGCCCGCGCTTCGAAGTGCCGATCAGCATGTTGCCATCGATCATGAAACAGGTGCCGCCGAACATTTTCTGTTCGGTGAAGGCGCGCCGGCCGAGGGCGGCACGAAGGCGCTCGACCATGGGGTCGGGTGCGGCGCTGGTTGAGGGTTTTGCCATCTCACCACTCCCACTTAGGTGAATGTCAGGCAAGCATGGAAGCGGGCGGCGTTCAAGACGGGACTTCTGGGAGAAGGAAAATCGCCGTCACCCCGGCACGCTGTCTTTCAATTCCGGAAACTTCTCATCAAACCTCGCGGCCCAGCGCACGAGCCGGCCGCGGCCTTTCTCCCATTGGCCCGAAAAGCGCAGCGCGAGATAGCCAAGGGTTGCGCGCAGCGCCATGTGGCCGGCAGTGATCTTCTTCGGCAGCCTCGGCGGATCGGCGTTGATGAGGTCGAGCGCCGCGGTGATCTTCGTCCATTTCCGGTCGAGCCAGGGTTGATAGACCATCGCCTCCGGCCGGGTGCGCCGCTCATAGACCATCGACAGCGCGCAGTCGCAGATGCCGTCGGCAAGCGCCTCCAGAACCTCCGCCTCGAGCCGCTTGTCCGGGTTGCGCGGGAACAGCGCGTTCTTCGACAGGCGATTGAGATGCTGGGTGATGGCGCGGCTGTCATAAATCGAGCGGCCGTCCTCGAGCACCAGCACCGGGATCTTACCGAGCGGATTGGCCGAGATTAGTTCGGCGGGTTTGTCCTCCGTCTTGACCGGCATGAGATCGATGGCGATGCCGGCATAGGCGGCCGCCATGCGGACCTTCGAGCTGTAAGGGGATGTGGAAGCATAGAGCAGTTTCGGCATGATCGGGTTCCCAATTGTTTGCGGCACTGTTGACCGATCAGGGTCCGACGGGCAACGGCCAGCCGGCCGATCCGGATTAGCCAATGCATCTTGTCGGGCGGGCACCTGAAAAGAAAAAGCTCCCGGAAGTTTTGCTGGCCGCAAAATTTCCGAGAGCTTTAGGAGGAGCGTCCGCTCCGACTCCGCTTGTCTTGACACCGAATTGGCGAGAGGGTGCCTAAGTGGCACCCGCCCTCACCTGTTGCGGTTCGCGAGCGAAGCTACGCGATTACTTCTTGGCGGCCGGCTTCTTCGCCGGAGCTGCCTTCTTCACAGCGGCCGGCGCCTTGGCCGCGGCCGCCTTCATCGGAGCCTTGGCGGCGGGCTTGGCCGCGGCCTTCGCTGCCGGCTTCTTGGCGGCGGCCGGCTTGGCTGCTGCCTTCGCTGCCGGCTTGGCCGCTGCCTTGGCGGCGGGCTTTGCCGCGGCCTTCGCGGCCGGCTTGGCCGCAGGCTTAGCTGCCGCCTTGGCCGGAGCCTTGGCGGCCGCCTTCGGCGCCGCTGCCTTCTTCACTGCTGCAGGTTTCGCGGCAGCCTTAGCTGCCGGCTTCTTTGCCGGCGCTTTCGCCGCCGGCGCCTTGGTTGTCGTCTTTGCCATGCGATGCCCCTTGCGTTTTGCCGATGGTCGTGAGTGACCCGGCGTGTCTATGCATATCTGACTCGCGACTGTCTAGCCAGCGAAGCAACACAATGATTTTCAGTTATTGAATTTTGGTTACACGAAACGCGTCCCATTAAAAAATTGTGAGCGAATCTGTCACTTTCCAAGTGACGGCCCGCCGCACAGATTTTCGAGCGGCTTCTATCCCCCGATCATCCATCCATCCGCCGCATAAGCTTGTATCACAATGTGAGCGGAGTGCTCGCAATAGAGAACGCGTCGCCGAACGCCGGCTTCATCTTGTCCAGCGAAAACATCTACAGATGAATTGGCCAGGTAAGACGATCAAAGCTTAGTGGTTTGAAAGTGAGCTTCTAGCTCATATTCGAGCGCCGCCGTCAATCTCCGCCGGCTTAGGTTCATCCCTGCAGGCGGCGCGCGGCTCGAAGCGATGCAGATGAACGGCGTAGGTGTCCCAAGGCGGCGCGACCGCGATTCCGGCCAGCATGCGGCCGATCTCGCCGCGATGGTAGCTGCCGTGCAGGACGATATGGGTCAGCATCTCCTGCCTCGTCATGCAGCCCTCGTCGCCATCGGTGAAGGTGAAGGCGACCGGGTCCCCAAGCTCTTGCTCCGAAACGGTTTCGAGATAGTCGAGATACCAGCCGTCGACCTCGGCCAGGGCGGTGCGCAATGCGCGCGGCTCGGACGTGTCCGGCGTATTGTCGCTCGCATAACCATGGGCAACGCCCTTCAGATGCGCGGCAAAAATCCGCGATACGACATGGATATGGCTCATCAGGCGGATCGCGGCGTTGCGTATCCCAGGATCGCTCGAGGGGTCCATCCTGGCAAGCTTCTCCACCAGCTCATCATTCGCCCAGGTCTGGTAGGCGAGCATGCCCTTCAGCAACGTCTTGGCACTCATCTTTGCGGCCCCATTTGCGTTGGTGAAATGAATGTGAGTATCCTGTTTATATTCTCGGGAGACGGGCCAGCATGTCTACTCGCATTGCAAAGCCGGCCGCACGCATGCGCAAGCAGCCGCGCCAGGCGCGTTCGATCGCTACCGTCGAGGCGATCATCGAAGCCGGTGCTCACGTTTTGAGCGAGCTCGGCTGGGCGGGCTTTTCCACCAACAAGGTGGCGGAGGCCGCAGGCGTCAGCATCGGCTCGCTCTATCAATATTTCCCCGACAAGCTCGCCCTGGTCGAAGCGATCCGGCGCCGCCACTTCGATCATGTGCTGTCGGTGATTCGCGAAGCGGCGGCGGAGGAGAAGCCGCTCAAGCAATTCGCGCGCGAACTGGTGCGCGGCATGATCGGCGCGCACTCGATCCATCCGACGCTGCATCAGGTGCTGCTGGACGAGGCGCCCGGCGACCGCGGCTCACGCGCCGCGCATGCCTCGTTCCAGGCGCGCTATCTCGAACATTACGCAGCGGCCGTCGCGCAGTATCGCAAGCGCCGCAAGGATACCGAGACGATGGCGCGCGTGCTCTCATCGGCAGTCGAAGGCGTGATCCACAACGCGGCACGGCGCAATATGCTCGACGCGCCGGAGCTGCAGAAGCAGCTCATCGAGCTGATCCAGGTTTACATATCGGGCGGCAGGGCCGCGTGAGATTGTCGGCTTGGCGTCGGTTCAGCGGGCAGCGACAACGGCGACGCCAGCACCGACCATCACGCCACCTGCCGCACGGTTCACCCGGCGCACGACCTTCGGCGTGCGCAGCAGCTTTCGGGCGCGGCCTGCGAGGACGACATGGCCGCCGATCACGACAGTCTCGACAGCCAGGATCACCAGCATCAGCGCGCCGAGACGCTCGGCGTCCAGCGATGCGCCGACGACGTTCGGCAGCAGCGCCAGATAGAACAAAGGCATCTTCGGATTGCCGAGATTGAGCGCGACGCCGGTGGCGAAAGTCGCAAGCAGCCCGCGCCGCCCGGATAAGGGCTGCAGGTCTGGCACGATGGGCGCTGCTGTCCATAGCCTGACGCCCATCCAGATCAGATAAGCCGCGCCGCCATAGCGAAGCACGGCCATGACGACCGCCATCTTGGCGGCTACGACCGACAGACCGCAGGCGGCGAGGACCAGGAAGATGAGGATACCGGCCACCGTTCCGGCGCCATAGGCGATGCCCGATGCGGCGCCGCCGGAGATTGTGCGGGCGACGATGGTCATGTTGTCGGGGCCTGGGCTGGCTGCGAACACGAAGAAGGCCGCCGCAAATGCAAGGAGGGTAGCAGTATCCATGAAGGTCCCCGAGGAAGTCGTTGCTCTCGGGAGTTCAGATTAACTGATTTGCATTCCAGCGAAAGCCGGAAGGCACAACATTCGCGGCGAGACCTATTCAGCGCGCAAAAGGATGCGGTCCCTCTGACCGCAGGCGCGCGGCGGAAGCGACAAACCTAGCGCAGCACTCGGCAGCGGCCGTTGTAGACCAGCCAGCGGTCGAAGCCCAAGACGCAGAATTCGACATTGTCGCCGATCGAGGCAAAGCCCTGACCTTCCTCGATCAGGTAAAAGATCGAGCGGTCGTGGCCATCCGACAGGTTCACCGTGGCGCGGCAGTAATGGCGGCCGATCGGCCATTCATCGCTCGCCGGCTCGTAGCGATGCTGGCGGATGTTACGGAAATCGGTGATCGCGACCTGCGGCAGATGCGGCACGTGATGCACCTGATAGGAGAAGCGATCGGTGATCTTGTTCAGCACCCAGGCCTCGCCGCAGACGCTGCCGTCGTCCTCGGTGTAGACTGATAGGTCGGCGGCACGCGCCGCCTGGCCGAAGCCCAGCGGAGCGGCAAAGGGAGTGGAGAGCGCAACCAGCGTAGCAAGGGCGGAATGGGCGAAGCGAGTCATGACAGCCTCTCAAGGTCGGTCCCCCACTGTGCGGATTCGCTCGGCGGTGGTCAAGCGGGTGCGAAATAAAGGTTTTTCGGAAGAGACTTTGGGGTTTCCGCCAAACTTCGTTCCCGACATCGCCAGCTCATTGGGTTGTATGGAGATTCAGGTCATGCCAGCATCGCCTGAAACTCCATACAACCTAAAACGTGCCGGCAAGCAGCAGCCCGCCGATGACCGCGATGTTGACCAGGAACGCATTGCGCAGCACCTGGCGCTCCGGTTCCTCGCTCGCCCAAAAACGCAGCACCATGAGGTTCGTCGCCAGCGTGAAGGCGACCAGCGCGCCGGCGGCGAAGGGCCGGGCCATGCCAATGGCAAGCAGGAAACCCGCAATGATCTCGACCGCCGAACCGGCGACCAGCATCAAGGCTGGGGCCGGAAATTTCTGGGCGGCCAGATAGTCGCGCATCGCCCCGAATTTCAGGAAATGCTCGATGCCGGCAAAGACGAAGACGCCACCGATGAGGAGAGTGCCAAGCGCTTGAATGATTTGAACAGGCATGGCGGCCTCCTCTCGACGGCGTGTTTTGCTCCGTTCAGTCCTCGGGGACGAAGGCCGGATTGTAGACAACCTCCCACAGATGATCGTCGGGATCCTGGAAGTAGCCGGCATAGCCGCCCCAGAAGGTCTTTTGCGCCGGCTTGACCACGCGGGCGCCCGCCTTGACGGCCTCGGCCATCACGGCGTCGACCTCGGCCTCGCTGCCGACATTGTGGCCGATGGTAAATTCGGTTGGGCTGCGGCCGCTTTGCGGCACCGTGGCATCCCAGGCGATGTTGGCGCGCTCGTAGATCGCGAATTTCAGGCCCCCGGTGAGTTCGAAGAAGGCGACGGCGCCATGCTCGAATTCCCGGCCGATGATGCCCTCGCTCGGCAGGCCGAGGCCGTCGCGATAGAATTTAAGGGAGGCTTCCAGATCGTCGACGCCGAGCGTCAATACGGTGATGCGAGCTTTCATTTCTCTCACTCCTTTCTATATTCGTGACCACAGCCGCAAACGGATGCGGTCCGATGCGAGCGCGTGAAGCGCCGTGAAGTTCGTCCCTTTTGCCATGGATGACGTCGCCGGCATTGAATATTTCGGCCAAAATGACCGTCACACCGATCCGGCAACTCCCGCTGGAGCAGATCGGAGAGAGAATGGAACCGGTCCTGGCGCAGACCACCGGCTTCTTTCGCGAGCGCCCCGTCGCCGGCGGCCTGGCCGATGCCTTCTCCGCGGTCTGGGTCCACCGCATGGACGAGCGCGCCGTTCCACCCATCGTCATCACGCCGGACGCGACGATCGACCTGCAATGGATCGACGGCCGCTTTCGCGTGGCCGGGCCGGACAAGGAGCCGCAAATAGAGACACCGCCGGCCGGCGCGGTGATCGTGGGCTTCCGCTTCCGTCCGGGCGCCGCCGCCGGCTGGCTGGGCGTGCCGGCCAGCGAGATCGTCGGCGGACGGCTGAGCCTCCACGAATTATGGGGTACGCGTGCCCGCGAACTGTCGGATCGCATCAAGGCTGTGACCGATCTGCCGGCCATGCTGCGGCAGTTGGAAGAGACGGTCGGCATGCGCACCGAAGGCCGCGATGCGCTCGTCCCGCAGATGGGCCGGGCCTTCGACGTGATCCATAAAGGTTTGCCGCCGGAAACGCCGCTGGTTCCGTTCCTGCAGCGCCAGCTGCATATGAGCGAACGGACGCTGCGACGCCGTTTCGAGGATGCCTTCGGCTATGGCCCGAAGACGCTCGACCGCATTCTGCGCTTCCATCGCTACCGGCGCCTGCAACGGCAGCAGGGCGAAGCCTCGACCGCGCTGCTCGCCATCGAGGCCGGCTATGCCGACCAGGCGCATCTGATCCGCGAAAGCCGGCGACCTAACCGGTGTGACGCCTACGGCGCTGGCGTAAGGGAAGGCGGCGCCCTACTCGCCCGCCAGCCAATCGAGCGTCCAGCGCGACGGCTGCCGGACGGCGAGCGCTCTGTGCAGCACCGGCAGCATCACCCGCAATTCGCTCTCCAGCGTATAGGGCGGATTGACCACCACCAGCCCGCTGCCGTCGAGGCTGGGCTCGTCCGAGGCGGGCTGAATCTCGAAGGCGATGTCGAGCAGCTTCGGAATGCCTGTCTCCTTCAGCGTCGCGCGGAAGGTCGTCACCGCCTTGCGATCCTTGATCGGGTACCAGAGCGCGTAGATGCCGCCCGGCCAGCGCCGGTGCGCCTTCTGCAGCCCTTCGACGAGCCTCAAGAACTCGCCCTCCTCCTCAAAGGGCGAATCAATGAGGACGAGGCCGCGCTTTTCCTTCGGTGGCAGTTGCGCGCCGAGCGCCAGCCAGCCGTCAAGCTCGATCACCCTTGCCTGGAAGTCGCCGGCGAAGACGGATTTCAGCCGCGCGGCATCCTCCGGGTGCAATTCGATCGCCGTCAGCCGGTCCTGGCTGCGCAGGAGATCGCGCACGATCAGCGGCGAGCCGGGATAGTGCTTGAGGCCGCCATCGACATTTTGCGCGCACACCGCTTCCAGATAGGGCTGAAGCAGCGCCGCCGCCTGCGGCTCGAGCGTGGCCTCGGCCAGCCGGCCGATGCCGCTCTGCCATTCGCCGGTCTTGCCGGCTTCCACCGAGGCGAGATCGTAGCGGCCGATGCCGGCATGGGTGTCGATGACACGGAAGGCCTTGTCCTTCTGCTTGAGATATTCGACGAGGCGCGCGAGCACGGCATGCTTGACGACATCGGCGAAATTGCCGGCGTGGTAGGCGTGGCGATAATTCATGCGCGCTTACCTCTAGAGAGCATGATGTCGACCGAAAACCGCTTCACGCTTTTCGGCATCATGCTCGTGGCGAACCGTTGCGGCCCCAGCGCGGCGGTGGCGGCTGCGAATTGGGGTTTTGCGGATGGCCACCACCGCGGCGTCCGAAGACCAGCGACAGCGCCAGTCCGGCAAGGCCGACGCCCATCAGCGTATAGCCGGCCGGCTGCGCGCGTTCGTCGATCGAGCCGGTGCCGGCGCGCAGGATGAGATCGACCGCGCGCATGTCGATGCCGTCGGCATCGCCCGGGCCGAGTGTGAAGACGTAAGGTCCGGGCGTGACCGCCTCGATGACGCCGGCCTCGTCGCGAAAGATATTGTCGGGCAGTTGCGGGCTGGTCTGGCGCGGATTGTCGGTGTGGTTGAAGGAGAGCGCCGAGGCTAGAGCCGTGCGGCCGCCATTTGCGGCGGTCAGCGTCAGCACCGTGCGCTGCTGTCCTGCGACCCGTTCGGCCCGCGCGGTCAGATCGACCAGCACCCTCACCGGCGCGTCGCTTGCGGCAAGCTGCACGGTAACGGGCCGGAAGCGGCCTCCCTCATAGACGCGATACGTACCGATCGCGTGGCCGGAAAAATTGCTCATCGCCCAAGGATAGAAGATGCCAATGGCAGCACCGGCGATGAGGAGAAGGACACAAAGGAAGCGCATTCAGAGCCTTGGCTATTTTCTTCGGCTGGCCGCCATTCTTACGAGCGGTTTTCGTCTCGCGCAGCTTCGCGGACCCGCTCCATCTCGTCCAGAAACATTTCCAGGCCAAGCTCGAAAGTCTTGTCGAAGCCAGCGGCGCCGAAATAGGCGCCGGCCTTCATGACACTCGGATAGACGCGCGCCAGCTCCTCGTCGCTGACGGTGGTGACCGCCGAAGGTCCCTTGGCGTAGCCGGCTGTCTCGTCAAGAATCGCGCCCATCAGATAGTAGCCGGCGGCGCGAAACAGACGGGCGCTGAGCTCGCGACCGAAGCCGCCATCCTCGAACAGGCCGATGATGGCGTTCAGCTTGGCGAGGCAGGGTGGCGAGTTCATGCGATAGACAACGATGAAGGGCGCAAAGGCCGGGTGCTCTGTCGCCACACGGCGGAACTCCTGCATGCAAACGCGGGCGCGCTCGCGCCAAGGCAAGCTGTCGTCGGGAATGACGAGGCCGCTCATCTGCCGGTCGACCAGCGCCTCATAGAGATGCGCTTGCGAGGGGAAGTGATGGTAGATGCTCATCGCCTCGCAGCCGAGCCTGGCGGCGAGCTTGCGCATCGAAAAGCCGGAAAGCCCTTCCCGCTCTATCACCTCGAAGGCGGCGTCCTCGATCATCTCGCGGGAGAGTTTTCCGCGGGGTCGCTTTTTTTTGCTCGGTGCATCCATGGCCGCGCTTGACAACTTACACTGTAAGGTTCATCTTCCACATACCTTACATCGTAAGGCTAACAAAAACCAGAGGAGAACATCATGTCAGTCATTCGCATCGTTCCAACCGTGCATTTCTGCCTTCGTTCCGCCTCGCTCATCGCCGCCGCGGGCGTGTTTGCCGCCGTGCTTGGGTCCACGCCCGCCCGGGCCGATGACTATGACGCCGCCGTCAAGGACATCCAGTCGACGATGGGCGGCGTGCCGAGCTTCATCAAACAGTTCCCGAAAGCCGGTCTGCCCGGCGCCTGGGCCGAGGTCAAGGCCATCGAGCTCAGCGACAAGACGGCGCTGACGCCGAAGGAGAAGTCGCTGATCTCGCTGGCGGTCGCGGCTCAGATCCCGTGCAGCTACTGCATCTGGTCGGACACCCAGAACGCCAAACACGCCGGCGCGACCAACGAGGAGATCCAGGAAGCCGTCGCCATGGCGGCGCTGACGCGCCACTGGAGCACCATCTTCAACGGCATGCAGGTCGATTTCGACCAGTTCAAGAAAGAGATGAGCGGAGAATAAAGCTTATCCCGGCAAAGCGGGCGGCGCGACGTCCGCCCGCTTTTTCGCCGCCCCGATCGCTGCTCCAACCAAGCTTGTGGATTCGCCGCCGCCGCTGCGCCAGAGCGTTTCACCGTTTCACGGAAACGGCGAACCGCTCTATCTATTTGTTTTGACGCAATTCCGGACGGAAAACCGCTCACACTTTTCCTGGAATTGCTCTATAGGAACAGCGCCTTGAAAAAGCCGGTGCGGATCCGATATCGGACCGGCGCCGGCCGGGCCGGCATTCGGGAGTTGCCCCCTTTGCTGGCCTTCGGATGGCGCTTCCGCCCGACCGGGCGGCCCGTTGGAGACCTGTTTGAAGCGAGCGATATCGATAATCGTCACTCTGGCGTTGCTGGCATGGCTTGCCAGCGACCAGCGCTGGAAGATGGTCGGCGATGCCTTCGCCTCCATTACGCCCGGCGCCTTTGTGGCGGTCGCGGCGGCGCTGTTCGTCACCTATGTGCTCAGGGCGCTGCGCGTCTGCGACGAATTCCGCGACGATGTGAACGGCCGCTTCGGCGCCACGCTGCGCATCATCCTGATCCACAATGCGATGATCAACATCGTGCCGTTCCGCGGCGGCGAGACGGCCTTCCCGATCCTTTTGCGCCAGGTGTTCGGCGTATCGATCGTGCGCGCCAGCGCTTCGCTGCTGTGGTTCAGGCTGCAGGACGCCTTCGTCGTCGGCGTGCTGGCCTGCCTCGTCTGGCCGGGCCTGCATCCGGCGCTGAGGGCCGCCGGCATCGCGGTACCGATCGCCGCCGCATGGTACCTACCGCGCTGGGCGCGCGCGCCTCACAACTGGACGGCGGGCGGCAGGATAGTCTCGAAACTCGGCAAATTGCGCGACATCTTCACCGAGGCAACGGGGCGCTCGCGCTACGGCTGGTGGTGGACGATCGCCAACTGGGCGCTGAAGCTCGGCGTGCAGGGCTGGCTGCTCGCCATGCTGCTCAACACCTCGTTCCAGACCGCCTTTCCGGGTGCCGTCGGCGCGGAGGCAGCCGCGATCCTGCCGGTGCAGGGCGTCGCCGGCTTCGGCACCTACGAGGCGGGTGCGGCGGCGGCGCTGCTCTATTCCGGCATCGCCATCAAGGACGGCCTGCAGGCGGCGCTTGCGCTGCATCTCTTCATCCTGTGCTCGGCGGTTGCAACCGGTGCGATCGCCTGGCTGTTTCCCTCGAAATCGAGGCTGCCGGAAACCCCGGCGGCGGGACCGGCAAGGAAATGACCGCCATGAATGTGCTTCCCATTCCGGCTTCCGGATTGCCCGAGGGCGCGGTCATGCCCGAGCACAAGCTCTCCATCGTCATCCCGATGTACAACGAGGCCGACAATGTCGAGCCGCTGCTTGTCCGCATCCACCAGGCGATGGAGAGCTACAGCCAGCCCTGGGAAGCGGTGCTGGTCGACGACGGCAGCACGGATGCCACGCCCGCCGAGATCCACCGGCTCGCGGCTCAGTACGGGCCGCATGTGCATGGCGTGGAACTGGTGCGCAACTACAAGCAGACCGCCGCCATGCAGGCCGGCCTCGACGCCGCGCGCGGCGACGTCATCGCGACGCTCGACGGCGATCTGCAGAACGATCCGTTCGACATCCCGCGCATGGTCTATCGCCTGCTGACCGAGGATCTCGACCTCGTCGCCGGCTGGCGCAAGGACCGCAAGGAAGGGTTCTGGATGCGTCGCCTGCCCTCGCGCATCGCCAACAGGCTGATCGCCCGCGTCACCGGTGTTAAGCTCAAGGACTATGGCTGCAGCCTGAAGGTGTTCCGTGGCAGCGTCATCCGCAGCGTGCGGCTCTATGGCGAAATGCACCGCTTCATCCCAGCGTGGCTCGCGACAGTGACGACGCCTCGCCGCATCGCCGAGGAGGTGGTGACGCATCACGCGCGCATCCACGGCCAGTCGAAATACGGCATCTCGCGCACTTTCCGCGTGGTGCTGGACCTCGTCTTCATGTTCTTCTTCCTGCGCTACCGCACGCGGCCCGGCCATTTCTTCGGCGGCATCGGTATCGTGCTCGGCGTGCTCGGCTCGCTGATCCTTGCCTACCTCTTTGCGATCAAGGTTTTCTGGGGGCAGGATATCGGCACTAGGCCGATGCTGATCACCGGCTTCTTCCTGGTGATCGCCGGGCTGCAGGCGGTGACGTCAGGCGTGCTCGCCGAGATGCTGTCGCGCGTCTATCTGGAGGCCAACGGCGCGCTCGCCTATGTGGCGCGGCCGCAGCCCGCGCATAGCGAGGGCGACGGCTGGCATTGGCCGAGCAAGCCGGGGACCGAAAAGGCGAAGCGACGCCGGAAATGAGCCGGCCAACCGGGCGTCGACAGCAGCCGCGTTGCCAATCACGTCCGTGTGGTAACCCGCTCAGCCGGTACCGTCCTGCCGGTTCCGACAATCCTGATCCGCATTCTTCCCCCGCCGCATGAGCTTGGCCCTGTCTAGCGCAAAAAGGGCGGCACTTGCGACTCCGGAGTCGATCAATCGGCGGCAGGGCTGGCTGGCCGAACCGCCAGTCCCGCCTGCTCCAACCGTTCGACGAGCCAGGCGATACCTGCGTCCATCATCGCGACCTTCGGCACCAAGGCGGTGATCTGAAAGCGCGGCAACGTCACAGGGGCGTCGACGGCGCTGACGCCGAAGCGGCACCCATGCATGCCCACGAAACGACGCGGCAGTGCCGAGACGAAGTCCGTTTCGGCCAGCACGGCAAGCGCGAACATGAAATTGGGAACGGTGAGCGCGATGCGCCGCGACCGGCCATGCGCGGCAAGCGCGGTATCGACGAAGCCCTGCGCATCGCCTGTCTGCGATACCACGAGGTGATCCATGGCGCAGTATGCCTCGATGCCAGTGTCCTGCAAAAACCGGTGTCCGGCGCGCATGGCGATGACGAAAATCCTCTTCATAGAGCGTGCGTCGAAGAAAGCGCTCGGGCGCATCGGCGACCGGGATGACCGCCACATCCATGACCCTTGCCTCAAGCTCGGCGATGACATCGCTCCAGGCGGGCAATGGCGAGGTCTCGCCTTGTCTCGGCAGCAACTGGCGGATGCCGATGTCGATGCCCGGGGCGCTTCGATGCAGGACTTCGAGCAGCGGCGGCAGGAGGACCGCGGAGGCGCCGTCGGGCGCACCGATGACGAAGCGGCGGCTGGAGCGGCTTGGATCGAAGGGCTCAGCGCTGGCGACGACGTTTCTCACGCGCGCCAGAATTTCGCCGACGGGCGCGGCGAGCTCCAGCGCGCGGTTGGTCGGCACAACGCCCCTTGGCGTGCGCAGGAACAGCGGGTCGCCGAGCAGGCCGCGCAGCCGGCCGAGGCCATGGCTGACCGCCGACGGCGACAGATTCAGCCGCGACGCGGAGCGGCTGACATGGCGCTCCTCCATAACGGTCTCGAACAGGACCAGCAGGTTGAGGTCGACGCGAGATAGATCAATTTCGTGCAGCATATTGCTGAAATCATATCACTGAATTCATCTCGGTTGAAGTGAGATCCTTCCGGCATCGGTCGGATGCGAAGTCCGTCTGGCTTGATTGCCAAGTTTTTCGAGGAGATTTCTCTATGTCCAAATCCATAAACACGACCGGCAAGGCCGGCGCGCCGCTCAAGCCGAAAGTTCGGAGCAAGACAATTTCCAGGCGGCTGGCGCTGGCGGCGCCGCTCGCCCTGCCGCTGGCGATGCAAGCTGCCGCAAGCAAAGCCGCGCCGCAGGCGGCCATAGACGACGCGGCTCTGAAGAAGCTTCTGGCAAGGGCGGAGGCGCCCAGTTCGGCCTTCATGCGTGGCGACATGAAAGCCTATCTCAACCTGATCGAGATCGCGCCCGACTTCACCTTGATGCAGCCCTTCGGCGGTCCGTTCTCAAGAGGTTTCGACAGAAGCTCCAAGCATCTGGCCGAACTCGCCAGCTACTTCCAGGACGGCGGGGTAAGGATGGAACTGGTGCAAGCTTACGCATCGGGCGACATGGCAGTACTCGCGGTGATCGAGTGGGGGCATGGCAAGGTCGGTGGTCTGGAGCAGGAATGGCCGCTCAGGGTGACGCTGGTTTTCCGCCGCGAAGACGGCGACTGGCTGCTGGCACACCGGCACGCCGACCCGCCGTCCAGAAGATCAGCCTGGAGCAGCTGTCAGTGCTGGCAAAGGGCTGACGGCAGCAAAGACGCTTCGGTTCGGCGGGCGGCGGAAGTCTGGGCGCCGGACCGATGGTGAAGAGATGCTAAGCCTTGCGCTCCCAGCGCCGGTCCGGCGTCTGCTGCCAGTAGGTCACGGCGTGGCCGGCTTCCTTCATCGTCTTCCAATGGCCGCGGGCGGCTTGGAGCTGTGCCGCGTCATGGCCATCGAACAGGAAGACGGCGCGCTCATATCCCGATAGCTCGGGCGGGCTGGCGCCGTCGACGAGGAAACGGATCTGCGCTGCGTTCTGGTTGCCTTCGCCCGTGGTGAGCAGGATCGGCTGTTCGGCCGGATAGGCCTCGCGGTCGGTGGCATGCGCCAGGAAAGAATCGTCGCGGAAAGTCCACAGATGCTGGTCGAGCGCGTCGCGCCGCTCCTCCGTGCCGGTCTGCACCACCGCGCGCCAGCCACGATCGAGGCTGCGCTCGAGCAGGCCGGGCAGAGCCTCCTCCAGGGTCGATTCGGTCAAATGGTAAAACAGGATGTCGGCCATCCCCTACCCTTCATAGTGATCGCGCACCAGCCTATCGAGCAGCCTCACGCCGAAACCCGAGCCCCAGGACTGGTTGATCTCACTGGACGGCGCGCCCATCGCGGTACCGGCGATGTCGAGATGCGCCCAGGGCGTGTCCTTGACGAAGCGCTGCAGAAACTGCGCAGCGATGATGGCGCCGCCATATCGGCCGCCGATATTCTTCATGTCGGCGTTCTTGGAATCGATCAGCTTGTCGTATTCGGGACCGAGCGGCATGCGCCAGACCCGCTCCTGGCTGGCTTGACCTGCGCCGAACAGCCGGCCGGCGAGCTCGTCATTGTTGGAGAACAGGCCGGCATAGTGCTGGCCGAGCGCTACCATGATGGCGCCGGTCAGCGTCGCCAGGTTGATCATGAATTTCGGCTTGAAACGGTCGTTGGCATACCAGAGCGCGTCGGCCAGAACGAGGCGGCCTTCGGCGTCGGTGTTCAACACTTCGATCGTCTGACCCGACATCGAGGTGACGATATCGCCGGGGCGCTGGGCATGACCGTCGACGGCGTTCTCGACGAGGCCGATGACGCCGACGACATTGGCCTTGGCCTTGCGCGCGGCGAGCGCGTGCATCAGCCCGGTGACGGCGGCCGCTCCGCCCATGTCGCCTTTCATGTCTTCCATGCCCGAGGCCGGCTTCATCGAATTGCCGCCAGTGTCGAAGGTGACGCCCTTGCCGATGAAGGCAAGCGGCGCGTCCTTGGCCTTGCCGCCGTTCCAGCGCATCACCGCGATGCGCGCGCCGCGCGGCGAGCCCTGGGCGACGCCGAGCAGCGAGCCCATGCCGAGCTTCTTCATCTCTTTTTCAGCCAGGATCTCGACCTCGACGCCGAGCTGCTCCAGCGCCTTGACGCGCTCGGCGAATTCGACCGGCCCCAGCGCATTGGCCGGTTCGTTGACGAGCTCGCGCGCAAGCAGAACGCCGTCCACCACCGCTTCCTCGCCGGCGAAGGCCTTCTTCGCGGCCGCGGGGTCGGCGCAATGGATGGTTATCTTGGCCGGCTTTGCCGCCCCGGCCTTCTTGGTAGCAGCCCCCTTTGCATCGGCCCCCTTGGTATCAGTTTGCCCGTCTTCCTTGTCCTTCCTGGTCTTGTATTTATCGAAGGAATAGCTGCGCAGCAGGATGCCGGCGGCAAGGCCGGCCGCCTGGCGACCATCGGGCTGCAGATCGGGTAGATCGAGGACAATGGCCACCTCGGTTGCCTTGCGCAGCGAACTTGCAACGACGCCGCCGAGCTTCAGCCAGGCATTGTCGTCGAGGTTTGAGACGTTGCCGGCGCCGATCGCCACGAGCCGGTCGACAGATGTTCCTTCCGGCGCCAGCACCTCGACCGAGCTAACGAACTTGCCGGAAAAATCCGCGACCGGAAAGGCACGCGTAAGCGCGCCGGCCGGATCGCAGGCCTTCGCCGCCTCGCCGAGCCCGCCGCCGTCGGCGGCGAACAGGAAAACGCTGCCCTTTTTCGGCGCGGCGAATTTGGCAAAGGAAATGGAGGGTCTCGGCGTCATCAGGTCCTGCTTTCGGGGATAGCCGTGGGGTGTCGGCGAAGGTTTGGCAAGCGTGCGCGACATTTGGTCGTTTTCAGCCATTTGGCAAGACTTGGCCGAAATCGCTGTCTATATCAGGGCCACAATAGACAAAGGATTCGCCTCGGCACGGCGTTAGGTTGCTGCCGTAACCTGCTGTTAGCCATCGATGTTCTGCATTTCTTATCCATTGGCGCGGAGACTCCGCCGCGCCGGGGCACGCGGCGTGGGGCGACAATCCGGAGCGAGCCGCCTATGACCCAGTTGTGTGCGCGTCGCTGGATCACTACTTTGTCGGCGGGCATGATGCCGTTCGGCAAAATCGAGAAAAGCCTTCATGAAGGTCGTTGAACGCTACATCATGCGCCGGGCGCTGACGATGTTCCTCGCCGCGCTGGCCTGGACGCTGGCGATCGTTTGGACGACGCAGGTGCTGGCCAAGATCGACCTCGTCACCGACAATGGCCAATCGGCGCTGACCTTCTTCGAGGTCGCGGCGCTCATCATCCCCTCCATCATCCCGATCGTGGTGCCGTTCGCCCTGGTGGTGGCGGTGGCGCAGACGCTGAGCGCCATGAACACCGATTCGGAGCTGGCCGTGCTCAGCGCCGCGGGCGCCTCGCGCTGGACGATCGCGCGGCCGATCCTGCTGCTCGCGGCTTTTGCTTGCGCATTCTCCTTCATCGTCGACAACGCGATCGACCCCTACGCCAGGCAGAAGAACCGCCAGCTGGTGGCGGCTTCGCGCGCCGACCTCGTGTCGCTGATCATCCAGGAAGGCACGTTCCGCAAGATCGACGATGGCCTCTACCTGCAGGTCGGCGAACGGCTTCCCGGCAACCGGCTGGGCGGCATCTTCGTCGCCGATTCGCGCGAGGAAGGCGCCAGCCTCACCTACTACGCCAAGACCGGCAGCATCGTCGAAAAAGGCGACGAGAAGGTGCTGATGATGAATGACGGTGTCATCAACCGCAAATCGGCGACCGGCGACCTTTCCGTCATCCGCTTCACCTCTTACGCCTTCGACATGTCGGCCTTCATGTCGGCGGCGAACGACATCACGCTTTTGCCGAAGGACCGCACGACCGCGTATCTGCTCAACCCGGATCCCAACGACAAGATGTTCCAGCGCGAACCGGGCAGCTACCGTGCGGAGCTCAACGAGCGCTTCGCCGAATGGTCCTATTCGCTGGTGTTCGCGCTGATCGCGCTTGCGGTGGCGGGCGACGCGCGCTCGCATCGCGAAGCACGCATCAATCCGCTGATCACGGCAATCGCGATCGCGCTTTTCGTGCGATGGCTGGGCTTCTTCGCCGCCGGTAAAGCCGACAAGCTCTGGTACTATGTCTACCTGCTCTACGGCATACCACTTATCGCTTCCGCGGTTTCGATCTGGTTCATCGTCTCGTCCCGCACTATGGAATTGCCGGTCAGCTGGGCCGACTGGCTGACGGGCCTTGCCAAGCGCGCCGGCGAAAACTGGACGACATTCAAGCTCTGGCTCGCCCGGCGCACTTCGGGCCAGGGAGCCTGACCATGGGCTGGACGCTGGGCCGCTACTTCTTCTTCCGCTACGTCTCGATCACGTTCTGGTTCTTCCTGGGCCTGCTGGCGCTGGTGTTCCTGATCGACTTTACCGAGCTGTCCGGGCGCACGACCGGGCTGCCCGGCTTCACCTACGGCATAGCCTTCGCCATTTCGGCGCTCAGGATGCCGATGATCATGCTGCAGACGGTGCCGTTCGTCGGGCTGTTCTCGGCGATGGCGACGCTGGTGTCGCTCAACCGCCGCTATGAGCTGGTCATCGCGCGTTCGGCAGGCGTTTCGGCCTGGCAGTTCCTGTTCCCCTGCTGCGTCGGCGCGCTGATGTTCGGCGTGCTGTCGGTCGCCATCATCAACCCGATCGCCGCGCATGGCTTTTCCTGGTCCGAGCAGATGGAGAACGACCTCAGGGCCGGCAAGTCGAACGCGGTCACGACCAACGTCACGCCGTGGCTCAGGCAAAAGACCGAATCGGGCGACACCATCATCGGTGCCCGCGCCATCCTCAACCAGGGGCTGGAGATGGCGGATGCGGTGTTTTTCATCCTCGGCCCGCAGGGCGACATTGCGGAGCGCAAGGATGCCGCCAAGGCCTTCCTGCGCGACGGTTACTGGGAATTGCAGGACGTCAAGGTCTTCAAGGGGGGCAATATCCAGGCGCTGGCGTCGGACAAGGTGCCGACCAATCTCAAGCCGGAATTCGTACAGGAGCGCCTGGCGCGCCCGGAAACCATCCCCTTCTACGAGCTGCCGCGCAAGATCGAGGTTGCCCGCTCCTTCGGGCTCAAGGCAAACGCCTTCGCCATGCAATTTGATTCGCTGGTGGCGTTGCCGTTTCTTCTGGTCGCCATGACGCTGATTGCTGCAACGGTTTCAATGCGATTTGCGCGAATGGGGCAGTCGGCAACGATGATTCTGGGTGGCGTCGTGGCCGGCTTTCTGCTTTATGTCGTTTCGGTACTGGTTAAGGCATTCGGTGTAGCCGGATTCGTGCCTACGGTGGTGGCTGCATGGGTTCCGGTTGTCGTGGCTATGTTCTTTGGGGTGACGTTTCTGCTATACAAGGAAGACGGCTAGTGAGGGAGGCGGTTTTGCGCAGCCATAGGCAGGCCGGTTTGGCACGCCTCTATGGGGCGACCGCTTTGGCATGCCTGTTCGCTTGTGCGGTGCCGACGGCACCCGCCCTGGCGCAGCAGATTACTGCCAAGCCCATCCCCTCCGGCACGCAGATGCTGCTGGCCGCCGATACGCTTGTCTATGACAATGACAAGCACACGGTGACGGCCGTCGGCGGCGTGCAGATCGACTATGGCGGCAACAAGCTGGTCGCCCAACGTGTGGTCTATAATCGCGACACCAAGCGCCTCGTCGCCAGCGGTGCCGTCGAGCTGATCAACAGCGACGGCACCAAGGTCAATTCCGACCATATCGACATCACCGACGATTTCGCCGACGGTTTTCTCAACGCGCTGCGCGTCGAGACGATCGACAAGGCTTATTTCGCCGCCGAGAGCGCCGAGCGCATGGGCGGCGTGCTCACCACCTTCCACAACGGCGTCTACACCGCCTGCGAACCTTGCGAGGACAAGCCGGACAAAGCGCCGACCTGGCGCGTCAAGGCGCGAAAGATCATCTGGAATGGCGAGAAGAAGACGGTCCGCTTCGAGAACTCGAATTTCGAATTCTTCGGCTTCCCGCTAGCCTACCTGCCGGCCTTCGAGATCGCCGACCCGACGGTGAAGCGCAAAAGCGGCTTCCTGATCCCCGGCATCGTCTACAACAACCATCTCGGCGTCGGCGTCAAAGTCCCCTATTATTTCGCCCTGTCTCCGACCTATGACCTGACCGTCACCGGCAGCGGCTATACCAAGCAGGGTTTCCTCGGCGAGGCCGAGTGGCGCCAGCGCTTCAACAACGGCCAGTACACGCTGAAGATCGCCGGCATCAATCAGCAGGATCCCGACGCGTTTATCAACAGGAATACCCTCGATATTAACCAAGGCCATACGGTTAATTCCGGCCCCGTAGGCGACCCTAACAAGTTCCGCGGCATGATGGGCACCAAGGGCCAGTTCGCCATCAACGAGCGCTGGGATTTCGGCTGGGACGTGCTGCTGCAGACCGACAAGAATTTTTCGCGCACCTACAACATCGAAGGCTATAGCGATCTCGTCCACCAGTCGTCGATCTATCTGACGGGCTTGAGCGACCGTAATTATTTCGACGTGCGCGCCATGCGCTTCGAGGTGCAGGAAGACACGCTTTCCAGCGATCCAACGGCGCGCTCCGCCAAGCAGCCCTGGGTGCTGCCGTCGCTCGACTATGCCTATATTCCCGACACGTCGGTGGCGGGCGGCCAGTTGTCGTTCAACGTCAATATGCGCGTCATCAGCCGCAATCGGCTGGACGCCGTGCTCGTAGATCCCGCTGTCGCTACTTCCATCAACAATGTGCGAGGCATCGAAGGCGAGTCGAGCCGGCTGAGCGCGGAAGCCGAGTGGAAGCGCACCTTCACCACGGATGGCGGCCTGCAACTGACGCCGTTGCTGGCGTTTCGCGGCGACGCCGGTTATGTCAACGCCAATTCGGCTTCGCTCGCCGCCGTCAACCAGATGGGGACGAATCTCGGCGAAGACGTCGACATGCGTTCCTCGCTGGCCCGCTACATGGCCACTCTCGGCCTCGAGGCGCGGTGGCCGCTGCTGTTCTCGATGGCGAGCTCCAGCCATGTCCTGGAGCCAACGGCGCAGGTCTTCGTGCGTCCGAACGAGCAGTATGTCGGCGGATTGGCCGTCCCCAACGAAGACGCGCAGAGCTTCGTCTTCGACGCTACGACGCTGTTCGAGCGGGATAAATTCTCCGGTTATGACCGGATCGAAGGCGGCACGCGCGCCAATGTCGGCTTTCGGTACTCGGGTGCCTATGACAATGGCTGGGCCACGAACGCCATCTTCGGCCAGTCATACCAGCTCGCCGGCGAAAACTCCTTTGCCGCACCCGATCTCGTGAATGCCGGGGCCGAGTCCGGCCTCGATAAGCGGACTTCGGATTATGTCGGCCTTGTCGGCTTCAACAGTCCGAGCGGTTTCTCCGGCTCGCTGAGCGGGCGTTTCGACGAGCAGACCTGGGAGGTCAGGCGCGCCGAAGTGAAGGCCGCCTATTCCGGCCTGCCGATATCGCTCAGCGCCAAATATGCCTTCATCGAGGCGCAGCCGCTCTATGGCTTCGCCACCGACCGCCATGAGGTCACGCTCGGCGCCTCGACGCATCTGGCGCAGAACTGGCGGCTGTTCGGCACCGGCACCTACGACCTGGAGACAAATGTGCTGGTCAAGGACGGCGTCGGCTTCGCCTATAACGATTCCTGCTTCACCTACATCATGACGTATTCGCAGACGCGCGACACCGTCACGAAGGAAGTGTCGCAGAACATCGGTTTCAACCTGTCGTTCCGCACGCTCGGCGAGTTCGGTTCGTCAACAAGCGCGGTCGATACCATCCAGTGACCAAGCGGCAGGCGCCCGGCCTCCGAGCCGTGCGTCGGCTGGGGCGCTGATGGGGGCTTTGGTCTTGATTTGGAGCGTGTTCCTTCGAAAATGGGGCTGATTATCGGCGCCATGCACCGGCGACATCGTTTCGCCGCATAAGATAGGCATGGGGTCAAGTGCATCGCGCAGGCGTTCGGAGGACGCGCAGCGCCTTTCGTTGCGGGGAAAATTGGAAGGTAAGATGAGGAAATACCTGTTTTCAGCGGGATTCGCGCTTCTGGTGGCGGCCGCTTCGGTTTCGGTCACGGCTGTCGTGCAACCTGCTTTCGCCTCGGAGATCAAGTATGTCGTCAACGGCATCCCGATCACCTCCGGCGACATCGCGCACCGCGCCGCCTTCTTCAAGCTGCAGCATAAGAAAGGTGATGCCAAGGAGGAGATGATCGACCAGACGCTGCGGCTGGCCGAGGCCAAGCGCCTCGGTATCCGCATCTCCGATCAGCAGGTCGACGCTGCCTACCAGCGCTTCGCATCGGGCAACAAGATGCCGCTGGCGAAGCTCGATGCGATCATGGCGCAATCGGGCGTTACCAAGGAACACTTCAAGGAATTCATCCGTGCCCAGATGGCCTGGAACCAGGCGCTCAGCGCGCGCTACCGCTCCGGCGAAGGCGGATCGGTGACCGAGCAGGACGCCGTGCGGCGCATGCTCGACAAGGGCGGCGCCAAGCCGACCGCGACGGAATACATGCTGCAGCAGGTGATCTTCGTGGTACCGGCTTCGGAGCGCTCCGCCACGCTCGCCAAACGCAAGCGCGAGGCCGATGCCATGCGCGCCCGCTTCAGCGGCTGCAACACCACGCGCGAGTTCGCCAAGGGCCTGCTCGATGTCACCGTGCGCGACCTCGGCCGCGTGCTGGCGCCGCAATTGCCTTCCGACTGGGCCGAGCAGATCAAGGCGACCAAGGTCGGCGGCGCGACGCCGACGCGCGAGACCGAACGCGGCGTCGAGTTCATCGGTATCTGCTCCTCGCGCGAGGTCTCCGACGACAAGGCCGCGCAAATGGTGTTCCAGGCCGAGGGCAGCAACGACAAGGACGCCGACGAGCTCAGCAAGAAATATGTCGCCGAGCTGCGCCAGAAGGCCAAGATCGTCGAACGCTAGAGCGACGAGCGTGTCTCGACACCGCAACAAGTTCACCTTCCGCCGATGCGTCAGCCGTCCGATCCGCGCGTTCGCATGAGCGGACAGAGGACCGATGCCCCGCTTGCGCTCAGCGTTGGCGACCCCTCCGGCATCGGGCCCGAGATCGCCATTGCCGCCTGGCAGGCGGGCGACAGCGCCGGCGTGCCGCCCTTCTATCTCATTGCCGACCCCGCTTTGATCGAAGCCCGCGCGCAGCTGGTCGGTGCGAATGTCACGATTGCCGAGACGCTGCCGGGGCAGGCAGCGCATCACTTTGCCCGGGCCCTCCCCGTCGTACCGCTCGATGCGCGCCATTTCGACAGCGCGGGAGAGCCGGACCCGGCCAATGCCGCCGGCACGATCGAAGCTATCGACCGCGCCGTCGCGGACTGCCTCGCCGGCCGCGCCGCGGCGATGGTCACTTGCCCGATCGCCAAGAAGCCGCTCTATGATGCCGGGTTTGGCTTTCCCGGCCACACCGAATATCTGGCGCATCTGGCCTCGCGGCACACCGGCAGGGACGTGACGCCGGTGATGCTGCTGGCCGGACCGGATCTGCGGACCGTTCCGGTGACCATCCACATCGCTTTGGCCGACGTGCCGAAGGTGCTCACGACGGAGCTGATCGTCACCACCGCGCGCATCACCGCCGCCGATCTTAAGAGCCGTTTCGGCATCGCCCGGCCGAGGCTCGCGATCGCCGGGCTCAACCCGCATGCCGGCGAAGGCGGCGCGATGGGCTCCGAGGATGCGGCGATTGTCGCCCCGGCGGTCGAGATGTTGAAAGCGGAAGGCATCGACGCGGTCGGGCCGCTGCCGGCGGACACAATGTTTCATCCGCGTGCGCGCGCCTCCTATGACGCGGCGCTCTGCATGTATCACGACCAGGCGCTGATCCCGGCCAAGACCTTAGCCTTCGACGAGGCGGTGAACGTGACGCTTGGTCTGCCCTTCATCCGAACCTCGCCCGATCACGGCACCGCTTTTGACATCGCCGGCAAAGGCATAGCGCGCCCCGACAGCCTGATCGCCGCGCTGAGGCTGGCGCGCCGGCTGGCCGACAGCGGACGGCGGGTCGCCGCCGCATGAGGCTCAATTGAACGGGCGCACCACGATCGACGGGTTGCCGCCGCTGCGCGAAGTTATCGAGCGGCACGGCCTGCAGGCCAAGAAGGCGCTCGGGCAGAATTTTCTGCTCGACCTCAACCTGACGGGCAGGATCGCGCGCGCGGCCGGCGATCTCGGCAAGGCGACGGTGATCGAGGTCGGCCCAGGTCCCGGCGGACTGACACGCGCACTGCTCTTCAATGGTGCGCATCGCGTGATCGCCATCGAGCGCGACGAGCGCTGCCTGGAGGCACTGGCAGAGGTCTCCAGCCATTATCCTGGCCGGCTCGAGATCATTCCCGGCGATGCGCTGAAGACGGATTTTACCGCGCTTGCCGGCGGGGCGAACGGCGGGCCGGTGAAGATCGTCGCCAACCTGCCCTACAATATCGGCACCGAGCTTCTGATCCGCTGGCTGACTGTGGCCGACTGGCCGCCCTTCTACCAGTCCATGACGCTGATGTTTCAGCGCGAGGTGGCGGAGCGCATCACCGCGGGGCCGGGCAGCGACGCCTACGGCCGGCTCGGCGTCCTGGCCGGCTGGCGCACCGAGGCGAAGATCGCCTTCGACGTGCCGCCGCAGGCGTTCACGCCGCCGCCAAAGGTCACCTCCTCCGTCGTGCATCTGATGCCGCGGCAGTCTCCCCTGCCCACGGACGCAAAAAAGCTCGGCCGCGTCACTGAAGCCGCCTTCGGACAGCGCCGCAAGATGCTGAGGCAAAGCGTGAAAAGCCTGGGCGGCGAGGCGTTGCTGACGCGGGCCTGCATCGACCCGACGCGGCGGGCGGAGACGCTGAGTGTGGAGGAGTTCGTCAGGTTGACCAACGCGGTTTGATCGCCGGCGCCGTACTGGAACGCAGAACCTGACGCCACAGATAGGCAGGACGAAACCAGCCGGAGCCCGCAATGCCAGTCTATGTCATTTCCGACGTCACGATCCGCGACAGGGAGGCGTTCGAAACCTACCGAACTCGCGCCGCGGCTTCCATCGCCGCGCATGGCGGACGCTATCTCGTTCGTGGCGGCGAGGTGGAGACACTGGAGGGAAGTTGGAAACCCGAGCCGCTCATCGTCGTCGAATTTCCCGACATCGAGACCGCGCGGCGCTGGTATCGCTCTGGCGAATACGCGGACGCACTTGAGGTTCGCGATGTTGCGCTCAGCCGCAACCTCATTCTGGTCGACGGGATCAGTTCGTGACGCGGCGAACGCAGTCGAAGGCCTCAAGCTGTCGCCGCGCATGGGCGCAATTTTGAGGGATGGCGACGCAAAAGGATTGAGCGGCGACGAACGCAGGGCGTTGAACAGGGAACAAGCTCGGCGCAACCAAGCATACGATGTGTGGTTTCGCGCCAAGGTGCAGCAAGCGCACGACGACAGCCGCCCTGACGTTCCTGACGATCAAGCTGAGGCGCTTTTTGCCGAGAGACGGGCGGCAGCGGGTCGCAAATAGAGGTCTGGTTCACCTTGCTTTTTGTACCGCCACAGCCCGGCGCTGCCCCTCATCGAGATCCTTCGGGCCACCTTCTCCCCGTAAACGAGAGAAGGAAAGATCACTCGGTCCTCTCGTCCAGCAAGCCCGAAATAAAATCGAACAGCCCCGGCCGACGGTCGCGGCGAAGCCGCTCCGCCGTGACGATCGCGCGGACCTCGGCGAAGGCGCGGTCGAGATCGTCGTTGACGATGACGAAGTCGTATTCCTTCCAATGCTCGATCTCGAGGCGAGCGTTCTTCAGCCTGGTCTCAATGACCGATTCCTGGTCCTCGGCGCGGCGCTTCAGACGCGCCTTCAATTCCTTCATCGACGGCGGCAGGATGAAGATGGAGACGATGTCGGCGCGCATCTTCTCCTTGAGCTGCTGGGCGCCCTGCCAGTCGATGTCGAAGAGCATGTCGCGCCCTTCGGCCAGTGCCACCTCCGCCGGCTCGCGCGGCGTCGCATAGCAATTGCCGTGAACCTCCGCCCATTCGAGCAGCGCGTCGGAATCGCGCAGCCGCTCGAACTCGCGCATGGAGCGGAAGTGATAGTGGACGCCCTCGATCTCCGAGCCCCGGCGCGGCCTCGTGGTGACGGAGACCGATAGCTCAAGGCTTGAATCGCTTTCCAGAAGATTGCGCGCGATCGTCGACTTGCCGGCGCCCGACGGCGACGACAGCACCAGCATCAATCCGCGGCGGCGGATGCGGGACCCCAGGTCCCTGGCGGCCGTCGGCTCCTTGGCAACCATTCCCGTCACTCCAGATTCTGAACCTGCTCGCGAAACTGGTCGACCACCGCCTTAAGCTCCAGCCCGATCGCGGTGACCGCGGCGGCGTTCGATTTGGAGCATAAGGTATTCGATTCGCGATTGAATTCCTGCGCGAGAAAATCGAGCTTGCGGCCAACGGCGGCGCCGCTTTTGAGCAGCACCCGCGCCGAGGCGACATGAGTCTTCAGCCGGTCGATCTCCTCGCGTATGTCGGCCTTGGTGGCGAGAAAGGCCGCCTCCTGGTGCAGCCGGACGGCATCGAGACTGGCCGAGGCGTCCATCAACAGACGCAGTTGCTCGGAAATGCGCTCGCGGATCGCGGCGGGCTCGCGCGAGGGATCGGCCTCGGCCTTCAATGTCAGCGCCTCGATGGCCTCGATATGGCCTGCAAGCAGCGCGCCAAGTGCCGCGCCCTCGCTGCGGCGCGCCTGTTCCAGCCCGTCAAGCGCCGCCTCGAGCGCCGACAGGATCGCGGCGTCGAGAGCTGCCCGCTCCTCCTCGGTTTCGACGGCTTCGGGAATGTCGAGCACGCCGCGCAGGGAGAGCAGGCCGTCGGCGGTGGCTGGCTGGGTACCGAACTGCTCCTGCAAGCGCTTGGCCAGACCCGCCAGGTCCTTGAGGAACGCCTCGTTGACCACCGGCTGGGCTTGCTTTGCGGCGGCGCGGCCGACGGTCAATGTCGCCTGGAAATTGCCGCGCGCGAAACGCCTCTGAACGGTCTGTCGGACAGCCGTCTCCAGGCGGTCGAATCCCTGTGGCAATCTCAATCTCACCTCGGCGCTCTTGCCGTTCACCGATTTCACCTCCCAAGCGATCGAGGTGCCGTCGCTCTCGGCGGCGGACCGCGCAAAACCGGTCATGCTTTGCAGGCTCATTGCCCTGTCGTCCCCCTGTCGCAGCCAAGGCATCCGCGGCCCAGCGCTGCGCGCCCCAGAAATCGCCGGACGATCGGCCGGCGCCCCTAAAAACATGAATACGGCCCCGCGTCAAAGGACGCGTGCGGCAAGCTTAAAGCGCATCGAGCCGAGACTGATTCAGGCGACGCGTTTCAAGTCTCTGTCTGATGCATGTCGTTTCCCAAAAAAGCTGCGCACTTTTGGGGGCATGAATTGCGCCTACTGCGCTGCGTCGCCGCCCTTCTCGCCGTTCTCGTCTTTGCCTCCGGCGTCGCCGCTATCGGTGTTGCCATCGGGAGCAGCCGGCGCCGTTGTCTGGCCGGAAGCCTTGGCGGCGGCATCCGCCTGCTTCTTCTGCAGCGCCCGGTAGCGGGCGACGTTCTGGTTGTGCTCCTCCAGCGTCGCTGCGAAGACGTGGCCGCCATTGCCGTCGGCGACGAAATAGAGATCGTCGGTCTTCGACGGATTGGCGACCGCTTCGAGCGCCGCACGGCCCGGATTGGCGATCGGCGTCGGCGGCAGGCCCTTGATCATGTAGGTGTTGTAAGGCGTCTGCTTGTCGAGGTCCGACTGGTAGATCGGCCGGTCGGCGGGCTTTCCCTTGCCGCCGAACAGGCCGTAGATAATGGTCGGGTCCGACTGCAGCCGCATGCCCTTGGCCAGGCGGTTGAGGAATACTGCGGCGACCCGCGAACGCTCGTCGCTCCGGCCCGTTTCCTTTTCGACGATCGAGGCGAGCGTGACGAAGTCGTCGATGTTGGCGATCGGCAGGTCGGGCGCGCGATGCGACCATACATCTTCGACCAGCTTCTTCTGGTCGGCGATCAGCTTATCGATCATCTGTTGCCTTGTGGCGCCCCGGGTGAAGCGCAGCGTGTCGGTGGCGATGCTGCCCTCAGGCGGCAAGGTCGCCGGCATGTCGCCGGTAAGCGCCTCCTGATCGGCCACGCGCTGCAGCGCCTGCTCGACCGTCAGCCCTTCGGGAATGGTGAGCGAGTACATCACCGACTTGCCGCTCTTGAAGAGTTCCATGATGTCGCGCATCGAGGCGCGCGGCTTGATCGCGTATTCGCCCGCTTTCAGCGCCGATTCATTGCCGGTGACGCGCACTCCGAGCCGGAAGATGCGGGCATCGCTGATCAGGCTGCGGCGTTCGAGTTGGTCGGCGATCTCCTGCACGCCGGTGTTCGGCTTGATCATGAAGGTGTCGCCATTGGCGGACGGACCGGGCTCGACGAAAGCCTGCATGCCGAAATAGAGCGCCGCACCCGAGGCGAGCACCACCAGGATCACCAAGGAGAGGAAGAAATTCAGGAACACGACGACCTGGCTGCGCGAGGCGCGCGAACGCTTCGACGGCGGCGGCGTGCCGGCTTCCGGGCGCAGCGCCTCGGCGGCGGTCTTCGGCACGATCGGCCCCTTCGTGCCTTGCCGTCCGAATTCCCCGTCGCTCGGATTAGTGTTCATGACGCCCTGCCCGTCTGATCTTGCAACGAATCCCTCGCCGAAAAGCTAAGGGCGAATTTGGCAAAAATGACGGCAGTTGGCGGACTGCCGATTGTCTGTCTCCGAGCAATCCCGGAGGGAAACCGCGCACTCTCCGTAGGACTGCTCCGGTTGCTACTCAGCCACTATACCGCTGGAACACGAGCGAGGCGTTGGTGCCGCCGAAGCCGAACGAATTCGACAGCGCGACGTCGATCTGGCGCTGGCGCGGCTTGTTCGGCACGAGATCGATCGCCGTCTCGCGTTCCGGATTGTCGAGGTTGATGGTGGCGGGCGCAATGTTGTCGCGGATGGCGAGGATCGAGAAGATAGCTTCGGCGGCACCGGCGGCGCCCAGCAGATGGCCGACCGACGACTTTGTCGACGACATCGAGATCTTGGAGGCGGCATTGCCGACCAGCCGCTCGACCGCGCCAAGCTCGATTGTATCGGCCATTGTTGAGGTGCCGTGGGCATTGATGTAGTCGACGTCGGCCGCCGAAAGCTTCGCCCGGTTCAACGCTGCCGTCATGCAGCGGAAGGCGCCGTCGCCGTCCTCGGCGGGGGCGGTGATGTGGTAGGCGTCGCCCGTCAGCCCATAGCCGGTGACTTCCGCATAGATCTTGGCGCCGCGCGCCTTGGCGTGCTCGAGCTCTTCCAGGACGACGACGCCGGCGCCCTCGCCCATGACGAAGCCGTCGCGGTCGCGGTCATAGGGACGCGAAGCGGTTTCGGGGGTGTCGTTACGCTCGGTGGAGAGCGCGCGGCAGGCGGCGAAACCGGCAATCGACAGCCGGGTGATCGGCGCTTCCGCACCGCCCGCCACCATGACGTCGGCGTCGCCCCACATGATCAGCCTGGCCGCGTCGCCGATGGCGTGCGCGCCGGTCGAGCAGGCGGTGACCACGGCATGGTTCGGGCCTTTCAGGCCGTGACGGATGGAGACCTGGCCCGAAACCAGGTTGATGATCTGTCCGGGGATGAAGAAGGGGCTGATGCGGCGCGGGCCGCGGTCCTTCAGGATCATCGCGTTTTCTGCGATGCCGTCGATGCCGCCGATGCCGGAGCCGATCAGCACGCCGGTGGCGCACCGGTCCTCATGCGTTTCGGGCTTCCAGCCGGAATCTGCCATCGCCTCGTCGGCGGCTGCGATGCCGTAAAGGATGAAGTCGCCGATCTTGCGCAGCTCCTTCGGCTCGAGCACGGCCTCCGGATTGAAGGTTCCGTTCGAGCCGTCGCCACGCGGGATGATGTGGGCGATCTTGCAGGCAAGATCGTCCACCTCGAATTCGGTGACGCGGCGGCAGGCGCTGCGGCCGGAAAGCAATTCCCGCCAGCTGTGCTCGACGCCCATGCCAAACGGCGAAAGCAGGCCAAGGCCCGTGACGACGACACGCCTCATCGCAGGTCCTCCCCGATATTGCCTGCGAAAGACCTCAGGCCGAGGCCTTGTCGATATACTTTACGGCGTCGCCGACGGTCAGGATGGTCTCGGCGGCATCGTCCGGAATCTCGACGCCGAATTCTTCTTCGAACGCCATGACGAGTTCAACCGTGTCGAGGCTGTCCGCGCCCAGATCGTCGATGAAGCTCGCCTGCTCCGTCACCTTGTCGGCATCGACGCCGAGATGCTCGATGACGATCTTCTTGACGCGCTCTGCGGTGTCACTCATTTGGGGCAATCCTCGTCTTAGGTTGTCTATCTTCGTTAGCGGGCGGAATGCCGCTAATCAAGCTGAAAGATGGTCTTGCGGGCAACGCAACGCCACAGGACCGGTTTTTGCCCGAACCGCCGGGTTGCGGGCCGCATTACACGAAAAATGACGGGCGTCCAAGCCGAAATGGCTGTTTTCACAGGCCCCGGCCCCGGCCTCCCGCCAGGTCATTGCCCCCCTTAGATCATCGCCATGCCGCCATTCACATGAATGGTCTGGCCTGTGACGTAAGCCGCCTCATTGGAAGCAAGGTAGGCGACGGCGGACGCGACCTCGGCGCTGGTGCCCATGCGCCTAGTCGGGATCGCGGCCATGATCGTCTCTTTCTGCTTGTCGTTGAGCTTGTCGGTCATGGCCGATTCGATGAAGCCCGGAGCGACGCAGTTGACGGTGATGTTGCGGGTGGCGATCTCCTGCGCCAGCGACTTGGAGAAGCCGATCATGCCGGCCTTGGAGGCGCAGTAATTGGTCTGGCCGGGATTGCCGGTGACGCCGACCACCGAGGTGATGTTGATGATGCGGCCATGGCGGCGGCGCATCATCGGATGCGTCAGCTCGCGGGTGAGCCTGAACACGGCGGTGAGGTTGACCTCGATCACGCTGTCCCAGTCGGCGTCCGACATGCGCACAAACAAGCCGTCCTTTGTGATGCCGGCATTGTTGACCAGGATGTCCACGCCCTCGAGCTCGGCTTCCGCCTTCTGCCCGAGCGCCTTGACCGCGTCGCGGTTCGTCAAATCAGCCGGAAACAGCTTTACACGATCGCCGAGCTCGCGGGCCAACGCCTCGAGCTTTTCAACGCGCGTGCCGTGCAGACCAACGATCGCGCCCTGGCTATGCAGCACCCTGGCGATCGCTTCGCCGATGCCTCCCGATGCCCCGGTGACGAGCGCCTTGCGGCCGGTCAGTTCGAACATTTTTCTCTCCTGATCTCAGAGAGGCACCCTTGGCACAGGTGCCGTCAAATCGCCAGCCTGTCAGGCGAGCTCCGCCAGCGCCGCCTCGACTTCCGCCGCCGTGCCCACTGCGCCGGTGGCAATCTCACGGTTGATCCGGCGCGCCAGGCCCGACAGCACCTTGCCGGCGCCGACCTCGTAAAGCGTCGAAACGCCTTTGGCGCCGAACCATTCCACCGTCTCGCGCCAGCGCACCCGGGCTACCACCTGCTCGACCAGGCGGCGGGCGATCTCGTCCGGGTCGCTGGTCGGGGTCACGGTGACGTTCGAGACGATCGGAACCACGGGCGCGGATTTGGCGACACCGGCCAGCGCTTCGCGCATGATGTCGGCTGCCGGCGTCATCAGCGCCGAGTGGAAGGGGGCGGACACCTGCAGCATCAGCGCCCGCTTGGCGCCCTTTTCGGTGCACAGCTTCGCCGCCAGCTCGACCGCCGCCTTGGCGCCGGAAATCACCAGCTGGCCGCCGCCATTGTCGTTGGCGACCTGGCAGACGGAGCCCTTGGCGGCTTCCGCGCATGCCGCTTGGACATCGGCCTGCTCGAGGCCGATGATCGCCGCCATGGCGCCCTCGCCTGCCGGGACCGCCGCCTGCATGGCATTGCCACGGGTGCGCAAGAGCTTGGCGGCGTCGCCGACCGAAACGAAGCCGGCCGCGGCAAGCGCGGAATATTCGCCCAGCGAATGACCGGCCACATAGGCCACTTTGTCCTTCAGCGAGAAGCCGCGCGCCTCGAGCGCCCGCATCGCCGCCAGCGACACGGCCATCAGCGCCGGCTGGGCATTGGCGGTCAGCGTCAGCGTCTCTTCCGGCCCTTCCCAGATCAGTTTCGACAGTTTTTCGCCGAGCGCGGCGTCCACTTCCTCGAAGACGCGGCGCGCTTCGGGGAAGGCATCGGCGAGGTCCTTGCCCATGCCGACGGCCTGGCTGCCCTGTCCCGGAAAGGTGAATGCGACGGCCATTTGAAGTCTCTCCAGAGGCTGGTTTTTCCCTGCCTCTGGCGCAAGGCGGACGGCCAAGTCAAGCCCGCCGGCGCCCCTTCGGCCCGTATTTCAGCCGGAAAAGCTGGCTGACTCCCTGTTCCGAAAGGCTTTTTGGCGATCACACCTGATGAAAACCGCTCACGTTTGGGTTGCTGGCTCTTCTTATTTCAGCCACAGGCGCTAGCTTTGCGTGACATTTCGATGACAGAAGCGTGACGGGCGTGGAAGGCGTGTTGCGTGGCCTGGGGGAAAACAGAGTGGCAAGGATCAGGAAAGGCGCGGCCAAGCCCGTACCGGGATTTTTGGAAGACGATCCGTCCACCGGCTATCTGCCCGGACGGACCTGGCCGACCGTACGCTACGGCCTGACGACGCTTCTTGCCTCGGCCCTGCTCGTATTCGCGATCGAATGGATCGTGCGCGGCGATTTCTTCGGCACGGTCGATTTCTTCCTGCAGCCCTTCAAGCCGGGCTGGACCACCATCGTCGTTTTCGCGCTGGTGCTGGTCGGACTGGACGCCATACTGGGCCGCAGCCATCAGAGCCTGATGATCGTGGCGCCGCTGACGCTGGCGCTTGCCTTTGTCGGCCACCAGAAATCGCACTATCTCGGCGACCCCCTCTATCCGACGGATTTCCTGTTTGCCCGCCAGATCATGGCGCTGATGCCGCTTTTGGTGCGCGAACGGCCATGGACGGCCATCATGCTGGCCGCCGCCATCGTCGGCGGCCTGACGCTGCTCGTCTATTGCTGGCGAACCTGGCGCCGGCGTGTGCCGATCCTCAGCCGCAAGGGCCGTCTGGCGCGGCTGGCGCTTGCCGTGCCGCTGCTCGCCTTCTTCGTCTCGATCATGGACTACGCCACCTTCTCGTGGACGCGCGACCGGCTGCAGATCATCCCGATCATGTGGGATCAGAAGGAGAACTACGCCTCCAACGGCTTTGCGCTCGCCTTCGCGATGAACGTGCCGATGGCGCATGTCTCGGCGCCCCCCGGCTATTCCGAAAAGGCGATGGCCGCGATCCAGCGGCCCGACGTCGCCGCTTCCGTGCCGGACGAGAAGCCGGATATCGTGGTGGTGATGAGCGAATCCTTCTGGGATCCGACGCACCTGCCCGGCGTCACCATCAAGCCCGACCCGATCCCCACAGTGCGCGCCTTGCGCTCCGGCTCGATGTTCTCACCCGAGTTCGGCGGCATGACCGCCAATATCGAATTCGAGGCGCTGACCGGCTTTTCCAACGCTTTCCTGCCGGCCGGCTCGATCCCCTACCAGCAATATGTGCGCACCCCAACGCCCTCGCTGGCGACCTTCCTTAAGAGCGAGGGCTACCGGGCGCACGCCATCCACCCGGGCACCAACTGGTTCTGGAACCGGGGCGCCGTCTATGCCGATTTCGGCTTCAACGACTTCCGCTCGGAAGAGACCCTGCCGCCGATGGAGAAGCGCGGACCGCTGGCTTCCGACGCGGCGATGACCGACGAGATCATCCGCGAGGCAGACGCCAGCGACGATCCGGTGTTCCTGTTCGCCGTCAGCCTGCAGAACCACGGCCCTTACGAGCCCTACCGCTACTACAATCCGACGCATTCGGTCGATGCGCCGATCAGTTCCTGGGCGCGGGAATCGCTGCTTTCCTATACCGAGGGCTCGGCCGATGCCGACCGGGGCCTGCAGCGGCTGATCGACTGGGCGAAAGCGCGCCAGCGGCCGACCATCATCGCTTTCTTCGGCGACCACCTGCCGCCGCTCGGACCCGTCTATGTCGAGACCGGCTTCCTCAAGGACAATGTCGCGCCACGCAAAGAGCCTAGCGCCGACGCCGCGCTCGAACACCACGACACGCCGCTGATCATCTGGTCGAACCGCTCCGGTCCGATGAAGAACCTGGGCTCGGTGAGCCCGGCCTTCCTGCCCTACCACATCCTGACCACTGCGGGCATCACCCACCCCTACTACACCGGTTTCCTCGGCGCGCTGCGGGAGCGTTACCGGGTGGTCGACCGCAACCTGCTCCTGTCGTCCGCGGGCGACGCCACACCGGATTGGGCGAGGCAAAAGCAGATCGATCCGCAGATCAACGATTTCCGCCTCATCCAGTACGACATGATGTTCGGCAAGCGCCACGCGGCGCCCGATTTCTTCCCCGAGACGGTGGACAAGCTCGTCGCGCATACGAGCTGAGCGGGCGGTTGTTGAACCGAGGGGCAGACAGCTGGTGTGCTCCCCCGCTCGCTCCTCACTCCGGCCGATACAATTCATCCATGCTGAGCGTCGCCATCTCGGCGAACGGCGCTTGCTTCTTCACCCGGCCATGCTCCAGGATCACCAGGTCGTCGCAGAACGAGATCGTCGAGTGATGGTGGCTGATGACGATCGTGGTGCGACGGCCGGCGCGCGATTTCAGCGTCTCGACGATCGCGGCTTCCGAAAGCCCGTCCACCGCGTTGGTGGCTTCATCGAGAATCAATATATCGGGATCGCGTACAAGGGCGCGGGCGAGCGCGATGCGCTGTCTTTGCCCAGCCGACAGGTTGACGCCGCGATAGCCGACGACGGTCTGGTACCCTTGCGGCAGCGTTTCGATAAAGCCATGCGCCTCGGCTAGCTCGGCCGCGCGGCGGGCCTCTTCGGCGCTCGCCGTGTCCTTGCCGTAAGTGATGTTGGCGAGGATCGTCCCATCGACCAGTTCCAGCTCCTGGCTAGCGAGCGCAATGTTGCGGCGCCAGTCGGCCGGATCGATCTCGCTGAGCGGCACGCCGCCGACGAGGATCCTGCCCCCATCCGGCTCGACGAAGCGGCAGAGCAGGTTGACGATCGTCGTCTTGCCCGCGCCGGAGCGGCCGATCAGCGCCGTCGAGCGGCCGCTCACAATGTCGAAGCTCGCAGCGTGCAGCACCGCGGCGCGCTGCTCCTCATTGGCATAGCTGAAGCTCACGCGCTCGAAGGCGATTCTGTCGTTCAAGCCCGCGAACGGCCGACTGCCCTGGGGAGGTGCCGGCTTGCCTTCGGGGTCGAGCAGCCAGGTCACCTCCTCCAGCGAGCCGGAAAGCCCCTGCAGCTGGCTCCATGTCATCTGCAGCGTCCTGACATGCGGTTGCAGGCGGTAGAGCAGGATGAGAAAGGCAGCAACCAGCGGGAAGCTCAAGCCGGCAAACCAGGCGCCGATCACCACCGCCAGGAACAGCATGGCATGCAGCACCTCGGTCAGCGGCCCCAGCGCCCCCTGGCGACTGGAGAGCAGGAAGGCCGCTCGCCGCACCCCGTCCGATGCCGTTTCGAACGCCGCCTTCTCGCGCGCCTCCTGGCCGAAGATGCGGATCAGGCGGCCGGCATGCACCAGATGCAGCATCTGCGAGGCCAAAGCGCTATTGCGTGCCGAAACGCTGCGGCTCGGCGCTCTCAGACGTGCCGACAGCCCCATATGCGCCGCTTGCACCAGCGCCAACCCGAGCATCACCAGAAGCGTCATCTGCCAGGAGAGCAGGAGAAGGAAGGCGAGCAGGATGATGGCCGCGGAGATGCTGACGATGCTGCCCAGCACCCCCTGGATGGCGTCGGAGGCGCGCCAGGATTCGTTGGAGATGATGTTGAGCAGCCGCCCGGGACTCTGTTTTAGAAAGAAGGGATAGCCGACGTCGAGAAGACGCTCGGCCAGCGCACCGCGTATCGACTGGCTGGCTTTGCCGTAGATATGGGCAGTCAGCACCGAATTGGCAAAGGCGAGCAGGTTCTTGAGCAGGATCGAGCCGAGGATCGCGGCCGAGATCGCGATCAGCCGCTCGCGCTCGCCGAGTCCTGCGCCGACCTTCTGCAACAGTGCGGAAAGGCCGGCCATGCCCGTCGCCTCGCTATGCCCCATGATGACGCCGAGCAGCGGGATGATGAGCCCGATGCCTAACCCCTCGAGCGCGGCACCGGCTAGCCCGAGCGCGATGACCACCGGCACCAGGCCGAGCTGACGCCGCCCGAGCGAGCGCTGCACTATCGACCAAGCAGGGGCTTTAGGTCCGGTCATCGCGCACTCGCCTCAGCGCTGGCCTCGATGGTTTCCTGAACGCGTTGCGCTTGCCGATTTGGACGTCCGGCAAGCACGAGCAGCGCAAACTTAGCCGCGCCCGCTAGATTCATCAGCACGATCGGCCAATGCGACAGCCTGAGCTCCTGGTCGAAAAACGGCCCACCGATGAGCTCCCGCATCGCCGCCCGCATCGCCCAGTAGAAGTGGCGCAGCAGGAAGGGTGCGCGGCGCATATGCTTCAGGCAAAGCGCGCCGTTGCCGAAATGATAATCGCGATGCAGCCGGTCGACTGCCTTGCGGCCACGCCTGCCGTGGTGGTGGAAGATCGTCATGTCTGGCACGTATTCCACCGCCATGCCGGCCAGCATGGCCCGCACCAGATAGTCCGTGTCTTCGGCCGAACGCAGCGACCCGCCGGCGCCGAAGCGTTCGTCGAAGGGACCGATCAAGGCGGCAACATCGCGATGCATGGTCATGTTGCAGCCGAGCACAAAGCCGCCCGGGTGGACGGCGCGCGTCAGCCGCTCATGCTTGTCGCAGCGCTTGATGGTGAAGGGCAGGTCGCGCTCGTCGCCGATCTCGACGCGGCCGCCTCGGATCAGCCATTTCTCGCCGCTCGCATAATGCCGCTCAAGGTCGATCAGGTAGTTGCGGTCGAGCCTGCAGTCGTCGTCGACGAAGACCAGCACGCGCCCGCGCGCCCGCGCCAGCCCGGCATTGCGCGCTGCGGCCAGTCCCGCGCGCGGCTCAGAGATCGCCGTCACCGCAATGTCGGATATCGTGGCTGCCGAAGCAAGATATTCGGCCGTGCCGTCGCGCGAGCCGTTATCCACCACCACCAACTCGGCGGCGAAAGCCGGATGCGCCGCGCAGGCGACGCGGATCGAGTCGATACAGGCTTCGAGCACCGCGGCGCGGTCGCGCGTGCAGACGATGAAGGAAACCTGCGGCCGCTTCCCGACGGGTGACGGCCGAACGAGGTGCCGCAGCAGGGGATGGCGCTCGGCGTTCATGCCGCCCCCATCCGATAAGGCGCAAGCACCGATGCCGCGGGCGCCGATTTCAATCGGTACGCCATCCAGTCCGCGCGGCGGCCTGCCCACATCGAGGCCTGGCTCAGCCAAGGCGCCCAGGCACCGGGGCTGAGCGCATATTTTTCCCGGCGGCGGATAACGTTCCACTTCGCCGTCAGGGTCAAGAGCTCGTGCGTCAGCGCCGGCCGCTGCTGGTCGTTGACGAGCTGGTAGAGGAAATAAAACAGGTTCAGCGCGCCGGCCTCGAAGCTAGGCCGTGATGCAGCCGGTAACTCGGCGATCCGCTCCTCCAGGCCGCGGATGAAGGCAGCTGCGCGGCGCACGTTGTTGAGCGAAACATCGTCGCCGATGGCGCACAGGTCGACGCTATCCTGTGCCAGTCCCTCTGCCTCGAGATTTTCACCGACAATCCGAAGATGGGTGCGCCGCATCTCGCCCGCGTGCCGGCTAGTCACGCTGCCGGGATGCAAGCGATAGACGAGCAGGCTTTCAGGCATCATTGCCGCCGGATAGCGACCGGCGAGCCGCCGGAAGAGGTCGAAATCCTCGGCGTGCCGGTAGGAGCCGTTGTAATTGAGGTCGGATTCGTCGACGACCCGGCGGTTATAAACCACCGTCGGATGCATGAAGATCGTGAAAAATTTCGACAGCACAGGCAGCCCGAGCCGGAAAACGGGGTCGAGCCGGCCCCGGGCGATGCGGCCGTGCTGCAGCATGTCGACCACCGAGCCGCAGAAGCCGAGCTCGGGTCGCGCGGCAAACAGCGCGGCCTGCCGCGACAGCCGCCACGGATAGGCGAAGTCGTCGGCATCCATGCGCGCAACAAGCTCGCCGCGGGCCACCGCCAGCCCCTCGTTGAGGCTGGCGATGAGCCCGCGATTTGCGCGCGAAATAATGGATACGCGGCTGTCGGCGCGGCGGTAGCGCTCAAGGATTTCCAGTGACCGGTCGGTCGAACCGTCATCGATGGCGATGACTTCGAGCCGGTCGTAGTCTTGCCGCAGAATGGAATCGATGGCGGCGGCGACGTAGGGTTCGGCGTTGTACACCGGCAGCAATACGGAGATGAGCGGGCGCGTCATGGATAGCTCCGGTCCGTCGGCTGCAGATCGACGGCTGCTTTTGCGCGGGGATAAGTGGCTCCAAACCCCCGGGCTTCGCTCGGCGTTCGTGCGCGCGGCCGGGCCACATAGGGGAAATGGCGCTTGAAGCCGTTGACAGGTTTTTCAAAAAGCACCCATGACAACGAGGCGGCGAGCAGCGTGGCAGCGCCGGCGACGAGGAAGCGCCCAGGTCCCTGTTCCGAGACATTGAGCGGGATCCATGGCTGCGCCTTGACGACATAGGCGAGCAGGATCGGGTGGTAGAGATAGACGCCGTAGCTGATGCGTCCGAGCGCCAGCAGCGGCGGCAGCTCGGCCAGCCTGCCGATCCTGCCGCCAAGGCCGTTCGAGCAGGCGGCGACGATCGCCACCAGCGGCACCAGCGGCAGCACCTGCACCAAAAGCCAGCGCGGCCATTCCCATGCCGAGTCCGCCGGCCCGGGATCGGACCAGACGACGAGGAGGAAAACTGCCGCGAAGGCCGGCCAGCCGCGCCGCACCCAACCCGGCGCATCCGCGCCCCTGGCGCGGCGGACGGCGAGAATCGCGCCGCAGCCGAGTGCGTCCATCGAGGCCGGCGGCAACAGGTCCCGGGCCAAGGCCGGGTTGGCAGCGATCGGCCAATAGAAGCGGTAGGCGAGCGAGAAGGCGATGACGCCGATGGTGATGGCCTCGATCCGCCTGCGCGGCGCCAGAAGCACGATCAGCGGCCAGGCGAGGTAGAATTGCTCCTCAATGCTGAGGCTCCAGAAATGGCAGAGCAGCCACGGTGTCCATTCGTTGCGATGCGCGTACCAGAAATTCGAGAGATAAAGCGCATGCCAGGCGAGCGAGGATCCGGCCTGTTCCAGATCGGTAAACCAGACAAAGGCCAGCACGGCGAAATAGGGCGGAAATATCCGGATCGCGCGCCTGGCATAAAAGGAGTATAGCGCCGGTCCGGCCGCGAATTGGACGGCGTCGCGCGCCTCCAGCAAAAGCCTGGTGATCAGGAAACCGGAAAGCGTGAAGAACAGCCGCACCCCGAGGTGACCGAGGAAGGACGTGCCGCCGGGCGCAAGGAAATGCGCATAAAGAACGAGCGTGACGGCAAAAGCCCGCAGCGTGTCAAGCTGAAGGTCACGACCACCGGCCATCATTCGCAGCCGCCGGCGCTGACAACGTGACCCGGGCCGCCGACCGCAACATCCGTGCCGGTCAACGGAAAACGCAAGCCTGCCGACTCCTAAACTATATTCACGTACGCTAAATAACTGCAGAACAACATGGTGCAGTGCAACACAGAATAGGTAACCGGTTGAACCGAAATGTGATGTCTCGCGCCAGAAAATGCCCTGCCCGTGCCACTATTCCGCCCCTTTTTTGGCGGAGCGGCATTCACCGATCAATGCGATGCGTCCGGCTCCCCGATATGCGGCTGGAGACCCGGGCTGGTGGCAGCCTCTTGGGGCGGCGCTGACTGTGTTTGTCTTTAATTTGCCCCCTTGCGATGTCGACAACGGATGATCTCCATTCAGTTCAGGCCGGCAGCCCGAGCTGCTTTCGCAGGCTCTTGTCGAATGCGGATCCGGGGACGAAACGGCGCAGGACACTGACCCGGCGCGCTATCTTTCCGGCCGCATAGCGCCGCTTCGGAGTTGGATCGGTCGCAGCCGCCAGAACGGTTTCGGCCACCACTTCGGGCGCATCGCCTTTGTCCATCGCCCTGCGCACGGCTACGGTCATGCCGGCGCGCGCGGCGTCATAGATCTCGAGCAACCGGTCCGGCTTGGCGAGGTTGTCTTCGAACGAAGTCCGGGTGTAGGCGGGCTCGACCAGCGCGACGCGGATTCCGAACGGCCGCAGTTCGTGGTCAAGCGATTCGGAATAGCCTTCAACGGCATGTTTGGTCGCCGAATAAAGCGCGAAATAAGGCGCCGGGATGAACCCCTGCACCGAGCTCAAGTTGACGATCCTGCCCTTTCCTTGACTTCGCATGATCGGCAGCACCGCGTTGATCATCCGGATGACACCGAAGACGTTCACGTCGAACAGAGCCTGGGCCTGGGTAGTCGAGGATTCCTCCGCGCCGCCGAGCAGACCCATACCGGCATTGTTGACCAGCAGGTCGATGCGCCCGGCATCGGCCAGCACCTCGTCGACCAGCTTCGCCACGGACGCGTCATCGGTCACGTCGCAGGCCAGCATGGTAATGCCGTCGGTTTTCTTGGAAACTGCGCGACGGCTGGTTCCGAAGACGCGAAAGCCCGCCTTCTGCAAGGCCTTGGCCGTCACCTGCCCGATTCCGCTGGATGCCCCCGTGACGATGGCGACGCCAGGATTGGTCCTATTCATGGAAATCACTTTCTTTGGGTTGGACTGGAAAAGCAGGAAAGGCCGAAGCAAAAAGCGTCAGTCACGAGCGGCTCGACCGTTCACGCCGTGTCCGTCCCAGCGCCGGAACACCGCGCTGGCATTGACGCCGCCGAAGCCGAAGCCGTTGGCGATCGCGTATTCCATCTCCATCGGCCGGGCCCGGTTTGCGACGAAGTCTATTCCGTCGCCGGCCGGATCGGGGGCGGACAGATTGAGGGTCGGCGGCGCCACCTGGTCCCTGAGCGCCAGGATCGTGAAGATCGCGCCAAGCCCGCCGGCAGCCCCCAGCAGGTGTCCGGTCGCCGATTTGGTTCCGCTGACGGCTATGGAGAAATCCGTGCCGAAGACGCTTTTGATTGCCTCGATTTCTCCCAGGTCGCCCACCGGCGTGGAGGTCGCGTGAGCATTGAGGTGGCGGATCTCGCGCGGTGAGATGCCGGCCTGTGCAATCGCGATCTCCATGGCACGGCGCGCGCCGTCCCCGTCCTCGGGGCCGGACGTGACGTGATGGGCATCCGCCGTCGTGCCGTAGCCGACGACCTCGGCGAGCGGTTGTGCGCCGCGCGCCAGCGCATGGCTCAATTCCTCGATGACAAGGATACCGGCGCCTTCGCCCATGACGAAGCCGTCCCGCGAGACGTCGAACGGACGGGAGGCCTGCTCGGGACGATGATTGAATGACGTCGAAAGCGAGCGCGCCGCCGCGAAGCCGCCCAGACTGACGACATTCATGCAGGCTTCGGTGCCGCCGCACACGGCGATGTCGGCTTCATCGGCACGGATGATACGTGCAGCATCGCCGATCGCCTGGATGCCGGCGGCGCACGCCGTTACCGGCGCGCCGATGTGGCCCTTGAAGCCGTAACGAATCGTGATGTGGCCCGCGGCGAGGTTCACCAGGAACGACGGCACCGTGAACGGCGAAAGACGCCGAACGCCGCGCTGGTCTACGGTCCGCACCGCCTCGGTTATGGCGGGGAACCCTCCGATGCCTGAAGCAATGATCGTCGCGGTGCGAAGCCGATCCTTTTCCGAGACCGGCTTCCACCCCGCCTGGGCCAGCGCTTCTTCCGCCGCCGCCAGCGCGAAAAGGATGAAGCGGTCGATTTTGCGCTGATCCTTCGGCGCTAGGAAGGCATTCGCATCGAGACCGGCTTCAGGATCCTCCTCCAGGGAAAGAACCGTTCCGCCGATCTTTGTCGGCAGGGTTTCGACCATTTCATCGGGAAGCCCGCGGATGCCCGAGCGGCCGGCCAGGAGACGCGACCACGACGTCTCGACATCTGCGGCAAGGGGCGTGACTGCGCCCATGCCGGTGACAACAATCCGTCGCATCTATTCTCCTATCGATCTGAGTCGCCAACCCTGCGCCGTTCAAACGGTGACGATGTCGCGAACCTGTTGGGTCGCCGCACCCAGGAAGGCCTGGGCGAGGTCGGGATCATTGACGACGCGCGAGAGGACCACCGCACCGACCATCGTCGAGAGGACAGCCATGGCTTTTTCAATGGTTTGCTCGCCGTCCGTCCGGGCAATCATCCTGCCGAGGACTTCCAGATATGCCTTGATCCCGGTCTCGAACGACGCTTTGACGTCGCTCCCCTGCCTGGCGGCATCCGAGCCGAGCGCCGCGACCGGGCAGCCGTCCATCCTTTCTTCGCGATGGTCCATGCTGAGGTAGAACTCGATCACCGCCCCAAGCGGATCGTGTGGGTTCGCTGCCATCGCCGCCGTCCATCTGTCGGCAGCGCTCTCCATCGCCCGCTTGGACGCCTGCACCGCCAAGTCCTCCTTAGATGCGAACTGTTTGTAGAAAGCGCCTTGGGTCAGCCCGGCGCCCTTCATCAGATCCTTGAGGCCGATGCCGTCGAAACCGTGCTCCCGAAAAAGGCGGCTGGCCACATCGATCACGGTTTGCCGGTTCTGCTCAGCCTGAATGCGGCTCACGCGCATCGTCGATCTCCATATTTAGATTGCGTACTAAATCTATATCTCAATTAGAGACCGAACGCAATCTATCAAGGGAAGATGCGAAACGGGCCCGCCACGCGATCGGTGTGGCGGCTTGCCACAGACGTCGAATGCAGCCCTTGCCGATGAACCCACCAAGGGACGCCCCATCGAAGCGGGCAGCCTGCACAAGGGACCTCGACATAGTGGTCTATACGTCCCATCCGACGGCGACCTCCTGAAGGTCACCGCCACCTCCGCGCCGAGCGATATGTAGCGCGCCAGCGCGCAGGACCACACAATGCGGTTGTTACCATGCACGACCGCTGGCTGGTCGTGGGGTCGGCGAGCGCGACGAGATTTTGTGAGGCATGAGCCAAACCGGGCCTCGGGCGGTCAAGCTTCGGAGGTTGGCGCCGAGACGTTCATGGCCCGCGGATCTGCTCACCCGAAGAAGGCCTTGATCGATCTGCTACCAGTTGCGCCCCGAACAGGACCGGGAGGGTATGGAAAAGCTCGGCGAGCGATAGATGCCAACCTGCTAGGACGTGGCACATCTGCGCCGTACCGGTCAGGTCTTCCGCCTGCCCCTTCGCGCGGCCTCAGGTTTGATCGCGGCCTCCGGTTTTATTCTGATGCGCAACGTCCCGCCCTCGGGACGGTCGATTTCGAACGCGTTCGTCTTGCGGACGAGATCGCTCAGCTTGCGAAAGCCGAAGGTACGCGGATCGAAGTCGGAAGCCAGGTTGGCGAGCTGCGTTCCGACCGCACCGAGCGGAACCCAGCCGTCTTCGCTTTCCATCTGTGCGATGATTTTGCGGATTATCGGCACGGCCGCTGACGGCGGCTGCAATGGCTTCATGCTCGATACCGCTTCAGGCTCGTTCCCGGGCGCAGACGGCAGCAGGTTCTCGGTATAGACAAATCGACGGCATGCCTGGCGGAAACTCTCGGGTGTCTTCTGCTCACCGAAGCCGAACACGTCGATGCCCTGTTCACGAATGCGGGCCGCCAGCCGGGTGAAATCACTGTCGGAGGAAACCAGGCAGAAACCGTCGAACCGGCCGCTATGGAGGAGATCCATCGCGTCGATGACGAGCGTGATGTCCGAGGCGTTCTTGCCTGTGGTGTAGGCGAACTGCTGCTGGGGTATGATTGCGTGCTTCGAAAGAACGTCGGCCCATGCTTTCGAGCGCGAGCTGGAAAAATCGCCATAGATGCGACGCACGCTGGCCTCGCCGATCTTGGCGATCTCCTCGAACAGCCCATCGGCAATCTTGGCCGAGGCATTGTCGGCATCGATCAGAACGGCAAGGCGCGGCGACCGAGATTCGGATGGCGTCATAAGGCTTTCCTTAGCGCTGTTCATGCCACCTGAAGTTCTTGCTTTCAATGTCAATGATGTCGCCGCAGTTCGAGCATTCCATCTGGGTGTGAGTACGAATCCAGCCGACAAGCGTCTTTGCCTGATGGCGGCAACGGGGACATTCCACGTCGATTTCGAAGTTGTCTGTCTCGCGCTTTGTCATCGCCTATGCCTCAGCTTTCGTCAGCAGCGGGCTCCCGCGCTTCTTTCTGTTCTATGCGCGCTTCTTTCTGCTCTATGGATGAAGGTTTCTCCTTTGCAGCTTTTCCGGCAAGCTTGGCTTCTTTCTTGGCCGCCTTGGCCTTGTCTCGTTGGCTCCGCTCGTATCGATAGTTCGGCTTCATCGCCATTCGAAATCTCCGTATGCAGGATTGGGCAGGTTTTGAGCAAACACCGCCGCGGTTTTCCATGGCGGTTGCAAAACCGAAAGCGCGCAGATCAGACCGCGCGCTCTCCGTCGCCAAGCTCAGTAAATCTCAACCGTGCGGTCGTAGCTGATCCCCGCACTCTTAAGCGCGGCAAGGAAAGCGACGCTCGCGTCATCGGCAGCACCATCTTCGGCGCAGCGCTTCATCGCGTCAGTCCAAGCCAGGCTGTCGTTTCCAGGCCAATGGTCAAACAGGAAATCCGAAGCCTGTGCGACGGACTCAATGAGAGTGAAACCGAGAGGGCCAGCGATGTAGACAACCACAGGAGCCCGGAATTTTTTGTGAACCATCGTGCACCCTACGCCCGACGGCGCCGAAAGACGAGCGCGGTAGCAATATTATTCAGCCAGCCTTGATCGCATTGCGGATGCGGCTACCGGAAATCGGCGGCGGTCAAAGTGTAGGAGTCGCGGCGGTTGCGGACATAAACCTTGCCGGCCACGTCTTGGATGGTGGCTCGCAAGGCGTCGAATGCCGAAAGACAGGCCGTCTCGGTGCTTACTTTTCCGCCCGGGACAACGCCGGACTTGGCCAGCGCCTCTGCCTCGATGAAGAAACGGATCCGAAACATGCCGTCATGGCCGATGAAGCAGACGGCATTGCGCGCTTCATCGAAGCTGCGACTGGGATTGGGGAAAGCTAGAGTCATGACAGGTCTCCCGATAATTCAGGAACGCCAACAAGAGCTGGCCGCGCGGCGATCCTCTGCTTGCGGCGTTCGCTGTTGCGAAGGTTGAGGGACAGCATGCTGTTCGTCGCTTCCGAACGGCTGAGTCCGATCATGGAGGTACCGTTCACATGCGCGGGAATGCCCGTGAAGACGTGATAGACGGTCCAGGAACGATCGGCCTCGACGCGGCGGCCATATTGGTGGTCTCTAAACTCGGATGCCTGAGCGCCGCTTGCATTTTGCTCATCCGGACGAGCCCAGATGCTGCGAGCGGCATCGGTGGGCTGGTTGCCGGCGTTCATGATGTCGGCCCTTTGTCCATGCCCGCCTGCGCGGCAATGACGCCGGAATAGATTGTCGCGCCGTCGGCGTCGGCAATCGCGACAGCATCTGGCCATTGCGGCATGTTCAGCGTCCTGGCCAGAAGCCGCGCGATCTCGATCGCCGCTTCCAGATCGACCGCTTCCACAGTTTCACGGCCGACGACGGCATGGGCATCGTCCGCCGCGCGAACGCGATAGAATTCAATCACGACTTTCATCCGAGCCCGTCGCTCACAAACATCCCGCCGTCAGCCTTGCTCTTTCCTTGAGCGGAACGCGCTGGCGCCTTTGATTTGAACGAACGCGCTCTCAGGTTTGGCCGGTGTCTTTTCCTGCTTCGGCTTTCTGATCTCGCGGTTCGAGCGCTTCTGTCCCTTGGCCATGTCCGAATGTCCTTTCGATGAGCATCATGCCGTCCTCCGACAGGTCGTTGGCCGTTTCCAGCCTGTCCTCCGTCACGACCCGCTCATGCGGCTCGCTTTCGCTGCGAACGCGATATTGCGGCGAGTTTCCCCTCGGCGGCAGTGTTCCGGTGACGCGGTAGATTTCACCCGTCTTCGGACCGAGGCCGAGGCCGCCCTTCAGCCGGACCGCCTGTCCGATGTCGAAAAGGCGCGCCGGCGCGCCATGCTGGATCGGGCGTGCGTTGCGTTGCAGAAGTGTGGTCATGGTTGTCTCCGTACCTCGACGAGCCGCGGCGCCGGAACCGGCGCAATGCATTTCATAATCGAAAATTCGGAAGGCGGATGGCGAGGCTTTATCATAACGAAAGCCACCTCGACCAAATCAACGAATTTAATATATGCGCTCCAAGGGCACCGTGGGCAAGGCCGCGACAGCGTTTATTTTCGTTGGCCAAATAAAAGTCTAAACACAGATTTCAAAAACACCAAAAACTCGGCTCCTCATTGCGATATTTTTTTCGCGTCTCGCAATTTGTCTTCTCGATAATTTTGCGGGGCCGGCAAATAATTTCGGCGCTCCTGGCTATCGCACGGCAAGCCGTCTATAGAAGGATATGCACACCCGTTCCGCCTCAAGAAAGAAGTTGCCCTTAAAGCTCAGTCGCCAGACAGCCGCGCCAAGCCCGGCATTGAAGACATCCGGCGCCGTTTCCCTGCGTGAACCGCCTCGCGCGTTCGGCAGACTTGGCAGCAAGGCACCGCTCGCTGTCGCGGCCAAGCAGGCTAACGCGAGCGGAATGGAGAATGTGGCGGCGCGCATGGCGACATACGGCCCGCTCACCTTGAAGATATGTGTCGCGCTCTGGATTGTCGCTACGCTGGCCTCGGTTTTCGTCACCGTAAAAGGCTGAACCGGTTGGCATTCGTCGAGAGGCGAAACGGAAGGATGCAAGCATGGCAAACCGCTACGCGCTTCGGATGGACGAACCGGACAGTTGGACCGTTTTCGACATCTTCACCGGTCAACCTGCCGAGTTTGAGAAGAAGATGGTGATCGGCATCAAGACGCGCCGGGCGGAGAAGATCGTTAGCGAACTGAATGCACAGGATGCCAAGAGGCGGGCGGAGGCCGACCGGGCATCCTGATCGTGGCAAGGTCGATACTGCGGTTTATCGCTCCTGGCCCGGTCATGCGCGGCATTGTCCCGGTGACTGCGGTCCCGGCATTCATTTCACCTGAAGGGAGAATACCCATGAGAACCATGAAAACACCGGATACCCCACGCGTCCTGATCGTGGCGGTGGCCAAGTCGTCCAAGATTATGTCGGCGCGGCTGACCATCAGAACCGACGAAGCCGCAAGGCGCAGGATCGCCGACACCGACGGCACTCTGAGGCGGGCACGTGAACTCGCGGAACGCAATCGCCTGCTTTGAATCGATTGGCACCATGAGCGCCTACGCAGCCTCCGTTCCGCAACCAGGCAAAGTATGCTGACGGCTGAGGCAGAGACCTCGTTCCATTCCGCTCGAGAGACAGGGCGATCAATGCGTCCGGATCACAACCTGTTGTCCACCCAAGGTGACCAGCGTCTGCTTGGCGCCCTGCGAACAAGAGCCCGACAGTATAGAGGCGGATCGCCAAAATCGGGTGAGGAATTGGTTCAGTTGACCCTGCGGACTGCGATCGAAGAATATGATTGCCGACCTGCAGACATGAGCCTCAACGATTGGCTGCTGAGCATCATGCGGCGGTATTTGCACTGATCGAAGGTGCCCGCGCTGATCTGGCCTATAATGGTCGCCGCCTCAAAGGCGAGGCATAGGCTCATTCCTATCGGTGATCGAGTGAGGGGCCTGAACGCCCGTTCACCCTCCGGACCATTCCGTTCGCCACTTGCCGTCTATCCCCTGAACGAGCACCTCAGCTTCAAAGCCGTGCAACGCAGTTTCGTTTGCAGCCTTGATCGCGGCCATGACTGCATCCGCGTTCGACTTATAGACATATTCCTTGCCGTCGTAGCCAATCTTCCAACAGTGAGCGTCCTTGAATATATAGTATCTCGCTCCTGCCATGCTGGCCGCCTCTTCAACGCCAAAGAATAAAAAGTTGGATGGACGACTGCGGTTGCAGCACCGTTATGGAACTGCTTTGAAATAAAGTCCCGGACATCCGGCCGTTAGCAAGGCTGTCCTTGCTGCGTCAGGCCGGAGCACTGTGCGCCTTTCCCTCTCGATTAGCTCTCATGTTCCCTGTCAAGGTTGAAGGCAAGAAGGCTCACCTGCTTGGCAGGTTTGCGAAGCAGTCGGATCGGCCGAAGCTGCACAGGGCTGGGGGTGGAGCTCAGAGACGACGGTTGATCAGACTC